>CAXTCC010000154.1:0-9652 GCA_964242015.1 uncultured Variovorax sp.
TGATGGGCATCGCCAACCTCGCGATGGCGACCGGCAACGTCGGCCGCGAAGGCGTGGGCATCAACCCGCTGCGCGGCCAGAACAACGTGCAGGGTGCGTGCGACATGGGCTCGTTCCCGCACGAGCTGCCGGGCTACCGGCATGTGTCGGACAGCACCACGCGCGCATCCTTCGAGGCCGCGTGGGGTGTGGAGATCAGCCCCGAGCCGGGCCTGCGCATTCCCAACATGTTCGATGCGGCGCTGGGCGGCAGCTTCAAGGGCCTGTACTGCGAAGGCGAAGACATCGTGCAGTCGGACCCGAACACGCAGCACGTGGCCGCCGCGATGATGGCGATGGAATGTGTGGTGGTGCAAGACCTGTTCTTGAACGAGACGGCCAAGTACGCACATGTGTTCTTGCCGGGCTCGTCGTTCCTCGAGAAAGACGGCACCTTCACCAACGCCGAGCGCCGCATCTCGCGGGTACGCAAGGTCATGCCGCCGAAAGCCGGCCTGGCCGACTGGGAGGTGACGCAGAAGCTGGCGCAGGCGCTGGGTTATCCGATGGACTACGCCAGCCCCGAACAGATCATGGACGAGATCGCCGCGCTGACACCGACCTTCGCCGGCGTCAGCTACAAGCGACTCGACGAACTCGGCAGCATCCAGTGGCCCTGCAACGACGCGGCACCCGACGGCACGCCGACCATGCACATCGACGCCTTCGTGCGCGGCAAGGGCAAGTTCATCATCACGCAGTACGTGGCGACCGACGAGAAGGTCACGCGCAAGTTCCCGCTGCTGCTGACCACCGGCCGCATCCTGTCGCAGTACAACGTCGGCGCGCAAACGCGACGCACCGACAACAACCAGTGGCACAGCGAAGACCGGCTGGAGATCCATCCGCACGACGCCGAGGAGCGCGGCATCAAGAACGACGACTGGGTCGGCATTCAGAGTCGCGCCGGCGAAACCGTGCTGCGCGCCACCGTGTCGGAGCGCATGCAGCCGGGCGTGGTCTACACCACCTTCCATTTCCCGGAATCAGGCGCCAACGTCATCACCACCGACAACTCCGACTGGGCCACCAACTGCCCCGAATACAAGGTGACGGCGGTGCAGGTCATGCCGGTGATGCAGCCATCGGCATGGCAGCAGGAATACAGCCGGTTCCACAAGGTGCAGCAAGATCTTCTGACTGCGCGTGCAGAGACGGTCGATGCGGTGGGCAGCGATGCACGTTGATTCGCTGGTCCGCATGGCCAACCAGATCGGCACCTTCTTCGAGGCGATGCCCGACCGCCCGGAGGCGCTGGAAGGCATCGCCCAACATCTGAAGAAGTTCTGGGAGCCGCGCATGCGGCGCGAACTGCTTGCGCACATCGACAGCGGCGCAAGCGATCTGAGCACGATCGTCGCCGAGGCGATCAGGCTGCACCGGGACGTGCTGGCCTGACCGGGCCGATACCGATCAGGACAGTTCAGGCGGCTTGCGGCGTGAACGTCATCGCCAGCCCGTTCATGCAATAGCGCAAGCCGGTCGGTGGCGGGCCGTCGTCGAACACGTGACCCAGATGACCGCCGCAGCGGCGGCACAGCACCTCGTCGCGGCTCATGCCGAGGCTGTTGTCGGCGGTCTTCTCGACCGCGTTGTCCATCGGCTTGTAGAAGCTCGGCCAGCCGGTGCGGCTGTCGAACTTGGTGGCCGACGAGAACAGCGGTAGCTTGCAGCCGGCACAAGAGAAGGTGCCCACGCGCTTTTCCTTGTCGAGCGGGCTCGAATACGGCCGCTCGGTGCCGGCCTGTCGCAGCACCTCGAACTGGTCTGCAGTAAGGAGCTTCTTCCACTCCGCTTCGGTATGCGTCACCTCGTACGCCTTGGCAGCGCGGGCCACGGGCGTGAGCAACAGCCCGGGCAGCGTACCGACAGCGCCGGCGGCGAGGGTGAACAGGAATTGCCTGCGAGGTGCCATGGAGGTTCTCCGGTAAGTGTCTTGTTTGTACGCACAGAAGCGCGCTGCGGATTGCTTTGCTGGGACTTTTCCGTACAACGCGGCGTTCCCGCAACTTCCATAATATTTCGATGAAATCCGAATTTCATTTGCGTGGTCGCTCGAATGTTCGAGGGGCATCGCGCTGAACGCGACCGACGTTCCGGCGCGGCTCGACCGCTTGCCGTGGTCGCGCTGGCATTGGCGCGTGGTCATCGCGCTCGGCATCGCCTGGGTGCTCGACGGACTCGAGGTCACGCTGGTCGGCTCGATCGGTGCGGTGCTGGAGCGTGCCGACACGCTGGCACTGACCGCGGGCGAGATCGGCTGGTCGGGCTCGGTCTACATCGCCGGCGCGGTGGTCGGTGCGTTGCTGTTCGGCCGGCTGACCGACAAGCTCGGGCGCAAGAAACTGTTTCTGGTCACATTGGTGGTCTACACGATCGGCACGCTGGCGACCGCGTTTTCCAACGACTTCGCCTTCTTCGCGCTGTGTCGCTTCGTCACGGGGCTGGGCATCGGCGGCGAATACGCAGCCATCAACTCGGCCATCGACGAACTCATTCCGGCGCGGCTGCGCGGGCGCGTCAACCTGGCCATCAACGGCAGCTTCTGGATCGGCGCGGCGCTCGGTGCCGGGCTCAGCCTGGTGCTGCTCGATCCGCGCGTGCTCGGGCCTGTTTGGGGCTGGCGCGTCGGCTTCGGGCTGGGCGCGGTGCTTGCCGTCGCCATCCTGCTGGTGCGGCGCGATGTGCCCGAGAGCCCGCGCTGGCTGATCGCGCAGGGCCGTGAAGCCGAAGCGCGCCGCATTCTGGAGGCCATCGAGGCAGAGGTGGCGGCGCAGTGCGGGCCGCTGGCACCGGCGGTCGGCCAGACCGCATCGGGCCGGCGTACGCCACCGACCATGCGCGAAGTCGCTCATGTGCTGCTGCACACCTACCGACGCCGCAGCGTGGTCGCGATGGCGTTGATGATCTCGCAGGCCTTTTTCTACAACGCGATCTTCTTCACCTACGCGCTGGTGCTCACGCGCTTTCATGGCGTGCCCGAAGGCCGCGTGGCGCTCTACATCTTTCCGTTCGCGCTGGGCAACGTGCTGGGGCCGTTGCTGCTCGGCCCGCTGTTCGATCGCATCGGACGGCGGCGCATGATCGCATTCACCTATGTGCTGTCGGGTGTCGGCCTGGCCCTCACCGGCGGCGCCTTCATGCTCGGCTGGCTCGATGCACTGACGCAGGCGCTGTGCTGGTCGGCGGTGTTCTTCCTGGCATCGGCGGCGGCGAGTTCTGCGTACCTGACGGTCAGCGAGGTGTTCCCGCTGGAAATGCGGGCGCTGGCGATCTCGATCTTCTATGCGGTGGGCACGGGTGCCGGTGGTTTCGCTGCGCCGGTGTTGTTCGGCCTGCTGATCGAGACCGGCAGCCGCGGCGCGGTGATGGTCGGTTACTGCATCGGCGCTGCGTTGGTCATCGTCGCCGGGCTGCTGGCGCTGCGGATGGGGGTGGATGCGGAGCGCAAATCGCTGGAGGATGTGGCGCCGCCGTTGGGGGCGGAGACATCTCGGGCAAAGTCGTAGCGCAACGGCCGCTCAAGACCCGTAGGTCAGTGCCTGCAATTTGCCTTGCGCCGTCGACAACGCCGCGGCGCGGGCTTGCAGGTCTTCCAGCAACTTGTTGAGTTCGCCCTGCGTCTCGCTGTCGATGGTCATCACGGTGCCGCCGCTGAACTGCACCTTGTTGCGATTCAGTTGCAGGTAGTCGGCGACGCGCAGCGTCTGGTCGAGCGTGGCATCGACCGCGGGAAACACCTCCATGAAGGTGGTGGCGGGCAGCGTCACCGTCTTGCCGTAGGCTTTGTCGTAGACGCTTTTCAAGTCGTCGGGCTGCTTCATCGCCGCATGGGCGGCATCGGCGCGGGCACGCTCCTTGTCGAGTGCGGCGCTGAGGTTGCCCAACTCGCCTTTCACCAGCTGGATGTCACCGCGTCGCGCCACCACGTCACCGACCGATCGGAACGCGCCTTTGCTCATCAGCTCGCCCATCGGCTTGCTGACGCTGTTGCTCAGGGTGTCGTTGAACGCTGTGATGACGCTGTAGTCGGCCAGGTACGGGCCGAACGACTTCTTTTCATCTTCGTTCGGCCGCGGCACACGCACGCCGGGCCTGTCGACGATGCGCGTCTGCAGAAACTGAATGAAGGCGGCGCGCTGGTCGGGCTCCTTGCTGCCGCAGGCCGACAACACGGAGACCGCGGCCAGGCACAAAGCCAAGAACAAGCCAGGACGCCGCTGACGGAGCGAATGCATGGCCGCCATCACGTCGATCCTTCGATGCTCAAAGAGCGCACGTCCTGAACCCGAAGAAACCATCGTCTCGGCCAGGCGCGGCAAAATCACGCCGCTTGTCCGAGCGCAATCGGGCGCGCGTTGCGAACGAGGCACCGCGCAATACACGCGCCTGGCCGAAGGCCGGCACCGGATCGAACGCGCTGCCCGCGCTCCACGGGTCGGCCTTGAAGCCAGTCCACGGCTGCAACGTCCCGGCGGTCCACTCCTGCACGTCGGACCATCGAAAGCCACGGCGTGCGGCGGTGTGCGCCGCGATTTCCCATTCGACTTCGGTCGCGACACGACGACCGGCCCAGCGGGCCCAGGCATCGGCCTCCCACCAGCTCAGGTGCACGGCACTCTGCTGCCCCGCCGCACGCACCGTGGTGCCGAAGCGGCGCTGCAGCACCGAGCCGCCGCTGCCGTGTCGAGCCCCGCCGATCTGCTCGACATAGCGCGGCGCACGACGCCCCTCGACCTGCGCATTGAGCCAGCGCCAACCGTCGGGATGCCAGAGCACGCTCGCGTCGTAGCCGCCATCGTCGACGAACTCGATGAACTGGCTCCAGGTGATCGGCTGCGCGTCGATCTCGAACTCCGGCACGTCGATGCGATCGCCGCCGAGTTCCTGTGCAAAGGCGAAGCCGGTATCGGGCAAGCCCAGCTCCCACGTCGTCGCAGGCACCAGCAAAGGCTCGCGCGTGACAGCCGTCGGTGTCGGCTCGATACCGAGCGGCAAGCCCAGTGCCTGCGCCGTCACGACCAGCTGTTCGCCCAACAAGTCCTCATAGAACAACGCAAGCCGATAGAAGTACAGCCCGGCATCCGTTTCTGCCGCATGCTCGAGCAGCTCGAGCGTGCTCTCCAGCGTTTCGAGCAGATAGGCCTTGGTCTGATGGAGGTCGGGCAAGTCGGGCAACCAGCGCGTGTCGGGTGCGCGCTGCGTCGGGTTCCACCAGTCGTCCGCGTTGGGATCGATGGCGGCGAGTCGCGTCGGGCGCGCCGGGCACTCGGCACCGAAGGCACGCTGCGTGTTGCGCGCGATCCACCATTCGGAGAACCAGCCGACGTGGCCCGCCATCCAGACCGGCGACGCTGCGCCCTCCTCGCCCTCGGCATAGGCAGCGGCGGCCGGCAACTCGACCGAGCCCCATACGTTTTCGCACAACGACAGCAGGTGCAGGGTGTGGTTGCGGGCATCGATCAACGCCAGAGAAAGCAACTCGCGGCCGGCCCGCCGCATGTCGGGCGAGTCGATGGAATAGGGCAGCGGATGTGCGCTGAACGGCGTCGATGACGGGGAGCTCGAAGGCATGCGCGATTATGGCGACGCGTCGGCTCCGGCGGGCGATGTTCAGGGGTAAACCCGCCCTGCAGCACGTCGCGTTCTGGCCGACGCCGGCTGTAACATGGCGCGCTTTTGCCAAGCCCCGGAGAGGGCGACCTTCCCCTGAGATCCCCTGAGATTCCCCGGAGACAACCTTTGTCCGCACTTTTGAAATTCGCCTCGGTCATGGACTGGATCAGCGAAAAATTCGGCAAGCTCGCCGGCTATGCAGTGCTCTTCGCTGCGCTCATTTCAGCCGGCAATGCGCTCATTCGCTATGGCTTCGACTTCAGCAAGAACTCGTGGCTCGAGATCCAGTGGTACCTGTTCGCGGCCTGCGTGATGCTCGGTGCGCCGGTGGTGCTGCGCTTCAACGAGCACGTGCGGGTCGACATCCTCTACGGCAAGCTGAAGGGCAACGGGCCGGTGTACGTCGACCTCTTCGGTCTCACCTTCTTCCTGTTGCCGGTGATGGGGCTCTTCACGTATCTGACCGCACCGTTCTTCTGGAACATGTACCAGACGGGCGAGATGTCGGGGAACATCGGCGGCCTGATTCGCTGGCCGGCCGCACTGTTGATGCCGCTCGGATTCGGCACGATGTTCTTGCAAGGCATCGCTGAGATCATCAAGCGCGTGGCCTATCTGCAGGGCCGCATCCAGATGGATACGCACTACGAAAAGCCGGTGCAGTGATGCAGACGACGATGCAGATGCAAACCTTCGCGCCGATGATGTTCGGCGGCCTTATCGTCATCATGCTGATCGGTTTTCCGGTCGCATTCTCGTTGTCGGCGCTCGGCCTGTTCAGCGGCTTCATCGCGATCCAGATGGGCTGGTTCCCGGCCAGCTTCATGTCGAACCTGCCGCTCAACGTGTTCGGCATCCTCGGCAATGAAACACTGCTGGCGATTCCGTTCTTCACGCTGATGGGCGCGGTGCTCGAAAAATGCGGACTGGCCGAGGACATGCTCGATTCGATGGGCCAGTTGTTCGGCCCGATCCGTGGCGGGCTGGGCTACTCCGTCATCATCGTCGGCTTCATCCTGGGCGCCATCACCGGCACGGTGGCCGGCCAGGTGATCGCGATGGCGATGATCTCGCTGCCGGTGATGATGCGGTACGGCTACGACATGCGCTACTCGACCGGCGTGCTGGCGGCATCGGGCACCATCACGCAACTGGTGCCGCCCTCGCTGGTGCTGATCGTCATGGCCGACCAGCTCGGCACCGATGTCGGCCAGATGTACAAGGGCGCCTGGGGCCCGTCGATCCTGCAGGTGCTGATCTTCGCGATCTATACCTTCATGATCGGCCGGCTGCGGCCGCACTACGTGCCAGGCCTGCCGGTGACGGCGCGCACGCTGAACGGCTGGGCGCTGTGGGGCAAATGCCTGCGCGGCATCATCCCGTCGGCCATATTGATCTTCGCGGTGCTGGGTTCGATGGGCGGCCTGCCCTTCATGGACCACGCCATCGCAACACCGACCGAGGCCGGTGCCATGGGAGCCGTCGGCTCGCTGTTGCTGGCCTTTATCCACCGGCGCCTGAGCTGGTCGCTGCTGAAAGATGCGATGGACGGCACCATGCGCCTGACCGCGATGGTGGTGTTCATCCTGATCGGCTCGCGTGTGTTCTCGCTGGTGTTCCAGGGCGTCGACGGCGCGGTGTGGATCGACAGCATGCTGACCGGTCTGCCGGGTGGGCAGATCGGCTTCCTGATCGCCGTCAACATCTTCGTCTTCTTCCTCGCGTTCTTTCTCGACTTCTTCGAGATCGCCTTCATCATCCTGCCGCTGCTGGGGCCGGTGGCGGCAAAGCTCGGCATCGACATGGTGTGGTTCGGCGTGCTCCTGTGCGTCAACATGCAGACCTCTTTCATGCATCCGCCGTTCGGCTTCGCGCTGTTCTATCTGCGCGGCATCGCCGACACGCTCTTCAAGAACGGTGCGCTGCCGCGCAAGGTGGAGTCGCGCGACATCTATCTCGGCGCCATTCCTTGGGTGGCGATGCAACTGCTCCTGGTGGCGATCGTCATCTTCTTTCCCCAGACCGTCACCGTGTTTCTCGACAAGGCCAAGGTGGTCGACATCGACAAGGTCAACCTGGACATGCCCGCGGATGCCGAGCCACCGCCCGCGCCCGACAGCAATGGCGTGAACATGGAAGACCCGTTCGGAAACCAGAAACCACCGCCCGGCGAGGCCAAGCCATGACGACCATCGAAAGCCCCGCATTCCCACGGTTGCTGCGCATCCTCGCCGTGGTGCTGGTGTTCGATGTCGTCGCGTTCGGCGTCTGGAGTTTCCCGGCGCTGCGCAGCACCGCATGGTCGGCCGGCAGCGTGTGGGTGTTCGGCCTGGCGGCGGTGTGCGTGATGTGGATGGGCTACTGGATCGTGCGCAGCCGGACGCGCCTCGACGGCGACGTCATGACGCAGACCTGGCTATGGACCAAGCGCGCGGACGCACACGACGTCGTGCAGCTCAAGCTGGTGCACATCCGCTGGCTCGAACGCGCCATGGCGCCGCGGTTGCTGGTGCGGCGACGCAATGGTGCGATCACCTGGTTCCACTCGGCCGACGCGCGACTGCTGACCGCCTTCATGGAACGGGTCGCCAACTGCGCGGCGCAGCCTGCGACGCCTCCCACACCTGCAGCTACACCTACAGCTTCTGCTGCTGCATGAAGCGGTCGAACGTGCCTTCGGTGTAGCGGAACCAGGCGTTCTCGTCGCCGAGGAACTTGACCCAGTCGGGGTAGATTTTTTTCCATTCGGGGTTGCTGTTGTTCAGGTCCGAATAGATCTGCTGCGCCGACTTGAACGCTGCGTTCATCACATCTTGCGAGAAGGGTCGCAGCTTGGTGCCCGAACCGACGAGCTGCTTCAGCGCGATCGGGTTCTTGGCGTCGTACTTGGCCGTCATCGAGATGTTGGCTTGCGCGGCAGCCGCTTCGACGATTGCCTTGTACTCGGCCGACAGGCCTTCCCATGCCTTGCTGTTGATGAAGAAGTCGATCTCCGGGCCGCCTTCCCACCAGCCGGGGTAGTAGTAGAACGGCGCGACCTTGTTGAAGCCGAGCTTCTGGTCGTCGTAGGGGCCGACCCATTCGAGACCGTCGAGCGTGCCTTTTTCGAGTGCCGGGTACAGGTCGGCACCGGGGATCGATTGCGGGATCACGCCGAAGGGTTCGAGCACCTTGCCGGCGAACGGGTTGGTGCGGAACTTGAGGCCCTTCAGGTCGGCGACCGACTTGATCTCCTTGCGGAACCAGCCGCCCATCTGCGCGCCCGTGTTGCCGCCGGGCAGGTTGATGATGTTGTATTTGGCATAGAAGGCGCGCATCAGCTTCATGCCGTTGCCTTCGTACATCCATGCGTTCTGCTGCCGCGTGTTCATGCCGAAAGGCACCGAGCAACCGAGGCAGAACGCCGGGTCTTTGCCATAGAAGTAGTACGGCGCCGTGTGGGCCATTTCGACCGAGCCGCTCTGCACGCCATCCACCACGCCAAATGCCGGCATCAGTTCGCCGCCGGCATGCATCGAGATCTGGAACTTGCCGCCCGTCATGTCGCTGACGCTTTTGGCAAAGGCTTCGCTGGTACCGAAGATGGTGTCCAGCGACTTCGGAAAGCTGGAGGCGCAACGCCAGCGCACCGCTGCCTGGGCATGCACGGCGGGCGCAATGCCGGCAGCGAGGATGCCAGCGATGCCTGCGTTTTTGATGAGGGAACGACGATCCATTGAGTTGTCTCCGGGGTATGCAGGAAATGCAGCGACTGCGGCAACTGCAGGGCAATACAAGGCGCGGCTTGTGACCGCGTTGAAGCCTCTTCAAAGCTTTCGACTGGGAAGCTCTGAGGGCCGAGGGATTGTAAAAACCGCTTACAGCGCGCCTGCAGGGGTTTTCCCTGCGGAAAACCCGCGTACTGCAACCTGACCAGAGTCCATAGACTTACGAATTGTTGCAATTCAAGGTGCACGTCATGCGAAATCGCGTCGCGCTCGCAGCGCTCGTACTTGTT
>CAXTCC010000155.1:0-9624 GCA_964242015.1 uncultured Variovorax sp.
AGCCCGAGCTTGCGCAATTGCTCGACGGTCGCGATGGCGTGGCCGGTTTGCAGCAGCTTCAGCATCTCGTCGAACAGGCGGCTCTGCGGCACGTCGGCCAAGAGCTTGCTGGATTCGATCAGGGGCGCAGCCGTCTTGGCTTCCATCTTGAAGCCGAGCGCGGCCAGCTTGGCTGAGAAACGGATTGCGCGAATGATGCGCACCGGGTCTTCGCGGTAGCGCGTGGCCGGGTCGCCGATCATTCGCAACGTCAGCTTCTGCGCGTCCTTGATGCCGTTGTGATAGTCGACCACCACCTGGTTGGCCGGGTCGTAGTACATCGCGTTCACGGTGAAGTCGCGGCGCGCCGCGTCTTCTTCCTGCGGGCCCCAGACGTTGTCGCGCAGCACGCGGCCGCTGGCGTCGACCGCATGCTTCATGCTGGCGAGTTCGCCCTTGCTGGTGCGCTCGTTGCCGGCCACCTGTTCGGCGGCAGCGTTGTCCATGTAGGCGCGAAAGGTCGACACCTCGATCACCTCATGTTCGCGACCGCGTCCGTACACCACGTGCACGATGCGAAAGCGCCGGCCAATGATGAAGGCACGACGAAACAAGCCTTTGACCTGCTCGGGCGTGGCGTTCGTCGCGACGTCGAAGTCCTTCGGGCGCAGGCCGAGCAGCAGATCGCGCACCGCGCCGCCGACCACGTAGGCCTCGAAACCGGCCTGCTGCAGCGTGGTGACCACGTTCTTTGCGCGCTCATCGACCAGCGCCGGGTCGATCCCGTGCACTGACGCGGCAACCTCCTGGCGCTTGCCGAAGCGGCTCTTGCCGCGTGCGCCGTCGGCCGATTTGCCGAGCAGTTTGTCGATGAAAGTCTTGATCATTGTGTTTTGGTAGCTCTTACTCATTTTCAAGCATCGCGCGAATCAACGGGATCGTGATCGCGCGCTGCGTTTGCAGGGCATAGCCGTCGAGTTGGTTCAACAGCTCCATCAAGCTGCCCAGGTCGCGGCTGAAGCGGTGCAGCACATAGTCGAGCACGTCGTCCGACAGCATCACGCCGCGGGCATCGGCCGCTTGCCGCAATACTGCCCGGCGCTCCGGTTCGCTCAGCACCTGCAAGTGAAACACGTGGCCCCAGCCGAGGCGCGTGCGAAGGTCTTCACGCAACGGCAAATCGGCCGGCGGCAGTGCGCCCGCTGCCACCACACCGCGCTGCAAGGTCTGCGCGTTGACGAACCAGTTGAAGGCCGCGTGCTGCTGCACCGCGGTGTAGAGATGCACGTCGTCCATCAGCACGGCGCTCCATCGCTCGTCGAATTCGGGCGGCTCGACCAGTCCGGCGTGCAGCCAGCCGACGCTTGCGCCCTGCTCTCGCAACGCGACCCGAACCGATTCGAGCAGGTGCGTCTTGCCGCTGCCGCCTTCGCCCCACAGATAGGTCGGTACCGGCGAATGCAGTGCAGGTCCTGCACCGGCACCGACCCACAACTGAAGATGCCGCAGCGTCGCTTCGTTCGGGCCCGCGAAGAAGCCCGCAAAGGTCGGGCCCGTCGCAATGCCGATGTCGAGCGCCAGCTGTTTCATCCCGGAAGGTTCATGGAGGAGGCCGATAAAGCGTATGCCGCGGCCCTTAAAATCGTGAGGAATTCTATCGGCCCGGCCACATTGGTTGCCGGCGCCCGTCTCTCTTCGGCCCTCCTCTCCTATCGACCGCCCATGACTTCCTCTTCGTCCACCCCGCTCAGCTACAAGGATGCCGGCGTCGACATCGATGCCGGCGACGCGCTGATCGAACGCATCAAACCGCTCGCGAAGAAGACGATGCGCGATGGCGTGCTGGCCGGCATCGGCGGCTTCGGAGCGCTGTTCGAAGTGCCCAAGCGCTACAAGGAACCGGTGCTGGTGAGCGGCACCGACGGCGTCGGCACCAAGCTCAAGCTGGCCTTCGAATGGCAGATGCACGACACGGTCGGCATCGACCTCGTCGCCATGAGCGTCAACGACGTATTGGTGCAAGGCGCCGAGCCGCTGTTCTTCCTCGACTACTTCGCCTGCGGCAAGCTGGATGTCGATACCGCTGCGGCCGTCGTCGGCGGCATCGCACTGGGCTGCGAACTGAGCGGCTGCGCGTTGATCGGCGGCGAAACGGCTGAAATGCCCGGCATGTACCCGAGCGGCGAATACGACCTGGCGGGCTTTGCCGTCGGCGTGGTCGAAAAGTCGAAGATCCTGACCGGCCAGAGCGTGAAGCCTGGCGATGTGGTGCTCGGCCTGGCTTCGAGCGGCGTCCACTCCAACGGCTTCAGCCTGGTGCGCAAGGTGATCGAACGTGCGCAACAGCCCGGCGGTGGCGATCTGCCTGTCACGCTCGATGGTCAACCGTTTCGACAAGCTGTCATGCAGCCGACGCGGCTGTACGTGAAGCCGGTTCTGGCGGCGCTCGCAGCGCATCCGATCAAGGCGTTGGCGCACATCACTGGCGGCGGCCTGCTCGAGAACATTCCGCGTGTGTTGCCGGAAGGCACGGCCGCGCATCTGAAGAAAGGCAGCTGGCCGAAGACCGAGCTTTTTGCCTGGCTGCAAAAGGTCGCGGGCATCGACGACATCGAGATGAACCGGACATTCAACAACGGCATCGGCATGGTGGTCGTGCTCGATGCGGCCGAAGCCGCAGCCTGCGCTGAAACGCTGCGCGCTGCCGGCGAAACGGTCTACGAGATCGGCTCGATTGCAGCGCGCGGCGCTGGTGCCGCCGTCGTCGTGGCCTGAACGTCGTGGCTGATTCCGCGCCCGCATCCTGAAGGCACATGGCCCGCTCCAACAAGTCTCCCGAATCCGCAGTTCCAGCTCGCAGCAGCGCACCGCCGCTGCGCGTGACGACCGTCGAGCGACCGGCATCCCGCAATGTCGTGATCGCGAGTTATCTCCTCATTACCGGCGGGTTGCTGCTGGTGATGTGGAAAGACCTGCTGCCCGGGCTGCTTTTCGTCTGCATCGGCTTTTTGGCGACTCGCGCGCTCGGCCGCGGTATCGAAAGTCTGATGCGCCGCGCGCTGCCTGCTCGCATGGGTCACCCGATCACTTCGACGCTGCCTGGTGTGCTCGCGGCTGCCGTCGTGGTGCTCGCCCCCATCGGGCTGGTCGCGCTGGCCTTCGCCGAAGCGCGTGAATTCGTTCTCAACGCGCCGGAGCAGTACAAGGAACTGCTGGACTACATCGCGCGCACCGTGCTGGAGCTGAAGCTCAAGCTGCCCGAAACGGTCAGCGTGTACCTGCCCGACGGCGCCGCCGAAGTGCAGCGCATGGTTGCCAGCTACCTGCGCACGCAAGCCGGCGCGCTGGCACTCACAGGTCGCGCCTGGTTGGGCGGGCTGCTGTTCGCTTATGTCGGCTTGATCGTCGGCGCACTGGCCGGCGTGGCCCGCGGGCATCTGGTGCAAGGTCCGTTGGCAACACAGCTGGAACAGCGAATCCGGCTCTTCGGCGAAGCCTTTCGCCAGATCGTGGCAGCCCAATTCTGGATCGCAGCTTTCAACACGCTGCTCACCGCTGCCTTCCTGTTGCTGCTGCTTCCGCTGTGGGGCATGCGTCTGCCGTACGAGCCGGCGCTGATCACACTGACTTTCGTGGCGGGACTGGTGCCGATCGTCGGCAACCTGCTGTGCAACACGGTACTGACGCTGGTCGGCCTGTCTGTATCTCCAGCGGCGGCGGCGGCGTGTCTGGTGTTTCTCATCGTCATCCACAAGGGCGAGTACGTCATCAACGCCAAGGTGGTCGGCACCAAGACGCACATGGCGGTCTGGGAACTTCTGGCCGTGATGTTCGTGGCCGAGGCGGTGTTCGGGCCGGCCGGGTTGGTGGCGGCGCCGCTGTTCTACGCGTACCTGAAGAAAGAGCTGGAAGCGAATCGGCTGGTGTGAATGTGCTCGCGTGCAGCGGTGGCGTCAGGTGGCCGGCGCAGCCGGATTCGGAACAGGCGCGGCTTCCGGCGCGTTCGGGTCCATCCACACGGCGGCATGACTGCGTAGCGCGTCGAGCTGCAGCCAGATCAGCGCGAGCTGCGTGCGAACGACGCGCACCTGTGCATCGTCGCCTCCTTCGAGGGTGTCCTTGGCCAGCGCACCGAGCGCGGCACGCGCCGCCAGCGCCGCCGGCGTCTCGCTCCAATACAGATTGCTTCCCCCGAGCCCTTCGGCCAAACGCTCGAGCGCCAGTGCGGCCTGCTCGGCTGCTTCGCGCAGCACGAGGGCCCGGGGCACATCGCGCAGCGCTTCACGGTGCGCGCCGAGCGCCGACAGATAGCTCAACATGGTGTGCGACTGAATCAGAAAGCGCAGCGCAACGCCGGCTCGCGGCCGCACGAAGTTGGGCTCGCGAAACATCTCCGACACCGCCGTCGACAGCGCGGCATCCGAGTTGTGTGCATTGCGGCGAGCCAGCCGGTAGTCCAGGTTGTCGCGCGCACCCGAGCGGTACTGCTCGACGATTTGTCGCAGATAACCCGCGTGGTGCCGCATCGCCAGCGCCGCCACTTCATGGATGCGTCGGCCCTGCCAGTGCGGCAGGATCAGCAGCACGGCCAGGCCGGCAATGGCACTGCCGATAGCCGTGTCGATGAGCCGCGGCACGATCAGTATTTCGCTGTCGCCGACCTGGTTGAAGCACATGAGCACCAGCAACGTCATGGCCGCGGTGGCCATCAGGTAGCGCGCCGTACGGGTCGCAAAAAAGAGAACACCCGCCGCCACCGCGATCATCGATTGCACGAGTGGTTGCGGAAAGAGATCGAGCAACGCCCAGCCCGCGACGACGCCGAGCACAGTGCCGACCACCCGCTGGCCCATGCGCGCCATGGTGTCGCCGTAACCCTGCTGACAAACGAAGAGCGTGGTGAGCAATATCCAGTAGCCCTGCGCCGGATGGATGGCGCGCATCACGCCGTAGCCGACAGTGAGCGCGATCGCCAACCGCACCGCATGGCGAAACAACGGTGCGCTCGGCGTGCACTGCCGCTGCACCCGCTCGGCCGCGTCGCGCCAGGAGCGCGGCGAACGGTCGAGCAGGCTCATGTCGGTGCGGCCGACGTTCGCCGCCGGGTGCGCGGTGTGGCTCGCGCCGGCCAGTTGGCCATCGAGCTGCGCGAGATTGCGCGCCAGCGCTTCGACGGAGGGAAGCAGCGCTTCACGCTGCGCACGACCCACCGACTTGGCCGCGTCCGGCGAATGCGCATCGGCCTCGGCGTGTGCGTGCGCAAGGGCGTTGCGAAGCTCGGCCAATGCCTGGACGCTGTGCCCGTCGGACACGAACGGTTCACGCCGCGCGATCGACTGTGCCAACTGCTGGCAAGCGCGGCCCTGCAGCGCGAGCACGCGCTGGCAGCGATAGAGCAGGTCGCTGTGAAAGAACGCATCGGCCAGCGCGTTGTAGTCCTCGTGCGAAGAGCTTGCCCGTTCGTGCACGTCTTGCGCGATCAGGTATAGGCCGCGGTAGCGCGCGATGCGACCGGTCGGCGCTCGCGCCCCGATGCGACGAAAAATGCTTTCCTTGGCGTTGTTGAGTTCGGTGACGACCGTGGCATTGAGTTGTGCCAGTGCGAGCCGCTTGTGCTCGATGTCGATGTCGCGCAGCGGCTCGAAGAGCGACGCCTTGAACTGAACATAGTCACCCAGCACGGTGAAGAGCCGCACCAGCATGGCCTGCACCGGTTGCGCCGGAAACATTGCGCACCACGCGACCGAGAGAACGCCGTACCAGGCGGCGCCCGCCAGCAACAACAGCGGCTCGCGGTCGTGCGGCAAGCCGGAACTCACCGCGTTGTCGGCGGCGAGCGTGGCGTACAGCGCGAGGATCAGCGTGGCGTACGCGATGGCCTTGTAGCGCGCACCGACGGCGCCGAGCATCGTCAGGACAAAGGCGGTCAGTGCCAGCGCCGCGATGAAGAACAGCGGCCAACCGAACAAAAATTCAACCGAGTAAGCCGCTGCGGCAAAGCAGGCCAGCGTGACGACCTGCGCACGAAAGCGACCGCGCCAGCTGTCGTCGGTCTCGGCCAGCGCGCTGGCGATGGCTCCCAGAAAGAGCGGGATCATCACGTCCTGCCGTTCGGTGATCCAACAGAACGCCATCAAGGTGCCGAGCGCGAGCAGCACGCGCAATGGCTGGGCGCGCGCGGCGAGCGTGCGCCAATGCTGACGCAGAGCATGGAAAGTGGAGTCGGGCATGTCGGATCGGTTGGCGCACGATGCGTGCCACGTTGCCGTGAGCGCGGAGTGCTCGGAACGACCTGCTATTTATTTCATAGCAAAACGTTCAAGCGCCGCGCGTATAGCGGCTAGTTTTGGCGACGGTGCCTAGATATAGCCGCAGAAGCGCAGCGCATGGCCATCGGGCTCGCGAATCGCAAATTCGCGCAGACCCCAAGGCTGCGAAACGGGCGACTCGATGACAGTCACACCACGCTTGACGTAAGCCTCGTGCAAGCCGTCTACATCGTGCCCGACATGAATCACGATCTCGCCGCGCCACTGTCGCGTCTCGCGCGCATTGCACTGCCAGAGTCGGATGTACACCGGATCGCCGTAAGTGCGGTCGCCCTTCTTGACGCGCGCATAACTCGGCGGCTCGCCCGCGATGAAATCGAGTTCGAAGCCCAGCACGTCGCAGAAGTAGCGTGCGGCACGGGCCGCATCGGCCACCGGCAATACGGGCTGGATGCCGTGGAATTGATGCACCGTGCCGAGGTCTCCGACCCCAACCAACGGGGCGCTCATCGCAACACGCGCCGCAGCGTGGCCACACGCTCGGCGATGGCGTCGATATCGAGCGCATCGTCGGCATGCGCCAGATAAGTCTCCAGGTCGCGCACCGCGAATGTGGTGTTGCCCTGCTCGGCATGCGCCAGCCCGCGATCACGGTGTTCCGACCACGCATCCGGCAGCAGCGCCACCAGGCGGTCTTGCACCGCGATGGCGCGCTGCCAGTCTTCTTGCATGCGGTGCACTTCCTTCAGGTTGCGCAACATGCGCGCGATGATTTCGCGCGGCGCCGCCGGCTGCAGATAGAGGCCGAGCGGTACGTCGAAATCGCCAACCAGGCCGTTGCTGCGCTTGTATGGTTCGAGCCGCTCGCTGAGCTCTTCGCGCGAGAGCGACTTGCCGGTGAAAGGATCGATGACGACCTGGCCTTTCGGCAGAGTCACCTTCAGCATGAAGTGCCCGGGAAACGCGACGCCTCGCGCATGCAGTCCCAGGCCTTGTGCCAGCTCCATCCACAGCACGGCAAGTGAAATCGGGATGCCGCGGCGCGTGCGCAGCACCGCGTTGAGGTAGCTGTTGTCGGGGTCGTAGTAGTCGTTGACGTTGCCGCCGAAGCTCAGATCATGAAAGAAGAACTGATTGAGCAGCCGCAGGCGTTGCAGCGGCGCAGCATCGGCCGGCAACCGGCGCTTGAGCCGCGCGAGCAACTGATCGACATCGCCGAGGACCTGTTGCACATCGAGCTCGGGGTACTCGTCCTGCGCCAGGCTGGCGGCGGCTTCGAGCAGCGGAAAGTGGTCGTCGCTCTGAACGAGCGAGCCGAAATACTCGAGGGCGGTGGGCGCTGAAAAGCGGAAGGACATATGTCTTTGTAGTGGAGGCATCCGGGAGCGTCAAGCGGCAAGGCGTGGACAGCTTGGGCCGTCGAGCCAGCGCCTTCGACTTCCCTAGCGCCGCATAAAGCTGCGCAGCTTGACGCCGACCATCGCCAACGTTCCGAAGTAGAGCAGCGCGGCCGCGATGACGATGCCAGCCAGCAGCCCGACACGCAGCAGGCGCTGCTCTCGCAGGGCGATCCAGTCGAAATGTTGATTGCCCCAAACCAGCAGGGCGCCCAGCACCGTTGTTCCGATCAGCACTTGCACGATGAACCGCCCCCAACCGGGCTCGGGCTTGAAACTGCCAGCGCGGCGCAGCCCGATCAGCAGCAGCAGCGCATTTACCAACGTCGCAATGCCGATCGACAGGGTGAGCCCTGCGTGCTGCATCGGCGGCACCAGGAAGATGTTGAGCACCTGCGTCAGCGCCAGCGTGCCGAGGCTGATGCGCATCGGCGTGCGCATGTCGTGCCTCGCGTAGTAACCGGCCGCCAGCACCTTGATCGCCACGATGCCGAGCAACCCGGTGCCGTAGCCCATCAACGCCACGGTGGTGCGCTGCACATCGGTCGCACTGAAGGCGCCATTGTGAAAGAGCACCGCCACCAGCGGCTGTGGAAACACCAGCAGCGCGACCGCGCACGGCACGGTGAGCAGCACCACGAGGCGCAAACCCCAGTCGAGCATCGCCGAGTAGCGGATGTCGTCCTTGGCGGCACGCGCGGCAGCAAGTTGCGGCATCAGGACCACGCCCAGCGCCACGCCGAGCATCGCGCTGGGAAATTCCATCAGTCGGTCGGCGTTGGTGATCCAGGTGACGCTGCCTTCGGCCAGATGCGAGGCAATCTGCGTGTTGATAAGCAGCGAAATCTGTGCGCCGCTGACGCCGATGAGCGCCGGCAGCATCAGTCGGAGAATCTTGCGCGTGGTCGGGTCTTGCCAAGCCGAACGAAGCGCAGCCCAGCGCACCCCGATGCGCGGCAGCATGCCGAGCGCGCGCAAAGCCGGAATCTGCAGTGCCAGTTGAAGGATGCCGCCGACCATCACGCCGATGCACTGCGCATAGATCGGCTCGATGCCGTAGCGCCTGAAGAGCGGCGCGCCAAGCACGATCGACGAAATCAGCGCCAGATTGAGCAATACCGGCGACGCGGCCGGCACGACGAACTTGCGCCATGTGTTGAGAATGCCGCCCGCCAATGCGACCAGCGACATGAAGCCGATGTAAGGGAACATCCAGCGCGTCATGACGACCGCACTGTCGAAGCCGCCGGATTGCTTCAGTCCGCTGGCCATGGCCCAAACCATGAGCGGCGCGGCGACCACGCCAACGATGCACAGCACGACCAGCGTCCAGGTCAGGAGCGTGCCGACATGGTCGACAAGCTGTTTGGCCCCGGCATCGCCCTCCTCTGTCTTGCAGGCGGCCAGCACCGGAACGAACGCCTGGCTGAAGGCGCCCTCGCCCAGCACGCGGCGGAACAGGTTGGGAATGCGAAACGCGACGTAGAAAGCGTCGGTGAGCGCGCTGACACCGAACACCGAGCTCATCAGCACGTCGCGCACGAGGCCGGTGATGCGAGAGGCCAGGGTCAGAAGCGAAACGGTGGAGGCGGAGCGAAAAAGTGACACCAGGCGAGTGTATGTGCGCGCTTTGGGGGTTCAGCGGATATGCAGGCCAGGCCCGCTTATAATGGAAGGCTTTGCTGCATCATCCTCAGACACTAAAGGATACGAATCATGGCATCAGCCAAACCCAAGAAAAAGAACCCGCGCCTGGCGTCGGGCCGTAAGCGCGTCCGTCAGGGCACGAAACTCAACGCTGCGAACACCTCGCTGCGTTCCAAGTACCGCACTGCGGTCAAGAACGTCGAAAAGGCGGTTTTGGCAGGCGACAAGACCAAGGCGACCGAACTGTTCGCCAAGGCACAAAGCATCGTGGACGCAATTGCCGACAAGGGCATCTTCCACAAGAACAAGGCAGCTCGCGACAAGAGCCGCCT
>CAXTCC010000156.1:0-9543 GCA_964242015.1 uncultured Variovorax sp.
CTCGGCCTCGGCAACATCGGGCCGCTGGCCTCCAAGCCGGTGATGGAAGGCAAGGGTTGCCTCTTCAAGAAGTTCGCGGGCATCGACGTGTTCGACATCGAGCTGGCCGAGAACGACCCCGACAAGCTGGTCGAGATCATCGCGGCGCTGGAGCCGACGCTGGGCGGCATCAACCTGGAGGACATCAAGGCGCCGGAGTGCTTCTACATCGAGCGCAAGCTGCGCGAGCGCATGAACATTCCGGTGTTCCACGACGACCAGCACGGCACCGCCATCATCTCGGCCGCCGCGCTCATCAACGGGCTCGAACTGGTCGGCAAGAAGATCGAGGACGTGAAGATCGCGGTGTCGGGCGCCGGCGCTGCGGCCATCGCCTGCCTCGACGTGATGGTCGGGCTGGGCGCCAAGCCATCCAATATCTACGCGGTCGATTCAAAAGGCCTGATCTTCATGGGCCGCGCCGGCGGCTTCGACGATTCGAAGTCGCGCTATGCGCAAAAGGACAGCGGCGACCGTACCCTCGCCGACGTGATGAAGAACGCCGACGTGTTCCTCGGTTGTTCGGCGCCCGGCGTGGTCACGCAGGACATGGTGAAGAGCATGGGCAGCCAGCCGATCATCCTGGCGCTGGCCAACCCCGAGCCAGAAATCCGGCCCGAGCTGGCGAAGGCCGTGCGGCCCGATTGCATCATCGCGACCGGCCGCTCGGACTATCCGAACCAGGTCAACAACGTGCTGTGCTTCCCGTACATCTTCAGGGGCGCGCTCGATTGCGGT
This sequence comes from uncultured Variovorax sp., assembly GCA_964242015.1. GTDB lineage: Bacteria > Pseudomonadota > Gammaproteobacteria > Burkholderiales > Burkholderiaceae_C > Variovorax. Next base: position 778 of record CAXTCC010000156.1, read on the forward strand.
GCCAGCAAGATCACCGAGGAAATGAAGATCGCCTGCGTGCGCGAAATCGCCGACCTGACCAAGGCCGACATCAGCGAAGAAGTGGCGACCGCCTATGCGGGCCAGGAGCTGGTGTTCGGCCCCGACTACATCATTCCCAAGCCCTTCGATTCGCGCCTGATCCTGCGCATTGCGCCGGCGGTCGCCAAGGCTGCGGCCGACTCCGGCGTGGCGCTGCGGCCCATCGAAGATCTGGAAGCCTATCGCCAGCACCTGACCCAATTCGTCTACCAGACCGGCATGTTCATGCGGCCGGTGTTCACCGCCGCCAAGCTGGCCACCGCCAAGCGCGTGGCCTATGCCGAGGGCGAAGACGATCGCGTGCTGCGCGCGGCGCAGCTGGCGGTCGACGAAGGCCTGGCGCGGCCGGTGCTGATCGGCCGGCCGGCGGTCATCGAGGCGCGGGTCAAGAAGGCCGGCCTGCACCTGAACCTGGAGAAGGACGTCGACATCGTCGACCCCGAGAACGACCCGCGCTTTCGCACCTACTGGGAGGCGTATCACAAGCTGATGGGGCGCCGCGGCATCTCGCCCGAAGCATCGAAGGCGATGGTGCGGCGCTCCAACACCACGATCGCGGCGCTGATGGTGCACCTGGGCGATGCCGACGCGATGCTGTGCGGACTCGTCGGCCGCTTCGACAGCCACCTGAAGATCCTCGGCCAGCTGCTCGGCACGCAGCGCGGCGGTCCCGGCTTTGCCACGCTCAACGCACTGACGCTGGAAAAGCACACGCTCTTCATCGCAGACACCAACGTGCACGAAGACCCGAGCGCCGAGACGCTGGCGCAGATCGCGATGATGGCCGCCGAAGAAGTGCGCCGCTTCGGCCTGCCGCCCAAGGTGGCGTTCCTGTCGCATTCGAACTTCGGCACGTCCGAGCGTGGTTCGGCTCGCAAGATGCGCATCGCACGCGACCTGTTCGCCAAGATGGCGCCCGACATCGAGTGCGACGGCGAGATGCACGGCGACGCCGCCCTGTCCGAAGAAGTGCGCTTCCAGTCGATGCCCGACAGCACCCTCACCGGCTCGGCCAACCTGTTGATCTGCCCGAACCTCGACGCTGCCAACATCCTGTTCAACGTGCTCAAGATGACCGGCGGCAACGGCATCACGGTCGGGCCGATCCTGCTCGGCGCGACGCGCTCGGCGCATGTGCTGACGCCGTCCGCCACCGTACGGCGCGTGGTGAACATGACGGCCTTGGCCGTCGCAAACGCCAACATCCCGAAGTAAACGCGCGCAATAAAGGCGTTCGCGCGAGGCAAGCGGGTTCGCACCAAGTGCGTGCGGGCACCGTTTTTGCTTGAATCCGGTGCATCACTCACCGGATTCCTGCATGAACAAACGCCAACTGCTCCAGACCTTCCTCGCCGCCTCGGCGCTCAGCTTCGGTCTTGCCGCCGGCGCACAGACGATGACGCCGATCAAGTTCCAGCTCGACTGGCGGTTCGAAGGTCCGGCGGCGCTGTTCCTGCATCCTGCGGCCAAGGGCTACTTCAAGGCGGCCGGGCTGGACGTGGCGGTCGATGCGGGCAACGGCTCCGGCGGCACCGTGACGCGCGTGGCGTCGGGTGCCTACGACATGGGCTTTGCCGACATGGCGGCACTGATGGAATTCCACGCCAACAACCCCGACGCGCCCAACAAGCCGGTCGCGGTGATGATGGTCTACAACAACACGCCGGCCTCGGTCATGGCGTTGAAGAAGAGCGGCATCACCAAGCCCGCCGACCTCACCGGCAAGAAGCTCGGCGCGCCGGTGTTCGACGCCGGCCGCCGCGCCTTCCCCGTGTTCGCCAAGGCCAACAACATCGGCGCGGTGAACTGGACGACCATGGACCCGGCGCTGCGTGAAACCATGCTGATGCGCGGCGACATCGACGCCATCACCGGCTTCACCTTCACCTCGTTGCTCAACCTGGAAGCGCGCGGCGCCAAGACGGCCGACATCGTCGTGCTGCCCTACCCCGACTACGGGGTGAAGCTCTACGGCAACGTCATCGTCGCCTCGCCCAAGCTGCTCAAGGAAAATCCGGCGGCGGTGAAGGCGTTTCTGGCGGCCTTCACCAAGGGCGCCAGGGAGGTCATCGCCAATCCCGCGGTCGCCATCGAATCGGTCAAGGCGCGTGACGGCATCATCGACAGCAAGCTCGAAACGCGCCGCCTGCAGCTGGCCATCGACACCGTCATCAACACGCAAGACGCACGCACCGAAGGCTTCGGCAACGTGAACCCCGGCCGCATGTCGCTGATGGCGTCCCAGGTGTCGGATGCCTTCAATACCAAGACCCGCGTGAGCCCCGATGCGGTGTGGAACGGCACGCTGCTGCCACCGGCGGCCGAACTCGCCATCTTGAAGAAGTGATGGCCGGCGATGTCGGCGTCGCCGATGCCAGCGCCGGTTCGGACGCCCCGTTCGTCGACTTCCAGGACGTCTGGCTCGCCTACAACGACGAGTTGCTGCGGGCCAATCACTTCGCAGTCGAAGCCATCGACCTGAAGGTCAGGCGCGGCGAGTTCATCGCCATCGTCGGGCCTTCGGGCTGCGGCAAGTCGACCTTCATGAAGCTCACGACCGGGCTGCGCATGCCCTCGATGGGCCGCATTCGCATCGACGGTGCGCCGGTGACCGGGCCACTCAAGATCTCGGGCATGGCGTTTCAGGCGCCGTCGCTGCTGCCCTGGCGCACCACGGTCGACAACGTGTTGCTGCCGCTGGAGATCGTCGAGCCCTATCGGTCGTCGTTCAAGAGCAAGCGCAAAGAATATGTCGAGCGCGCGCGCAAGCTGCTGCAGAAGGTCGGCCTGGCCGGCTACGAAGACAAGTTCCCGTGGCAGTTGTCGGGCGGCATGCAGCAGCGCGCAAGCATCTGCCGCGCGCTGATTCACGAGCCCAAGATGCTGTTGCTCGACGAGCCCTTCGGCGCGCTCGATGCCTTCACGCGCGAGGAGCTCTGGTGCATCCTGCGCGACCTCTGGACCGAGCAGCAGTTCAACGTGATCCTGGTGACGCACGACCTGCGCGAATCGGCCTTCCTGGCCGACACGGTCTATGTGATGAGCAAGAGCCCCGGGCGTTTCGTCGTCAAGCGCGAGATCGACCTGCCGCGTCCGCGCGAGCTGGAACTCACCTACACCAAGGAGTTCACCGACATCGTGCTGGAGCTGCGCAGCCACATCGGCGCCATCCGAAATACGGGCATCGGCGCTGCGGCCACGTCGGCTGGAACTTCGGCGGCGGTATCGCCATGATGATGAAGAACAGCAAACAGATCGAGCGCTGGTCGCCCTGGCTCTTGTTGGTGGCGGTGCTGGTGCTCTGGCAAGTGGTGTGCGACGGCTTCGGTGTCTCGGAGTTCATCTTTCCGAGCCCGTGGCGCATCTGGACCCAGTTCTGGGAGTTCAAGCTCATCATCGCCGGCCATGCCTGGCGCACCTATTGGGTCACGATGGCGGGCTTCGGGCTGGCGATCGTGGTGGGCGTGCTGCTCGGCTTCGTGGTCGGCAGCTCGCGCCTGGCCTATGCGGCGATGTACCCGCTCATGACCGCCTTCAACGCGCTGCCGAAGGCGGCCTTCGTGCCGATCCTGGTCGTGTGGTTCGGCATCGGTGCCGGGCCGGCCATCCTCACCGCGTTCCTGATCAGCTTCTTCCCGATCATGGTCAATATCGCGACCGGCCTGGCCACGCTGGAGCCCGAGCTGGAGGACGTGTTGCGCGTGCTCGGCGCCAAGCGCTGGGACGTGCTGGTCAAGATCGGCCTGCCGCGCTCCATGCCGTACTTCTACGCGTCGCTCAAGGTCGCGATCACGCTGGCCTTCGTCGGCACCACGGTGTCGGAGATGACGGCCGCCAACGAGGGCATCGGCTACCTGCTGATCTCCGCCGGCTCGGCCATGCAGATGGGCCTGGCCTTCGCGGGGCTGATGGTGGTCGGCGCAATGGCGATGGCGATGTACGAGCTCTTCAGCGTGATCGAAAAGCACACCACCGGCTGGGCGCATCGTGGCTCGCAGAATGAGTGATCCGCTAAGGATGAACGAATGACGAACGAACGACGCATCCGATGACCGACGAACAGATCGCGCGTGCATTGCGCCGCGCCGACGCGGTCGCGCGACGCGCCATGGCGATGGGCCGGCACCCGTTCGGCGCGGTGCTCGTCGCGCCCGACGGCGAGACGGTGCTGGCCGAGCAAGGCAACATCGACACGGTGCATCACGCCGAGGCGACGCTGGCGCGCTTCGCGTCGTTGAACTATCCGGCCGACTACCTCTGGCAATGCACGCTGGTCACGACCTTCGAGCCGTGCGCGATGTGCGCAGGCACCGCCTATTGGGCCAACATCGGCCGCATCGTCTACGGCGCCGAAGAGGCCGACCTGCTCGCGCTCACCGGCGACCATCCGGAGAACCCGACCTTGAGCCTGCCGTGCCGCGAGGTGTTCGCGCGCGGGCAGAAAGCCGTGGAAGTGATCGGCCCGGTGCCGGCGTTGGCCGACGAGATGATCGCCACGCACCGCGGCTTCTGGGAAGCACGCTGATCGGGCGAAGCCATCAGCCCAGCACGGTCTCGATCTCCGTCTTCACCTCGGTCATGAGCCGATGCACCGGGCACTTGCCCGCCACGCGCAGCAACTCGGCGCGCTGTGCATCGTCGATCGCTCCTGTCACGCGCAAGGTCGACTTCAAGCGATAGACGCCCTTGCGCTCCTCGCTGCTGTCGCGATCGACCGACACCTCGATGTCTTCGACGGCCATGCCCTTGCGCCGCGCGTAGAGCAAGACAGTGAGCGCCTTGCAGGCCGCGAGCGATGCGTCGTAGAGGTCGTGCGGCGTCGGGCCCGCATCCGTGCCGCCGCCATCGTCCGAGGCATCCACCGGAATCTCGTGTGCGCGAATCCTGAGCGTGTGGCGCGTGCTGGTGGGGCCGGCCATGCCGCCGCGATAGACCGAAATGCTCATGCCGGTTTCCTTCTCGTTGGATGAATGGAGCCAAGGCCGACGGCGCAACAAGCTCAGGCGCCACCGTACCGCTCGGTCTTTATAAGCGGCGCCGGCACGCCGGCATCGACGAGCCCATTCGCCACAGCTTCGACGAACCGGTTGGCGCCGCAGACGAACGCATGACGCGGTGAGTGACCCCAACGGCCGAGCATGTCGACGATGGCATCTGCATCGAGCCGTCGACCCAGGTCGGTCGGCCGTGAGGGTGGCTCCCGCGTGGTCACCGCGATGAAAGTGAAATCAGGCCGAGCCGATTCGAGTGCGCGCAGTTCGGCGTGGAACGGGAGATCGGCCGCGGTGCGCGCAGAACACGCGAGCAGCACAGGCAGGGGTTCGGCATGCGCGCCCGCCGACCAGGCACGCAGCATCGCCATCAACGGCGCGATGCCGGAGCCGCCTCCGATCAGCAGCAACGGCCCACCATCGGCCGGTCGCCAGACGAAGTGGCCACCGAGCGGACCACGCACTTCGATGCTGTCGCCCACTTCGGCGATATCGTGAAAGAAAGGCGACACCTCGCCATCGTCGAGCTTCTCGATGATGAGTTCGACAGGACCGGGGCCGGGCGCCGAGGCGATGGAATAGCTGCGCTGCGCTGCATAGCCGTCGGGCGCGGTCAGCCGCACATCGATGTGCTGGCCGGCGCTGTGGGAGGCCAGTTGCGACGCCAATGCCGGCACGTCGAGAAAGAAGCTCTTGATGCGCGGCGTGAGCGGCGCGATGCGCTCGATCTTCGCGTCGCGCCACGGGCCGCGGGGCTCGCCGGCTTGATCCGGCGTGGTCAAGGATCGTCCGAGTAGCGCTGCTGCCGCCACGGATCGCCGTACATGTGATACCCCCGCAGCTCCCAGAACCCGGCTTCGTCGCGCGCGGTGAACTTGAGCCCCTTGATCCACTTCGCGCTCTTCCAGAAGTACAGGTGCGGCACCAGCAGACGGGCCGGACCGCCGTGTTCCGGCGCGAGCGGCTGACCGTCGAAGTGGGTCGCGACCATGGCGCGTCCACCGACCAGGTCGGCGACCGGCACGTTGGTGTCGTAGTCGTCGAGCGAGAGCGCCAGCAGCCACGGCGTCGGCGCTGCGATGCCGGCGGCGGCCAGCAGGTCGTCGATGGTCACGCCTTCCCAGCGCGTGTCGAACTTCGACCAGGTGGTGACGCAGTGGATGTCGCCTTGCCAGGTGGTGCGCGGCAGCGCCATGAACTCGTCCCAGGTCCAGCTTCTCAAAGGCCGCGGGCCGTCGCTCAGCGTGAAGCGCCAATCGGCCATGTCGATGCGAGGTGCCGGCCCCTTCGAGAGCACCGGAAAATCGTCGGTCTCGAACTGGCCCGGCGGCAAACGATTGGCGAAGGCCGCCGTGGGCCGTCGCCCTGTGAATCCGCGTGTGACCATGTCGATGGCTCCTGGTTCGTGCTGTGGACCTGGCGAGGCTAACGCTCTTCGCGCTGTCGCGCCTGATCGATCAGCCGTGCCACCATCTGCGCGGCCATGCGAAGACGGCCGAGGTCACGCTGCGTCAGCTCGTCGTTGGGGGCGAAGCTGAAGCAGCAGAAGGTGCCGTAGACGCCGCCATCGTGCAGCACGATCGGCGTGCTCAAGTGCGCACCGATGGTGAAGGGGATGGCCGGCACGTCCAATCCGTCGGGCAGCTTCGCCACGTCCTTGACGAGCTCTGGCAACCGTCCGTCGATCACCCGCAAGCAGAAGCTTTCTTCCAGCGGATCGGAGGCGCCCTCGTGCAGCAGCTTCTCCGGTGCCTCGTGGTCGGTGTAGCGGAACACGCGCCGTCCGTTCTCGAACTGCGAGACGAAAGCGACGTCCATCTCCAGGTGCTTTCGCATGAGGCGAAGCACGTCGTACACCGCGCGATCGATGTGCCGGTCGCCCTCGTCGGCGGTCGCGACGACCAGGCGTGAAAGTTGGCGGTCGAACACATCGCCGCTGATGCGCAAATCTCTGGCTGCCATGGCAGGATTCCTCCAGCCTCGGGTATACCTTGGCTCCTTCGGCATCGGCAAGCGTTTGGCGCGCTGTTTGCGGGCAAGCCGGTCGATGTGTACCGATATGCAACACCTGATGCCTTGCCGCTGGCATGCGTCCTGCATGTTCAATTGGAAATGCAAGAGAGATTGCGATGAATTCCGACCCGGCTCTCCCTGAAGAAGCGACGCTCGACGAGCGCGACGGCCGCTATCTTCGCAAGGCGATCGTCTGGTCGCATGCGGCACGGCGCCGTGGCAATCAGCCGTATGGATCGGTCATCGTATCGGCCGGCAACGAGGTGCTGGCAGAGGCCTTCAACAACATCGCCGAGACCGGCGACCTCACAGGCCATGCGGAACTCAACGCGATCCGCGCTCTGGCCGATCGCGGTGCGTCGCGCGACGACCTCGCTGCCGCGACGATCTACGCATCGGGCGAGCCCTGCGTGATGTGCGCAGGCGCCATCTTCTGGTCGGGCATCGGGCGCGTGGTGTACGGCCTCGATGCGGCACGCATGCAGAAGTACCACGGGGGCAGCGCCGCGCTGCGCATGAACGCGGTGTCGTGCCGCGACGTGTTCAACGCGTCGCCCCACGCCATCGAATGCATCGGCCCCGCCCTGGTCCACGATGCAGGTGCGGCGCACGAAGGCGCGCCCGGCAGTGCGAGCGACCCCGCCCCGTAGACTCGCTGCATGCCCTGGCACGCCCGCCTTCACCTCGACTACCAGAACGAACAGAACCGCAGCGTCGCGCGCTTCAGGCACGACGGCCCGCTGCGCATCCTGCAGAGCCTCTATCCCGAAGGCAATGCGGTCTGCCACAACGTGCTGGTGCACCCACCGGGCGGCCTGGTCGGCGGCGACACGCTCGACATCGACGTCAAGGTCGCGAGCGGAAGCCACGGCCTGATCACGACGCCCGGCGCTTCGCGCTTCTATCGCTCTGACGGCGACCTCGCCTTGCAGCGCACGCACCTCGCGCTGGCATCGGAGGCCCGCCTCGAGTGGTTGCCGCTCGAGGCGATCTGCTACAGCGGTTGCCGTGCCGAGAACCGCATCACCATCGACGCGGCGCCGGGGGCCGAGCTCATCGGCTGGGACGTGACCGCCCTCGGCTTGCCGCACGCCAACCTGCCCTTCGATCGCGGCACGCTGCTGCAGCACATCGAAGTGCCGGGCAAATGGCTGGAGCGCGGGCGCATCGACGCGGGCGACCGGCGTCTGCTCCAGAGCCCCATCGGGCTGGCGGGCAACCGATGCATGGCGTCGCTCTTCTTCATCAGCGGTTCCCCGATCTCGAAAGCGCGGCGCGACACGCTGCTCGACATCGCGCGTGCGTTGAGCGATGCGCACAGCCTCTGTGAATCGGTGGGCACGACCAGCCCACAGCCGGAGATCATCGTGCTGCGCGTGCTCGCGCCGGTGGTGGAGCCGGCCATGCAGCTGCTGCGTCAGGTGTGGCTCGCATGGCGCGCCGAGGTCTGGGCGCTGCGCGCGGCGGTGCCCCGGATCTGGTCGATGTAGACAAAGATCAACGAAAGGAACACTGAAATGACACTGCCCATGAGTTGGGAAGAATGGACCTCGCACGACGCTGTCGGCCTCGCCGCGCGGGTGCGCACGGGCGACGTGAGCGCCGCTGAACTCGCCACGCAGGCACAGGCTGCCATCGCCAGGGTCAACCCCGCGCTGGACGCGGTGGTCGAAGTCTTCGACGATGCCGTGGCCGACCCGGT
>CAXTCC010000157.1:0-9443 GCA_964242015.1 uncultured Variovorax sp.
GCGACAAGTGCACCCGGCGCTGCCCGTTCTGCGATGTGGGCCACGGCCGGCCCGATCCGCTCGACAAGGACGAACCGCTCAACCTGGCGAAGACCATCGCCAAGCTGAAGCTGAAGTACGTCGTGATCACCAGCGTCGATCGCGACGACTTGCGCGACGGTGGCAGCCAGCATTTCGTGGACTGCATCCGCAACATCCGCGAGCTCTCGCCGATGACGCAGATCGAAATATTGGTGCCCGACTTCCGTGGCCGCGACGACCGCGCGCTGGAAATCCTGAAGCTGGCACCACCGGATGTGATGAACCACAACCTGGAAACCGCACCGCGTTTGTACAAGGAAGCACGGCCCGGCAGCGACTACCAGTTCAGCCTGAACCTGCTGAAGAAGTTCAAGGCGCTGCACCCGATGGTGCCGACCAAGAGCGGCATCATGGTCGGCCTGGGCGAGACCGACGAAGAGATCCTGCAGGTGATGCGCGACATGCGCGCACACGACATCGACATGCTGACCATCGGCCAGTACCTGTCGCCATCGACCTCACACCTGCCGGTGCGGCGTTACGTGCACCCCGACACCTTCAAGATGTTCGAGGAAGAGGCCTACAAGATGGGTTTCAGCCACGCCGCCGTCGGGGCGATGGTGCGCAGCAGCTACCACGCCGACCAGCAGGCACACGCGGCGGGCGTCTGAAGTCGGCGGCCGGCGGCGGCTGCGCGCTTCAGCGCCAGCCGCGATGCCAGCCGTATTGCGGGTGGTGCCAGCCGTAACCGTAGCGCGGGTGCTGCATCCAGACGAAGCCGACGCCTGGGCTGACATACGTCGGCGTGACCGACACGATCGGCGGCTCGACATAGACCGGGCTCGGCGCGGCGCCATACGGTCCCGGCGCCACGACGCAGCCAGCCGTCGCCAGCAGAAGTCCGAGTGCCACGACGCCGGTCGCGCAGCGGGCGATCCTGGTTACGGTCATCGCAGTGCTCAGTTGGAGCTGGAACGGCGGGGGCGCGGCTGTCGCGTTGGCGGGCCTGAACGCTTGTCGTCTGCGCGAACCACGTCGATCATCGGGATCGTGTTGAAAGTATTCGTCATGAGCAGACAACGCCCTGCCCGCGAACCGGGTTGACGGCGACGGCCTCCCGGTAATCCCTGATACATCGCTTCAACACAGCTTTACCTTTGCAGGTCGTCGACCGCTCGCGCTCTTTTGCCTAGAACTCACCCTATGGATACCTTCCAGACCGTCATTGCCCGCGATTTCGGCGCGATTGCCGATCTCATCGCCATCCACGCGCGACAAACTCCGGATCGCCCCGCCCTGCGCGACGCCGACACCACGCTGAACTACGCGGCGCTCGACGCACTGATGGACCGCATCGCGGCCAGCCTGCAGCGCGAAGGGCTCGGTGCCGGGGATGCCATCGCGATTTGCGCGGCGTCTTCGGTGCCGTACGCCGTGGTGTTCCTGGGCGCGCTGCGCGCCGGCGTCGCCGTTGCACCGCTGGCACCCGGATCGACGTCCGCGAGCCTGGCCCGGATGATGGAAGACGCCGAGGCGCGGCTGCTTTTCATCGACGCCTCGACGGCCGGCGTGGTCGGCGATCAAACCATGCTGCCCCGCATCACGCTCGACGGTTCGACCGCTGGCCGCGCATTCGAGGACTGGCTGGCACCGGTCGGCGCCCGACCCGCGCCAGTCGACGTGCAACCGTCGTGGCCCTTCAACATCATCTATTCGTCGGGCACCACCGGCGAGCCCAAGGGCATCGTGCAAGGCCACGGCATGCGCTGGGCGCACGTGCAGCGCGGCGCCAAATATGGGTACGACAGCGAAACCGTCACGCTGCTCTCGACGCCGCTGTATTCCAACACCACGCTGGTCGTCTTCTTCCCGACGCTGGCATTCGGCGGCTGCGTCATCCTGATGGCGAAGTTCGATGCGGTCGGCTACCTGGCGCTGGCTGCCCGGCACCGCGTCACGCACACCATGCTCGTGCCGGTTCAGTACCAGCGCCTGATGGCTCATCCGGCTTTCGACACGTACGACCTGTCGTCGTTTAGATCCAAGTTCAGCACCAGCGCGCCGTTCGGCGCCGCCCTGAAAGCCGACGTGCTGGCGCGCTGGCCCGGCGGGCTGATCGAGTTCTACGGGATGACCGAGGGCGGCGGCACCTGCATCCTCGAAGCGCACCTGCATCCGACCAAGCTTCACACCGTCGGCAAGGCAGCCGAGGGCAGCGACATCCGCCTCATCGACGAAGAGGGTCGCGAGGTCGAAGCCGGCGCCGACGGCGAGGTCGTCGGCAGCTCGGCCGGCATGATGACCGGCTACCACCGCCAGCCCGACAAGACACGCGAAGCCGAATGGTTCGACACCACCGGCAAGCGATTCATACGAACCGGCGACGTCGGGCGCTTCGATGCCGACGGCTTTCTCACCCTCTTCGATCGCAAGAAGGACATGGTCATCAGCGGCGGCTTCAACATCTATCCGAGCGATCTCGAAGCCGTCGTGCGCGCGCATCCCGCCGTTGCGGATGTCGCCGTGGTCGGCGTGCCGTCGGAACTATGGGGCGAGACCCCCGTGGCTTTCGTGGTGCGGCGCGCGGGCGACGACACGACCAGCGACGCGCTCTTGGAGTGGACCAACGCGCAGCTCGGCAAGACGCAGCGCCTGTCGGCGTTGCTCTGGATCGACGAGCTGCCGCGCAGCGCGATCGGCAAGGTGTTGAAGCGGGAGCTCCGCGAGCGGGTGCGTTGAGTCCTCGGGGCGCATCGAGGCCAAGTCGCTTGCTCTAAGCTCGCGCGCCATGTCTTCGACGCTCTACGCTCTCACCGCCATCGCCATCTGGGCTACGCTCGCTTCGCTCGGCAGCGCACTCTCGCACGTTCCGCCTTTTCTACTGACGGGTCTCGCACTCATCATCGGCAGCATGCCGAGCTGGCCTTTGGTGCTGCGCGACCGCGCGGCCTGGAAGGTACCGACGACGACGCTCGCGCTCGGCATCTACGGCCTCTTCGGCTTTCACTTCCTGCTCTTCATCGCGCTGCGCCATGCGCCGCCGATCGAGGCCAATCTGGTGAATTACCTGTGGCCGCTGTTCATGGTGGTGCTGGCACCGTTGCTGCTGCCGGGCGTGTCGCTGCGGCCATTGCACATCGTGGCCGCACTGCTCGGTTTCGTGGGAGCGGCCATCGCCATCCTCGGGGCGCGCAACGGCACGGCAAGCGGCACGGCGTCCGCAACAGTGACCGAATACTGGGGCTTCGTTCCCGCGCTCGGCTCGGCGTTCATCTGGGCCAGCTATTCGTTGTGGACCAAGCGGGTCGCGGCCTTCCCGACGTCGGCCATCGGCTTGTTCGGTCTGGTATCGGGCGCGCTCGCGCTGGGGTGCCATGCGCTGCTGGAACCCTCGGCCACGCTCGTCGGAAAAGACTGGCTGCTCATCGTGCTGTGCGGCCTCGGCCCGCTCGGCGCCGCCTTCTTCGTCTGGGACATGGCCCTCAAGCGTGGCGATGCACGGCAGATCGGCATCCTGAGCTACCTGACGCCGCTGGCCTCGACCGCGCTGCTGCTGTTGGTGACGGGTCGCCCGCTCACCTGGTCGATCGCGCTGGCGGCCGCGCTCATCATTGCCGCCGCGGTCATGGGCTCGCGTGCCAGCGGTCGCGCGTCGGCATAGGTCTCTTGCAGCATCGGGTCACTGCACATTCGACCCGCCGACGCAGTATCTTCATCCGCTTCAGCCCAAGTCATTCCAAGGAGATTTTTCATGCCACTCGTTCGCATCGACCTCGCACGCGGCAAAACCGTCGCGCAGCGCCAGACCATCGGCGACGTCATCTACAACGCGATGATCGCGACCATCAACGTGCCGCAGGACGATCGATTCCAGATCATCACCTAGCACGCGCCGGACGACCTCATCGTCGACAAGACCTACATGGGCATCCAGCGCACCGTCGATTGCGTGCTGATCCAGATCACGCTGAGCGAAGGGCGCACGGTCGAGCAGAAGCAGACCTTCTACAAAGCCATCGCCGACGGACTGCACGAGCGCCTCGGCATGCGGCGCGAAGACGTCTTCATCAATCTGGTCGAAGTGCGCAAGGAGAACTGGTCGTTCGGCAACGGGGATGCGCAGTACGTGAAGTGATGCCAAGCCCCGCACGCGTCAGAGTTCGAGCACCAGCCGATCGCCACACGCACGCGAGCAGCAAGTCATCATCTTCACATCGGCCTCACGCTCGGCACGCGTCAGCACGACGTCGCGATGGTCGACCTTGCCGGCCAGCACGCGCACTTCGCACGAGCCGCAAAGGCCTTCTTCGCAATCGCTCTGCACATCGATGTTCGCGGCTCGCAGGGCCGACAGCACGGTTTGATCGGCCGCCACATGCACGACGATGCCGGAGTCTTTCAGCTCGACATCGAAGGCATGCTCGCGCGACGGGTCGAGCGTGCGCAGGGTCGATTCGAAATGCTCGATATGCAGCGTGTCGTCCGGCCACGCGGCGCAATGCGCCTCCAGTGCCTGAAGCATCCGCACCGGCCCGCACGCGTAGACCTGCGTGCCCGCTTCGGGCGTGGCGAGCAGTGCGGCCAGGTTGTTGCGCCGGCCTTCGTCTTGCGCATAGACCGTGAGGCGATCGCCATGCAACGCGTTAAGTGCGTCGAGGAAAGCCATCGTGGCGCGGCTCCGACCGCTGTAGTGCAGCGCGTAGTCGATGCCGAGCTCCCTCGCGCGCCGCGCCATCGCACTGACCGGCGTGATGCCGATGCCGCCGGCGATGAAGACGAGCTTGCGCGCCGACTCGTCGAGATGAAAGTGGTTGCGCGGCCCGCGGATCTTGAGCTTGTCGCCGACCTGGATCGACGCATGCACCCAGCTCGATCCCCCACGGCTCTCGGGATCGCGCAACACGGCGATTTCGAGCGCACTCGTATCGGCCGGGTCGCCGCACAGCGAGTACTGGCGCGACACGTCGGGGTGACCGCATTCGATGTCGATATGGGAGCCCGGCGCCCATCGCGGCATGGGTCGGCCGTCCGGTGCGACCAGGCGCAGTTTGACGATGCCCTCGGCCACCGGCGTGACGCTCTCGACCATCACCGGCCGGGTGATCGCGCCCTTGGACGGTTCGCCGAGTCGCACCGGTGCAATGTCTTCGGGACGGCGCAAGGCAGGACGCGCGCGCTCGGGGTTGTGTACAGGGTCCCACTCGACCCACAGATGCTCGGGCCCGCGAAACGACGTGTTGGGCACATAGCTGAACTGCTGCGGCGCGAGCCGCATGTGCGGCAGACGCCGGCTGAACTCTTCCAGGAAGATCTGCATCTCCATGCGCGCCAGGTTCTTGCCCATGCACTGATGCGAGCCGTAGCCGAAGGTGAGATGGTCGCTCGCGTTGTCGCGCCGGATGTCGAAAAGATCGCCGTCGGCGAAGTGCGCCTCGTCGTGGTTGGCGGAAGAGGTCACGATGAGCAGCTTGGAGCCCGCAGGAAGATCGACGCCGTCGATGCACGCATCCTTGGTGACCATGCGACGCCACGCCGCTACCGAGCCGTTGTGACGCAGGCATTCTTCGACCGCGTTCGGAATCAGGCTCGGGTCTTCGCAGATTTCGCGCCACGCATCGGGGTGCTGCAGAAGCAGCTTCATCGCGTTGGCGGAAGCATTGGCCGTGGTCTCGTGAGCGGCCACGATGCCGGCCATCATCATCGAATGCAGGTACGAGTCGGTGACGACGTCGGGCAGCTCGCGTTGCTTCCGCAGGCCGTATTGCATCCAGCCTCCACTGTCCGGGCCATCGAGGTCCTGCCGCATCTTGTCGAGCACCTTGCCGGCGAACTGCCAGAAGTTGCCGACCGCGTGCGCCACCGCCACCTGCTCTTCGGGCTTGGGCCGGCCCCATGTGTTGACGGTGTGCGCGATCGAATATTTGCGCAGCGTGTCCATGTCTTCTTCGGGCACGCCGAGGAAATGCAGCGCCACGGTCAGCGGGATCTCCCACAGCATCTGGTCGACCAGGTCGGCCTTGCCGTCGTCGATGAAACGGTCGACGTAGTCGCGGGTCAGCTGCCGCACCATCGGTTCGTGATGCTTCAACTCTTCCGGCGTGAACGAGTGCATCAGCGCACGGCGGCGCGGCATGTGCGCAGGCTCGTCTTCGTTCACCAGCGTGCGGTTCAGCGCGAAGCCGTAAGACGCCAGCACCGCGTTGGCTTCGTCGCCGGTCGGCGTGATCTTCTCCAGCGCGATCGAAGGACTGAAGGTGATGTTGTCCCGGAAAATCGCCTTGATGTCGTCGTAGCGCGTGACGACCCAATAGCCGAGCTTCGGGCTCCAGAAGATCGGCTCCTGCTCACGCGCCCAGCGCACGTACTCGGGCGGGTCTTGCTGGTAGCCGTCTTCGAACGGATCGAAGTCAGCGGCACGCTGGCTCACCGGGCAACCGGTGGGCGTGCGCTCCGCGGACAACGTGCTGTGGGCTACGGGGCAGCCGGCAGCGCGGGCAGCGACTTCAGGCTGGGTGGTGATACTCATCGCGAATTCCTTCCATGCGACCGGGCCGTCGCACCCGGGCGCAGCCTCGATCAATCGAGCGTGATTTTCAGGTCGCGGATGAGCTTTTGCCAGCGCACGGTCTCTGTCTTCAGCAGTTCGGAGAACTGGGCCGGCGTGTTGCCGACCGGCTCGACGCCGAAGTCCTCGAGCCGCTTGTGCACACCAGGATCGTTGATGGCAGCGACCACCTGCTTGTTGAGCGCAGCGATCACATCGGGCGGCGTGGCAGCGGGCACCACCATGCCGACCAGCGCGGCGGCCTCGACGTTCTTGTAGCCGAGCTCGGCGAAGGTCGGGACATCGGGCAATTGCGGCAAGCGCGTGGCGTTGGCCACCGCAAGTGCCTTCACCTTGCCGCCCTTGATGAAGCCGGCGCCGGCCGCCAGGTCGACCATCATCGCCGGCACCTGGCCGCCTGCCACGTCGGCCAGCGCCGGTGCGGCACCGCGGTACGGCGCGTGGACCATGAAGAGGCCCGCTTCGGACTTGAGCAACTCCATCGCCAGGTGGTGCGGACTGCCGGCACCGGCCGATGCGTAGTTGAGGCCGCCGGGCTTGGCCTTGGCCTGGGCAATGAAGTCCTTGGCGTCCTTCACCGTGATGCCGGGCCCGACCACGAGGATCATGGGAAAGCGACCCATCAGCGTGACGGGCGCCAGGTCTTTGGTCGGGCTGTAGCTCAGCGTCTTGTAGAGCACCGGGTTGTAGACCAGCGTGCCGTTGTCGGCCGAAAGCACCGTGTAGCCATCGGCCGGTGCGCGAGCCACTTCCGAAGCGCCGATCGCGGTGTTGCCGCCCGGTTTGTTATCGACCAGGATGGTCTGGCCGACCTGCGTGCCCAAAGCCTGGCCGATGGTGCGCGCCAGAAAGTCCGAACCGCCGCCGGCCGCATAAGGCACGACCCAGCGAATGGTCTTGGAGGGATAGGTTTGCGCTTGCGCCATGGCGCCCGACGCAGCGAGCAAAGGCAGAGCGAACAGGCAGCTCGCCAAAATCTTCTTCATGCATATCTCCGAACAGTGATCGATAAAAAGCCCGGCGTAGTGTCCTCTGCCGGGCCGGATTCTTCATGGGTGTTTACCGTGACGACACGGCAAAAAATGCTTCCGTGCGAAGCCGCGGTCGATCGGCTCAGTCGGTCGCGACTTCGAGCACCAGCTTGCCGAAGTTCTCGCCAGCGAAAAGCTTGTTGAGCGACTCCGGAAAGGTCTCGATGCCCTTCACCGTGTCTTCCTTGCTCTTCATGCGGCCGTCCTTCAGGTAGCCGGCCAGCTCGGCCACCGCCAGGTGATAGCGGTCGGCGTAGTCGAATACCACGATGCCTTCCATGCGCGCACGATTCACCAGCAGGCTCAGGTAGTTGCGCGGGCCGGCTGCCGGCATGCTGTTGGCGTTGTTGTACTGGCTGATTGCGCCGCAGATGATGACGCGGGCCTTGCGTGCCAGCTTGGCCAGCACCGCGTCGAGGATTTCGCCACCGACGTTGTCGAAGTAGATGTCGACGCCCTTCGGGCAATGTTCTTTCAGGCCCGCGCGCACCGCGCCCTCGCCGGCCTTGTAGTCGATGCAGGCGTCGAAGCCCAGCTCGTCGACGACCCACTTGCACTTGGCCTCGCCGCCCGCGATACCGACCACGCGGCAGCCCTTGATCTTCGCCAGCTGGCCGACGGTCTGACCGACCGCACCCGCTGCGCCGGATACGACGACGGTCTCGCCCTCCTTCGGCTGGCCCACGTCCATCAGCCCGAAGTAGCCGGTCATGCCCGGCATGCCGAGCACGTTGAGCCACTGGCCGATGCTGCCGGCGGCGAGGTCGATCTTGACCAGGCCGTTGCGCTTGAGGTCAGCCTGCGCAATGAGCATGTACTCCTGGACGCCGAGCGTGCCGTACACCGTGTCGCCGACCGTGAAGGCAGGGTTCTTCGACGCGACGACGCGGCCGACGCCACCGGCCCGCATCACTTCGCCGATGGCGACCGGTGGGATGTAGCTTCTGGCATCGTTGAGCCAGCCGCGCATGGCGGGGTCGAGCGACAGCGACAGGGTCTTGACCAGCACGCCGCCCTCTTCCGGCTGGCCGACCGGCTCGGTGGTGAAGTTCCAGTGCTCACGCGTGGCGGCCGCGTCGGGGCGTTTGGCGAGGCGAACCTGGTGGTTGACGAGATCGGTCATGGTGCTGTCTCCTTCGTTGTGATGAGGCGGAATGCTAGTCGGGCTCCGGGCCGGTGTCGGTAGCGGAGGCGACAAATCCACGACGCGTCCGGCCGAATGATGCCGCTGGCACTGAATTCGCTTGGCTCCGGCGACTACAACAGAAAGAGGTGACCGCAATGGCGAAGATCCCACCGGGCGTCGGCCCGCGCTTTCCACAGGTCGTGGTGCTGGTCGGCGCCACCGGCGACCTGGCGCGGCGCAAGTTGCTGCCGGGCCTCTTTCATCTGTGCACCTCGGGGTTTATTCCCGCCTGCCGGATTATCGGCTGCTCGCTCGACGAGATGGACATCGAGGCCTTCAGAGCCAACGCGCGTTCGGCGCTTGACGAGTTCGGCAGCCGCAAGTTCACGACCGCCGAGTGGGACGCCTTCTCGGCCACGCTCGACTACGTCCCGTTGTCCGCCGGCGCGCCCGCACTCAAGGCGGCAGTCGAGAAGGCCGAGGCTTCTTTCGGCGGCGCCGAATGCCGGCGGCTGCACTACCTGAGCGTGCCGCCCAGCGCCGCGCTGACGGTGGTGCGCACGCTCGGTGAAGCGGGGCTGGTCGAGCGCTCCCGCATCGTGATGGAGAAGCCTTTTGGTACCAACCTCGCGAGCGCCGTCACGCTGAACGGCAAGCTGCACGAAGTGTTCGCCGAAGAGCAGATCTTTCGGATCGATCA
>CAXTCC010000158.1:0-9422 GCA_964242015.1 uncultured Variovorax sp.
GCCGACTTGGAAGCGACCACGGTCGCCAGGATCACGGTGCCTTCGATGTCGACGATGACGGCGCCGCCGGCCTGGCGGGCGATCTCACCGGTTTCCAGAATGACGGTCTTGTCGCCCCATTGAAACGACTTGGTGACTTTGTTGAAGAGGCTCATGTTGTTGCTCCTGTTTTTGCTGGCGAACCCACACGGGTCCGCCGGGAGGGAGCGCTTCTCAGAACACGATGCCATTCCAGTGAAGCTCGAGTTGATGAACTTCAGTGGAATGACACAGCTTCGCTCTGTTTCGGCACTCCTGAATCGATTCGCGAAGTAAAAAACGCCTGAGCTAGCGGGCTAACTCAGGCGTTTTTGCATGCGATTCGGCTTACTTGCGCAGACCCAGCTTGGCGATCAGCGCGGTGTAACGTTCGGCATCCTTCGACTTCAGATAGTCGAGGAGCTTGCGGCGGCGGCTCACCATGCGCAGCAGACCACGACGACCGTGATGGTCTTTGGCGTGCGTCTTGAAATGGGGGGTGAGCTCGTTGATACGGGCGGTCAGCAATGCGACTTGCACTTCTGGACTGCCGGTGTCGTTGGCGGCGCGGGCGTTGTCTTTGACGACTTCGGCCTTGATGGAGGCTGCGATCATTTGATATTTCCTTGTTCCGATCCAGTCGACTCGAAAGCCTGACCGGGGTGTTTGACTTGCGGTGTGCGCTGGAACTGCACGCACCGTGCGCCTTGCGGCATGCAAAGCCCGGCGATTATAGCTCGCCCCCAGGTCGCTGCGCACTGCGTGTCGCTGCTCCCACCCCCTGACCGGGGGCAACACCAGCGGCCGGAGCGGAGCCCGTTCCGCGGTGTTCACCAACGGGCGCCGGGCCTGCGGCCGGCGCCGGCCGACTGCTGAGCCAGTTTTTACTTTTGGGCGGCGAGCCAGGTTTTGAGACGGTCTACGCCTTGGACGAGGCGGGCGGGGTCTTTGGAGGCAAAGCACCAGCGCAGCCAGCCTTGGGCTTCGGGGGCAAAGGCGTTGCCGGGGGCCAGACCGAGGCCGGCTTCCAGAACCAGGCGCTTGGCGACCTGGAGGGAATCGCCGAAACCTTCGAGCTGAAAGAACGCATACATGCCGCCCTTGGCTGCCGCCACTTTGACGCCGGGCACGGCCGCCAGCAGCGGCACCAGCGTGTCGCGGCACAGCTTCAGGTGCGCGACCACACGCGGTGTGATGTCGCCGCCGTGCGCGATCGCAGCAATGCCGGCGCGCTGCGTAAACACACTGGCGCAGGAGGTGTTGAATTCGATCAGCTTGCCCATGCTGTCGACCATTTCGGGCGGCATCACCAGCCATCCAAGTCGCCAGCCGGTCATGAGAAAGCTCTTGGAGAAGCTGTGCGCCACCACGAGCCGGTCATCGGGCGCCGAGATGTCGAGAAAGCTCGGCGCGCAACCGTTCGGCGTCGGCTCGTAGTAGAGGCGCTCGTACACCTCGTCGGCCAGGATCCAGGTGCCCGTCTTGCGGCAATGATCGAGGATGGCCTGCTGCTCGGCGCGGCTCATGGTCCAGCCGGTCGGGTTGTTGGGCGCGTTGACGATCAGCAGCTTCGTCTTCGGCGTGATGGCAGTGCGAAGCTTGTCGAGATCGAGCGTCCATTCGCCTTGTACCGGCACCAGCGGCACACAAACGACGTCGGCGCCGAGGATGGCCGGTTGCGCCGTCAGGTTGGGCCAGACCGGCGTGATGGCGACCACTTCGTCGCCGGCATCGACCAGTGCCTGCACAGCGAGCATCAGCGCGTTGACCCCGCCGGAGGTGATCGCAATGCGCGACGCATCGACCGCGGGATGCATCGCGCTGGTGTAGCGCGCGACGGCCTCACGCAGTGCCGGCAATCCAAGGTTGTGCGCATAGAAAGTTTCACCGGCGTTGATCGAATCGATCGCCGCCTTGCGGATGACCTCGGGCGTGACTTCATCGCTCTCTCCGAACCAAAAGGCGAGCACGTCATCGCGCCCGAGCCCCGCGTTGGCGACCTCGCGGATCTTCGAGGCTTCGAGGTTCTGAATGGCTTTGCGCATGTCGTGGTTTCGCTTTTGCTGATGTCGTTGCTTGCTTGATTGCGATCGATCGCTTGTTTATCGATCCGGACGCTGCATTTTGCAGGTGGTCGGCAACTCGGCACGTGACGCGTCGACGTTCTTCACGACGCGAAAACCATAGCCAGAACCTTCGACATCGAACGGAACGCCCGGCGCGCCTTGGCGGTCCATCATGCCGACCACGAGCGACTGCTGAAACTGATGGTCGCTCGCACGCATGCGGCCACTGCGGCCGGCGAGGCTGACGTTCGCCTGCTCCAGCTTTTGCGCCACCGGCATGGCCTCGACACTGCCGGCCTGCTCGATGGCCTTGGCCAGCGCTTCGATCATCAGCTGCATGCGCATATGCACATAGTCGTCGGCCGGGTTCGGAAAACGTTGTCGAAACGCCCGGTAGAACGTCGCCGACTCGGGCGTCGGCACGTTCGGCAGCCAGTCGGCGACTGCGAGCACACGCCCGACACCCGCGTCGCCGATCGCAGCCGGGGCACCGAGTGCGTTGCCGTAGAACGTATAGAACTTGCCCTCGTAGCCGACCTCGCGCGCCGCCTTCACCAGCAACGTGAGGTCGTTGCCCCAATTGCCGGTGATGACCGCCTGCGCACCGCTCGACTGGATCTTCACCGCATACGGCGCGAAGTCTTTCACGCGGCCCATTGGGTGCAATTCGTCGCCCACGATCTGCACATCGGGACGCTGAGCAGCCAGCTGCCGTCGGCTCTCGCGCAGCACCGCCTGGCCGAAGCTGTAGTCCTGCCCGATCAAGTAGATGCGCTTGACGTCATGGTCGTCTTTGACGACGTCCATCAAGGCCGCGACGCGCATGTCGGCATGCGCATCGAAGCGGAAGTGCCAGAAGCTGCAGCGCTCGTTGGTCAGCACCGGATCGACCGCGGAATAGTTGAGGAACAGCACGCGCCTTGACGGATCGCGCTCGTTGTTCTTGTCGATGGCATCGACCAGCGCTGCGGCCGTGGCCGACGAATTGCCCTGCATCACGACCCGCGCACCGTTGTCCATGGCGGCGCGCAACGCGGACAGCGCCTCCTCGTTCTGGCCTTTGCTGTCGTAGCGGTCCAGCTGCAGCATGCGCGCCCCGCCCGGCAGCGGAATTCCGCCGCGCGCGTTGACGCGTTCGACAGCCCACAGCAGGTTGCGGGACACGGCTTCGCCGGTGTTGGCGAACGGGCCGCTGAGACTCTCGATCAGCGCGATGCGAATCGGCGCAGAAGCCTGCGCATGCACCCCCGAAACGGGCAACAGCAGTGCCGGTGCGCATAGCGCCAGCGTGCCAATTTTCAAGGCCTTGCGACGCCAAATAAAGCGGGAGTTCATTCTCTTGAAACGCGTGGCGCGATGCCTAGATGAGGTGGCAAGCGGCACTCATGAATTGAAAGGCCGCGCAGTGTACGGGACACACGTTTCTTGTCCCCATTGTGTTCATCCCTCAGGAGTCATCATGTTTTTTGCACCCGCCGTTCACACCACCCGTGGCTTTTCTCCCCGCGCTCAGGATCGCAGCTTCGAGCGCTTCGTCAACGACGCGCTTTTCAGCGGCGCCCGTCGGCCGGTCAACGTCGAACAAGACGAAAAGAGCTGGACCTTGTCGCTCGATGTCCCTGGACTGTCGCGTGACGATCTGACCATCGGCATCGAGGGCGCAGTCGTTCGCATCGAGTCGAAGGCCGAAGCCAAGCGCCAAATCAAGGTCGCATACGAGTTGCCGCTGGCCATAGACACTTCGACCAGCGACGCCAAACTCGAAAACGGCGTGCTCGTTCTGAAGCTTGGCAAATTGTTGCCTGTGAACAACGTTACGCAGCTTCAAATCAGCTAACAGCGGGGTGTTCACCCCTCACTAAACGGGTCGGTGACTTTTTGTTGCCGACCTTTTTTGTTTCCGAACTCACAATTAGTGCGAAGAACATCACAGAAGTTGATGTTTTTTCAGACTTTTCTCTTACATCGCCGCACTCTCGTTCAGCAAGCCTTCAGGTTTGCAACGGTTTGCGACTATCGGGACGACGATGGAAACGCACTTGAAATTGGCCAATGGCAATACGCCCTCCGACACCCTTCTGGTGTTCTTGCCGGGGGCGTTTTTGCAGCCCGACGCATTCGAGCGTGAAGGATTCGTCAGCGCCGTCCAGGAGCGCAATCTGGCAGCGGACATCTTGCTGGTCGACGCCAATGTTTCTTATTACTACGACCAGACGTTCATTGAGCGGCTTCACTCCGACGTGCTCGCACCGCAGCGCGCGGCGGGCTACACGTCACTCTGGCTGGTCGGCATTTCGATCGGCGGTTTCGGTGCGTTGATCCACGAGTTGGCCCGACCTGGTGCGGTCGACGGCATCGTGGCGCTGGCACCGTACCTCGGCCGCCGCCCGCTGGGTGCTGAAATTCACAAGGCAGGTGGCCTGCGTGCATGGAAAGCGCCGTCGGGCCCTGCGCCAGATGAAGAAGTCGACCGCCAACTATGGCCGTGGCTGCAGCAATACGCCAACGCGACATCCGCCAAGAAACTGCCGCCGCTGTACCTGGGCTTCGGCCTGGCCGACCGCTTCGCCTCGAACCATCGGCTGCTGGCGGACGCCCTGCCGCAAGACCGCGTCTTCACGACCGAAGGCGGGCACGACTGGCCGCAGTGGTCGCAACTCTGGCGCAAGGTGCTGGACGTGTTGCCTTTGCCTTCCAGCATCGGCCCCGGTGTCGGCGCTCGCCCCGCGCAGCGCGGCGTTCCTTCCCAGGCTACGTGGTCAGCGACGCCATCGGCCATCGCGGCTTGACGTCGAAAGCGTAACGCTCGCTCGCCTCCTCAAGACCGGACTGCAGCCGCATGGCCGCGGCCATCGCGATCATCGCGCCGTTGTCCGTGCACAGATGCAGCTCCGGGTAGTGCACGCGCACGCCGCGCTTGGCGCACGCCGCATTCAACTGCTCGCGCAGCGCGCGGTTGGCCCCCACGCCTCCCGCCACCACCAGCCTGTCGAGACCGGTTTGCTCCAACGCCGCCATTGATTTCTTCAGCAACACTTCAACGATTGCAGCCTGTGTGGACGCCGCCAGATCGGCCTTGCGCACCTCCAGCTCGCTGCCGAGCTTTTTCGCTTGCGTGAGCACCGCCGTCTTCAGCCCGGCGAACGAGAAGTCGAGGTCGCCGCTGTGGAGCAGCGGCCGCGGTAGCTTGAACGCCGTGGGATCGCCCTGCTCGGCCAGCTTGGCGAGCCACGGACCACCGGGATACGGCAGGCCCATCAGCTTGGCGCTCTTGTCGAAGGCCTCGCCGGCCGCGTCGTCGATGCTTTCGCCGAGCAGCTGGTAGCGCCCGACGCCGTCGACGCGCATCAACTGGGTATGGCCACCCGATACCAGCAACGCGACGAATGGAAACTCCGGCGGATCGGCGCTCAGAAACGGCGAGAGCAAATGCCCTTCGAGGTGATGAACGCCGAGCACCGGCTTGCCCAACGCTGCACCAAGTGCGCACGCCACGCCGGCGCCAACCAGCAACGCGCCCGCCAACCCAGGCCCGCGCGTGTAGGCGACGACATCGATCTCATCGAGCGAGCGCCCGGCCTCTGCCATCACTGCCTGCGTCAGCGGCAGCACGCGCCGGATATGGTCGCGGCTCGCCAGCTCGGGCACGACGCCGCCGTAAGCCTGGTGCATGGCGATCTGGCTGTGCAAGGCGTGCGCCTTCAGCACCGGCAGCGCCGCGTCTTGCGATTCGACCAGCGCGACGCCGGTTTCATCGCATGATGATTCGATTCCCAATAAGAGCATTGCCTGAGTTTAGGGTGGACCCCAAAACGGGGCACGGATGTTGCAGGATGTCCGTCAGTTCCTATTGCCCCACACATGAAATCCGGATTGAGCTTTCTGGTCGCCGCCAGGCGATGCGAAATCGACGAGCTCGAACAGCTGGCGCGCACCAGCGAACTGGTCGGCACGATCGGCCGCCTCGTGCATGCGCTCCAGCGCGAGCGCGGGCTGTCGAACGTGTTGCTCGCTTCGCAAGGGCGTCGCTTCGCGGCGCAGCGCAACGCGCAGATCGCGGAGTGCGCCCGTTTCGAACGCGAGGTCCGGGCCGGTTTCGACTTCCTCGAAAGCGAAGGCCGCAAGGCGAGCAGCGGCACACGCCTGTTCAGTCGCATTGCCTGGGTGCTGCCAGGGCTCGATGCGTTGCCTGCGCTGCGCCGCCGAATCGGCGCGCTGGAAGCCAGCGCTGCAGAAGCCACTGCCGCCTTCGCCAAGCTGATCGCGGGTCTGCTCGCCGTGGTGTTCGAGGCCGCCGATGGCGCCACAGACCCGGAGATCTCGCGCTTGCTGGCGGCGATGTTCAACTTCATGCAAGGCAAGGAATTCGCAGGCCAGGAGCGCGCCTGCGGCGCTGCAGCTTTTGCAGCCGGGCGCAACGACCCGCCGCGCCAGCAGCAATGGTTGCAACTCATCGCCGCCCAGGAGCGCTGCTTCCATGTGTTCGCCGACTTCGCCGGACCGGTGATGAGCCAGCTCTGGCGCGACCGCGAACCGGACGCCGAACTCGCTGAACTGGAACGCTTGCGTCGGATCGCCTGCGCCGCGCCAACCGGCGTACCGCTCGACCCCGAACTGAGCGCGGTCTGGTTCGACTGTTGCTCGCTGCGGATCGATGCCATGAAAGACGTCGAGGAACGGTTAGCCATCGATCTGCGTGACTTGTGCCGCGACAAGACGCAGCAGGCCCGGATCGAGGCCGACTCCTATGAAGTGCTGCTGGGCCAATTGGCGGAAGCGCCCGACACCGCCGCCAGCGCTTTCTTCGACGAACCGGGTGCCGAGCCCGATACCCACGTCGCCGCGGCCGGACTTGCCGCTGCGGCGTCCCCCTACGGCCATCAGCTCGAGCGCTCGATTCTGGAAATGATGCGAGAGCAGGCGCAACGCCTCCAGGCCATGAGCGACGAGCTCGACACCGTGCGCGCTGCGCTCAACGAACGCAAGCTGGTCGAGCGTGCCAAGGGCTTGTTGATGGCGCACCGCCGGATGACCGAGCCCGAGGCGCACCAGATGCTGCGGCAAACCGCGATGAACCAGAACAGGCGCGTTGTCGATGTGGCCGAATCGGTGCTGTCGATGGCCGACTATTTGCCGATCGGCAGCTGATTTGGTGCATCGCACAATTGAAGTGCGAAGCGGTTTGCCGCATCGAAATCTTTGTCAAACGCCCGCCTGCACTGCTTTCAGTGCTACTGATGTCATAGCAAGAGGACGCGCGGAGAGGCTGGCACGCCGCTTGCAACCAACCTTCGCATAGACCAACGACGGTCTTCAGGCAGGCGACATCCAACGGCGGGTGTTGCCGACCCAACGGACAAAGGCGTCCTTATCTGCATGCGCTCGTTTTCGAGCAGCGCATGCGCGGTGAGGACGCCGTTTTTGTTTTCCGATTTGCCCTTTTGCCTTTGTTCTTTTCTTTCATTTTTTCGGAGTTCGCCCCTCAATGACCGATCTGCTCAAACCGAAGCTCAGTCGCCGCAAGGTCCTGCAAGCCGCCGCCATCGGCGCGGTCGGCCTCGATCCGGCATTGCGTGCCGCCGTCTGGGCGCAGGGCTCAGACAAGCCCGAGAAGGAAGAAGTCAAGATCGGCTTCATCCCGTTGACCGATTGCGCCAGCGTCGTGATGGCGTCGGTGCTCGGCATCGACAAGAAGTACGGCGTGAAGATCGTGCCGAGCAAAGAGGCCAGCTGGGCCGGCGTGCGCGACAAGATGGTCAACGGCGATCTCGACTTCGCCCACGTGCTCTATGGCTTGGTCTATGGCGTGCACCTCGGCATCGCTGGTCCCAAGAAAGACATGGCCGTGCTGATGACGCTCAACAACAATGGCCAGGCGATCACGCTCAGCAAGAAGCTGGCTGACAAGGGCGCGGTCGACGGCCCCTCGCTCGCCAAGATGATGGCGGCCGAGAAGCGCGAGTACACCTTTGCGCAGACCTTTCCGACCGGCACCCACGCGATGTGGATCTATTACTGGATGGCGGCGAGCGGCATCAACCCGCTGAAGGACGCCAAGTCGATCGTGGTGCCGCCGCCGCAGATGGTCGCCAACATGCGCATCGGCAACATGGACGGCTTCTGCGTCGGCGAGCCATGGAACCAGCGCGCCATCATGGACGGCATCGGCGTCACGGCGATCACGACGCAGGACATCTGGAAGGACCATCCGGAGAAGGTGCTCGGCACCACCTCGGAGTTCGTGCAGAAGAACCCGAACACCTGCCGCGCAGTGACCGCCGCCATTCTGGAAGCCGGCCGCTGGATCGACACCGGCCTGCAGAACAAGAACAAGATGGCCGAAACCATCGCCGACAAGAGCTACGTCAACACCAGCGTCGACGCCATCAACCAGCGCATCCTGGGCCGCTACACCAACGGCATGGGCAAGAACTGGGACGACCCCAACTACATGAAGTTCTACAACGACGGTGCGGTCAACTTCCCGTACCTGTCGGACGGCATGTGGTTCACCACGCAGCACAAGCGCTGGGGACTGATCAAGGAGCACCCGGACTACCTCAAGGTGGCGACGGAGATCAATCGGATCGATCTCTACAAGCAGGCCGCCACCGCCAGCAAGACGCCGGTGCCCAAGGACACGATGCGCAGCAGCAAGCTGATGGACGGCGTCGTGTGGGACGGCAAAAACCCGAAGGCCTACGCCGACGGATTCAAGGTTCACGCTTAAGGAGCACAGCATGGTCAGTGCCGTCTTTCACTCCCCGCTCGATGCTTCGGCCGCAGTGCCGCTGCCACCCAATGCAACCGTTGTCAAAAGCGCCGGCCGCGCGCCCGCTGCCATCGCCGCCGACCCGGCGCCCGCCGTTCGCAAGCCACTCGATCTGCGCCGGTTCTGGATGCGCGTGCTGCCACCGCTGGCCGGATTCGGCCTGCTGGTGCTGATCTGGGAACTGATCGCCTTGCGCAGCGCGGGCACCTTCCCCGCGCCTTGGGAGACCTGGCTGCAAGCAGTCAAGGTCTTCAGCGATCCGTTCTACAGCAACGGACCCAACGACCAGGGCGTGGGCTGGAACGTGTTGTCGTCCCTCGGCCGTGTGGCGCTCGGCTTCGGTCTGGCTGCGGTGGTGGGCATTCCGGCGGGCTTCGCCATCGGCCGCTTCGAGTTCCTGGCGCGCATGTTCAACCCGCTGATCAGCCTGCTGCGTCCGGTGTCGCCACTGGCGTGGTTGCCGATCGGCCTCCTGGTGTTCAAGGGCGCCAACCCGGCGGCCATCTGGACCATCTTCATCTGCTCGATCTGGCCGATGATCATCAACACCGCGGTCGGCGTGCAGC
>CAXTCC010000159.1:0-9328 GCA_964242015.1 uncultured Variovorax sp.
CACATCAACAAGACCGATTCGGCGGTGCGCATCACGCACCTGCCGACCGGCATCGTCGCCGAGTGCCAGGACGGCCGCAGCCAGCACGGCAACAAGGCGCAGGCAATGAAGGTGCTGACCGCCCGCATCCACGAAAAAGACCGAAGTGAGCGTGCCGCCAAAGACGCCGCCGAGCGCAAGGGTCTCATCGGCACCGGCGACCGCAGTGACCGCATTCGCACCTATAACTTTCCGCAGGGTCGGCTCACCGACCACCGCATCAACCTGACGCTCTACAAGCTGCTGGCGATCATGGAAGGCGACCTGGGCGACGTGCTGGCCGGGTTGCAGGCGGCGCGCGAGGCCGAGCAGCTGGCCGAGCTCGAATCGAGCCTGCCGGCATGACGATCGCGCAGGCGCTCGCCGCGGCGATGGCGCTCGGCATCGACCGGCTCGATGCGCAATTGCTGCTGCTGCACGCGATCGGGCGACCGCTGCACGATCGGGCCTGGCTGCTGGCGCACGACACCGATGCATTGCCTGAAGCAGCGTGGCCCGCGCTGTCGCAAAGCGTGGGACGCCGAGTCGCTGGCGAACCGCTGGCCTACCTCGTCGGCGAGAAGGAATTTCACGGCCTGACCTTGCAGGTCGATGCCCGCGTTCTGGTACCGCGGCCCGACACCGAGACGCTGGTCGATTGGACGCTGGAGCGGCTTGCGACATCGACCTCGCCCAAAGTGCTCGACCTCGGCACCGGGAGCGGCGCCATCGCACTGGCGCTGGCGCACGCGCTGCCCAACGCGACCGTGCAGGCGGTCGATGCCAGCGCCGATGCCTTGACAGTGGCCACCGCCAATGCCGCGCGGCTGGGCTTGACGGTGCGATTCACGCAAGCCGACTGGCTGGTTGGCGCAGAGTCCGGCTACGACGTCATCGTCTCGAATCCGCCCTATGTGGCAGCCGACGATCACCACCTCGCCGCACTGCGACATGAGCCGATCGGCGCACTGGCGTCAGGCATGGACGGCCTCGACGACCTGCGCCGCATCGTCCAGGACGCGCCGCCCCACCTCGTCGAAGGCGGCTGGTTGCTGCTCGAACATGGCCACGATCAGGCTGCTGCCGTACAGGCCTTGCTGACCGAGCGTGGCTTCGCCGAAGTGCAAAGCCGCGACGACCTCGCCGGCATCGCGCGCTGTTCCGGCGGGATTTGGCGCACGGTGAAATAATCCGCCCAACACGTATTCCATAAAGGAGCTTCCCATGTCCGACGCCCAGCAACGCATCGACGACCTCGTCAAGACCAACGACATCGTGCTCTTCATGAAGGGCAACGCCAGCTTTCCGATGTGCGGCTTCTCCGGCCGTGCCATCCAGATCCTGAAGGCCGTGGGTGTCGACACCAAGACGCTCAAGACCGTCAACGTGCTGGACGACCCTGAAGTCCGCCAAGGCATCAAGGAATACAGCAACTGGCCGACCATTCCCCAGCTGTACATCAAGGGCGAATTCGTCGGCGGCTCCGACATCCTGATGGAGATGTACGAATCGGGCGAGTTGCAACAGACGTTGAACGGCAGCGCAGCTTGAGTCAGGAGCACGACGGCCACGGCCACGTGCATCCGCACGGCGAGCCGGCCTGGAAACACGACGGCGTGCGTGTGGTCAAAGCCGGTCAGCTCGACGTGAACACAGCGCAAACGCCCGGCATGAACCGCGCCGCGGCCATCAACTTCGCTCGTGTCGGTGCGCAAAAGCTGTGGGCCGGCACGGTGACGATCCACGCCGACGCCAAGACCGGAGCACATCACCACGGTCATCTTGAATCGGTGATCTACGTGGTGCGAGGCAAGGCGCGCATGCGCTGGGGCGAGCACCTGGAGTTCACGGCCGAAGCCGGCCCGGGTGACTTCATCTACGTGCCACCCTATGTGCCGCACCAGGAAATCAACGCCAGCGCGACCGAGGCCCTGGAGTGCGTTCTGTGCCGAAGCGACGGCGAAGCGGTCGCGGTCAACCTCGACATCACGCCGGTCGAGAAGCCCGAGTCGGTGCTCTGGATCGATCCGACGCACCCCCAGGGCGGGGTGTAAGCGGGACGCCACAAAAACCAGTCGTCCGCGAAAACATCACACCGCCCGGCGCTGGGCACGGCTTATGCTGTATCCAAGTGTTCGAAACTGGAGGTGTCCGTGGATTCCCATACGTCTCGAGATCTGGTCGCCAAGGCCCCGGCGTTTCAGCTGCCGGTCGCCCAGCTGCGCAGTGTGTTCCAGACACACGATGTCGAGCGCAAGCTCGCCAAGCTGCCCGATCGCGAACACGAAAGTTTGCGCACGACCTACGAGCGGATGCTCGAACGCGGTCCCGATCGCTTTCAGGTCAAGCCGAGCGGCGTGCCCGAGATGGCGTCGCTCTACGCCACGCTGCCCAACTTCACCGAGGTACTCGACGATGTTCGACGCCACGTCGCGCTGGCACAAGACAGCCGCGACGGACTCGAAGTGACGCCGATGTTGCTGCTCGGCGCGCCCGGCATCGGCAAGACCCACTTCGCGAAGAAGCTGGCCGAGTTGCTCGGCACCGGCATGTCGCTGGTGCCGATGAATTCGATGACAGCGGGATGGCTGCTCTCCGGTGCCTCGTCGCAATGGAAAGGCGCCCGACCGGGCAAGGTGTTCGAGGCGCTGGTCGACGGTCAGTACGCCAACCCGGTGATGGTCATCGACGAGATCGACAAGGCCGGCTCCGACGCGCAGTACGACCCGCTGGGCGCGCTGTACAACCTGCTCGAGCACGACACGGCCCACGCCTTCGTCGACGAGTTCGCCGAGGTGCCGATCGACGCCAGCCAGGTCATCTGGATCACGACGGCGAACGACGCGCGCGGCATCCCGGAGCCCATCCTGAACCGCATGAACGTGTTCGAGATCGAGGCACCCTCGCCGGAAGCGGCACGGCAGATCGCACGCAATCTGTTCCGCAGCATTCGCGCCGACCACGACTGGGGACGCCTGCTGGCCGAAGAGCCTTCGAACGATGTGCTCGACCACCTTGCCACGCTGGCACCGCGTGAGATGCGCCGTGCGCTGATGACGGGCTTCGGCAACGCAAGGTTGGCGCATCGCGACGAAGTGCGCGTCGACGATCTGCCCCGTGCGACCACGGGCAAGAGCCGAATCGGCTTCGTGCACTAGGACGGTCCGACCGGGCAGCACGGTTTCGATGGCACCATGGCAGGCTTCACCGACCTGCCATGACACTGACCCAAAGCCTGCTCGCCATCGTCGTCCTGATCGCGACGAGCGCTTTCTTTTCCCTGGCCGAGATCACGCTCGCCGCATCGCGCCGCTTGCGCCTGCGGCAGATGGCCGACGAAGGCGATGTCCGGGCCGAGCGCGTATTGAAGGTGCAGGAGCAACCGGGTCACTACTTCACCGTGGTGCAGATCGGTCTCAACGCGGTCGCCATCCTGGGCGGCGTGGTGGGCGAAGGCGCGCTGAGCCCGTACTTCGAAAGTTTGCTCGGCCTCTGGTTCGGGCCCGATGTGTCGAAGAACGGCGCGTTTCTCGCATCGTTCGTGACGATCATCGCGGTTTTTCTGGTGTTCGCCGACCTCTTTCCGAAGCGGCTCGGCATGAGCGATCCGGAACATCTCGCCGTGCGCATGGTCGGGCCGATGAACGTGTTGATCACGACGTTCAAGCCACTGGTCTGGTTCTTCACGCGCAGCACCGATGTGCTCTTCAAGCTGCTCGGCATTCCGCTGCAACGCATCGACAAGATCACGTCGGCCGACATCCTCGCGATGACCGAAGCAGGCGCACGCGCCGGCGTGCTGGCCAAGCGGGAGCAGCAGGTGATCGCCAATGTCTTCGAGCTCGACACGCGGCTGGTCCACAGCGTGATGACCTCGCGCGACCGCATCGCATGGTTTCAGAAGGACGATCCGGAGTCGGTGCTGCGCGCGCGCATCGTGGCCGAGCCGTTCTCGGCGTACCCGGTATGCGACGGCGACATCGATCATGTGCTCGGCTACGTCGATGCCAAGGACATGTTCCAACGGGTGCTGAGCGGCCAGCCGTTGGCGCTCGACCAGGGCGTGCCGCTGCACAAGGCATTGGTCATACCCGACCGGCTTTCGCTGACCGAGGTGCTCGAACAGTTTCAGCAGGCGCACGAAGACTTCGCCATCATCGTCAACGAGTACAGCCTGGTGGTGGGCGTCATCACGCTCAACGACGTGATGAGCACGGTGATGGGCGACCTCGTGGGCGCGCAGGACGAAGAGCAGCAGATCGTCAAGCGCGACGACGCCTCGTGGCTCATCGACGGCGTGACGCCCGTGCAGGACGTGATGCGGGCGCTCGACATCGACACGTTGCCGCACGCCGACGAATACGAAACGCTGGCGGGCTTTCTGATGGTGATGCTGCGCCGGGTGCCCAAGCGCACCGACTGCGTGAACTGGGGCGGCTACACCTTCGAGGTGGTGGACGTCGACAACCACCGCGTCGACCAGGTGCTGGTCAGCAAGAAGGCCTGATGCAACAGGCGTGAGCCAGTGACGCAGGACAACCGGCCTGCCTAGCCGCGGGCCGGTTCTATGGGCGGGATCTTGTCGGTCGTGCGGTCGACGAAGATCCAGGGACGCTGGTTCGCAAACACGGCATCCGGGTAGGGCGAGCGGCCGCGGCTGCCGTTGTAGCGGCCCAGCGTCATGAAGAGATCACCGTTCTCGCGGTCGAGGTAGTGGCGCAGGATGACGCAGCCGAAACGCAGGTTGGTCTGCATGTGGAACAGCTTGCCCGGGTCGCTGTCGCCGATCACGCGGGTCCAGAACGGCATCACCTGCATGTAGCCGCGGGCGCCGGCGCTCGACACGGCGAACTTGCGGAAGTTGCTCTCGACCTGGACCAGCCCGAGCACCAGACTGACATCGAGCCCGGATCGCTTGGATTCGTACCAGACCGTCTGCAGGAATTCCTTGCGCGTCGGCCAGTCCGGCACCTTCTTCAGCAGCCGCTCGCTCATGGCGCCGAGCCAGCGCAGGTAACGCAGTCGTGATTCGGTGTCGTTGAACTCCGGAATCGGCGGCGCCTTGTTATGGATGGCCGACGACAGCGCGGTGCGCACCGAATCGATCAAGGGCTCTTCGATCTGAGCGCCGGCATGGGCCGCTTCGTGCACCGACAAAGCGAGAGGTGCCAACGAAGCGCCGACCATCAATCTGCGCCGCGAGAGGACTGGCACATCTGAACCCGTAGGCGCCGCCAAAGGCGCAGGCAGCGCGGGACCCCTCATCCTGCCAGTCGCGCTTTCAGAAACGCGGCGGCTTCCCCCGCCGGAACCTTCGTTGCCGCTGTGTCCCGGCGATGCTGGTATTCGAACTGGCCTTCCTTGATGCCACGGTCGGAGATGACGATGCGATGCGGCACGC
Source organism: uncultured Variovorax sp. (assembly GCA_964242015.1). Taxonomy (GTDB): domain Bacteria; phylum Pseudomonadota; class Gammaproteobacteria; order Burkholderiales; family Burkholderiaceae_C; genus Variovorax. The sequence goes on from CAXTCC010000159.1 coordinate 5,420, forward strand.
CGATCAGTTCCCAATCGGCGAACATGGCGCCGGGCCGCTCACCACGATCGTCGATAAGCACGTCGATGCCATCCGCCAGCAACGATTCGTAGAGCGACTCGGCCGTCGCCTTGACGTCGGGGCTGCGGTCCATGCCGATCGGGCAAACGACGACGGTGAACGGCGCGATCGCGTCCGGCCAGATGATGCCGCGCTCGTCGTGGTTCTGCTCGATGGCCGCGGCCGGTAATCGTGTGATGCCGATGCCGTAGCAGCCCATCTCGAGAAACTGGGGCTTGCCGCCTTCGTCGAGAAATGTCGCGTTCATGGCCTTGCTGTACTTGGTGCCGAGCACGAAGACATGGCCTACCTCGATGCCGCGCTCGATCGCCAGCACGCCTTTGCCGTCTGGCGACGGATCGCCGGCGACGACGTTGCGGATGTCCGCGACGACGTCGGGCTCGGGCAGGTCGCGTCCCCAGTTGACGCCGGTCATGTGGAAATCGATTTCGTTGGCGCCGGTGATCCAGTCGGCCATGACGGCGACTTCGCGGTCCGCGACGATCGACAGCGGCTTCTTGAGATTCAGCGGGCCGAGGTAGCCCGGTTTGCAACCGAAGTGCTCATCGATCTCGGCGATGGTCGCGAATCGAAACCCCTGGTCCAACCCGGCGATCTTGCCGACCTTGATCTCGTTCATGTCGTGATCGCCGCGCAGCAGCAGCAGCCAGACTTTCGCGCCCTCGATGTTGCCGGTCGCATCGAGAACATCGGTCGCCAACACCAGTGACTTGACGGTCGTAGCCAACGGCACGCCCAGCAGCTCAGCCACATCCGCACAGGTGCTCTTGCCCGGGGTCGGCGTCTTGGCGAGCGGATTGAACGCGTCTGGACGCTGGCCGGCCGGCGCCAGCGCCTCGGCCTTTTCCATGTTCGCCGCGTAGTCGCTGTTCGCGCAATAGACGATGGCGTCTTCGCCGGTGGCTGCGATCACCTGGAACTCTTCGCTCAGGTCGCCGCCGATGGCACCGCTGTCGGCTGCCACGGCGCGGTAACGCAGCCCGAATCGATCGAACGTGCGACGGTACGCATCCGACATGGCCTTGTAGCTCAGCTTGGCAGCGTCGAGGTCACGGTCGAAGCTGTACGCGTCTTTCATCGTGAATTCGCGGCCGCGCATCAAGCCGAAGCGAGGCCGGCGCTCATCACGAAACTTGGTCTGGATCTGATAGAAGTTTCTAGGCAGCTGCTTGTAGCTGCGGATTTCTTGCCGCGCGATGTCGGTGACGACTTCTTCGCTGGTCGGCTGCACGACGTAGTCGCGATCGTGCCGATCCTTGATGCGAAGCAACTCCGGGCCCATCTTTTCGAAGCGACCGCTCTCTTGCCAGAACTCTGCGGGTTGAACCACAGGCATCGCCAGCTCGACGGCGCCGGCACGGTTCATCTCTTCGCGCACGATCGCCTCGATCTTGCGGATCACGCGCAAGCCCATCGGCATGTACGTGTAGATGCCGGTGCCGAGCTTTTTGATCATGCCGGCGCGCATCATCAGACGATGACTCGCGACCTCTGCATCTGCCGGTGCTTCTTTCAAGGTGGAGACAAAAAAACGTGATGCTTTCATCTTGCGCGCGCCAGGACGATCTAAAGGGAAGAAGAGGGCCGATAAAGCCCTCGAAACCGGTCGCTTGCCGTGCGTAACACGGCGTGCATAATCGACTCAGTTCATAGAAATTTGGGGTTTGATTATGCTCGACCGGGACGGCTTCAGGCCCAACGTCGGCATCATCCTGCTCAACCAGAAAAACCAGGTTTTTTGGGGCAAGCGCATACGCACTCACTCCTGGCAGTTTCCGCAGGGTGGCATCGATCGGGGCGAAAGTCCGGAGCAGGCCATGTTCCGGGAACTGCATGAAGAAGTGGGGCTCCAGCCGGAGCATGTGCGAATCGTTGCCCGTACCCGCGACTGGTTGCGCTACGAGGTGCCGGACCGGTTCATTCGCCGGGATGCACGGGGTCATTACAAGGGCCAGAAACAGATCTGGTATTTGCTGCAACTTACCGGTCACGACTGGGATCTGAACCTGCGCGCGACCGATCATCCTGAGTTCGATGCCTGGCGTTGGCACGACTACTGGGTACCGCTCGACGTGGTGGTCGAATTCAAACGCGGCGTCTATGAAATGGCGCTCACCGAACTTTCACGCTACCTGCCGAGGCAGGATTTTCGCAACCGATTCCTGCGCAGCAATGTGCGCGCTCGTGAGTTCGAGCGCCACCCGTCTGCCGCGGGCCATGATCCCAACTTCGAGCTTCCTCCGGGTGCCAGCTTCGACCCCGACCCGAGCGCTCCTGCCAATGTCAACCTTGCGAACGATGTTCCCTACCCTCCCGATCCGCTTCACGCACCGCGCTAGACGCGCGCAGCGCGCTTTCGCAGTCGCCTGCTTGTCTGCGCTCGTCGCGGTTGCATCTGTCGGTTGCGCCAGTTCAGCGGGTCGGTCTACCGACAATCCTGATTGGGCGCAAGCCGGAATGGCGCCGCCGCCGAACCGAACCAGCATGGACGTCGAGTGGAAAGAGACCGAGGTCCCGCCGCCGCCGAAGTTCGATGGGAACAAGCTTCTTTCCATCGAAATGCCGGCATACATGACGTCCAAATTCGGCGTCGACCCGACGACCATTGCGATCACCGGGGACGGCATCGTTCGCTATGTGGTCGTTGCCTCGAATCCGTCCGGCGGCGGAGTCAACGCGTTCTATGAAGGCGTGCGCTGCGCAAGCGAAGAAATGAAAAGCTATGCCCGCTACGGGAACGGAGGCTGGCAGGCCGCGACAAATCCTGAATGGAAAAGCTTTCGAGACATGCGCTCCAGCTATTCGAAGGAGCTTGCGAGCCAGGGGCTGTGCAGAGGCCACGCGCCTCGCGCGTCAGTGTCCGAGATCGTTCGCTACATCAAGCAACCGATGCGCGAACCGGACATCCCCGGCATGCAGTGATCAGCGACCGCCGAACGCCTCCGCGGACCGTCCCGGAGACGCGGCCTGCCCGGTTGGCAGCGCACTTGGCGTAAGCACCATGTTGTCGCGGTGGACCATCTCCGGTTCTGCGACATAGCCGAGCAGTCTTTCAAATTCGGCAGAAGGCTTTCGGCAGAGCAGACGTGCTTCGCTGCTCGAATAGTTGGCCAGGCCACGCGCCAATTCAATGCCGGCTTCGTCGCGTACGGCGATCACATCACCACGCGAGAACTCGCCTTCAACCGACGTCATTCCGATCGGGAGCAAACTCTTGCCTTCGCCTCGTACTTTGGCAGCAGCGCCGGCATCGACAAGTACAGCGCCGCGCATTTGCAGGTGATCGGCCATCCATCGTTTGCGGGCCTGATGTTTGGCGGTTTGTGCGATCAGCAAGGTGCCAATCGACTCGCCGCGTGTCAGGCGCAGCAGTGCGTCGGGTTCCCGGCCCCAGGCAATCACCGTCGACGCGCCTGACCCCGCTGCCCGCTTGGCCGCGAGGATTTTGGTGATCATGCCGCCGCGGCCGAGACTCGAGCCGGCACCGCCCGCCATGGCTTCAAGCGATGCATCGCCCGCAGCGGCCTCGTGAACGAACTGCGCTTGCACATCCTTGCGTGGGTCGGCTGTGAAGAGCCCACGCTGGTCGGTGAGGATGACCAAGGCGTCGGCTTCGACCAGATTCGCGACGAGCGCCCCCAGCGTGTCGTTGTCGCCGAACTTGATCTCGTCGTTGACGACCGTGTCGTTTTCGTTGATGACCGGCACCACTCCAAGTCTCAGCAGGGTGACCAGCGTTGAGCGCGCATTGAGATAGCGTTCGCGATCGGCCAGATCAGCATGCGTCAACAACACTTGCGCACTGCCGATGCCGTTCTCGCGCAGTTTGGTTTCGTAGATCTGCGCCAG
>CAXTCC010000160.1:0-9238 GCA_964242015.1 uncultured Variovorax sp.
TCGTTTCGATGCCGAGCGACAGCGGGGTCACGTCGAGCAGCAGCACGTCCTTGCGGTCGCCGGAGAGCACCTGGCCCTGGATGGCGGCGCCGACAGCCACGGCTTCATCGGGGTTCACGTCCTTGCGCGGCTCCTTGCCGAAGAACTCCTTGACCTTCTCCTGCACCTTGGGCATGCGGGTCATGCCGCCGACCAGAATGACGTCGTTGATGTCGCCCACGCTGATGCCGGCATCCTTGATGGCCAGGCGGCACGGTGCGATGGTGCGTTCGATCAACTCGTCGACCAGGCTCTCGAGCTTGGCGCGGCTGAGCTTGATGTTCAGGTGCTTCGGGCCCGAGGCATCGGCCGTCACGTAGGGCAGGTTGATGTCGGTCTGTGCGCCGTTCGACAGTTCGATCTTGGCCTTTTCAGCGGCTTCCTTGAGGCGCTGGAGTGCCAGCACGTCCTTGCCCAGATCGACGCCTTGTTCCTTCTTGAACTCGGCAATGATGTAGTCGATGATGCGCTGGTCGAAGTCTTCGCCACCCAGGAAAGTGTCGCCATTGGTCGACAGCACTTCGAATTGCTTCTCGCCGTCGACGTCGGCGATTTCGATGATCGACACGTCGAAGGTGCCGCCACCCAGGTCATACACGGCGATCTTGCGGTCGCCCTTTTCCTGCTTGTCGAGACCGAAGGCCAATGCGGCTGCCGTCGGCTCGTTGATGATGCGCTTGACGTCCAGGCCCGCAATGCGGCCGGCGTCCTTGGTGGCCTGGCGCTGGGCGTCGTTGAAGTACGCCGGCACCGTGATGACGGCCTCGGTGATGGTCTCGCCGAGATAGTCTTCGGCGGTCTTCTTCATCTTGCGCAGGATGTCGGCGCTGACTTGCTGCGGCGCCATCTTCTTGCCGCGCACTTCGACCCAGGCGTCGCCGTTGTCGGCCTTGACGATGCTGTAGGGCATCAGGTTGATGTCCTTCTGCACTTCCTTTTCTTCGAACTTGCGGCCGATCAAACGCTTGATCGCATACAGGGTGTTCTTGGGGTTCGTCACGGCCTGGCGCTTGGCCGATGCACCGACCAGCACTTCACCGTCTTCCTGGTACGCCACGATCGACGGCGTGGTGCGGGCACCTTCCGAGTTCTCGATCACGCGCGTGGTGTTGCCTTCCATGATCGACACGCACGAGTTGGTGGTGCCGAGGTCGATGCCGATGATTTTGGCCATGTTGATTTGCTCCTGAGTTCTGAAAAATGGGGTGTTGTGAACGTGTGGATAACCTGCCGCGATTCAAGGTATGAAGCGGGGGTTTCCTGTGGATTACTTGGGTGCAGTGACCGTGACCAGCGCCGGGCGCAGCACGCGGTCGTTGATCGTGTAGCCCTTTTGCAGGACGCTCACTACCGTGTTGGGTTCCTGATCGGCAGGCACCACGGAAATGGCCTGGTGCTGGTGCGGATCGAATTTGGTGCCGGCGGGCGGCGCGACCTCGATCACCTTGTTGCGTTCCAGTGCGCTCTTAAGCTGGCGCAGCGTGGCTTCGGCGCCTTCGCGGATCTGCTCCGGCGTGACGTCCTTGATCGCCAGACCAGCCTCGAGGCTGTCGGTCACCGGCAGCAAGCTTTCCGCAAAGGCCTCGACGGCGAACTTGCGGGCCTTGGTGATCTCTTCGTCGGCGCGGCGGCGCGCGTTTTGCACATCGGCCTGCGCGCGCAGGTACTGGTCTGACAGTTCGACGTTCTTCGCCTGCAAGGCGGCGAGTTCGGTTTGCGCCGAAGCCAGCGCGCTCTGGGCATCTGCCTCGTCGGCAAACTGCGCGGCCTCGCGCTCTTCGGGGCTCGGCTCGCCTTGCAGCATTTGCGAATTCGGGTCGGATTGTTGTGGATCGGACATGTGATGAAAGGGCACGAGGCCAAAAAACTAACGATAGCCAGCCATCTGGGGCTCGGCGAAGGGTTTTTCAAGCGAAAAAATGCGGCCGATCAGGCCGCATGCAAGGAAAAAGGCCCTGTGAGGGGCCGGAGCACTGGTCAGTGCGCGTCGAGCAATTCGACGTCGAACTTGAGCGTGGCGTTCGGCGGGATCACGCCGCCGGCGCCGCGGGCGCCATAACCGAGAGCGGCCGGAATGATCAGCGTGCGTTTGCCGCCGATCTTCATGCCGGCGACGCCTTCGTCCCAGCCCTTGATGACCTGGCCGCCGCCGAGCGAGAACGCGAAAGCGTCGTTGCGGTCGCGGCTCGAATCGAACTTGGCGCCTTGCACGCCGTCGTTGAAGAGCCAGCCGGTGTAGTGCACGTGCACGTGCTGGCCGGCCTTGGCTTCGGCGCCGGTGCCGACTTCGGTGTCTTCGTATTGCAGGCCGGAGGGAGTGGTGGGCATGGTTGCTCCTTGGAACGGTGATCGGGATCGATCGGGTTGATGATCGTTGAGAGAGCGGGCGAGTTTAGCGAAGGTGCCCGTCGGCCGAGGGCTCACTTGCTGGTAACCGGCGGCGCCACTGGGATCTTCTTGATCTGCGTCAACTGCCACTTGCCGGCAAAGGCCTGCAGATCCGACAGCCGCTTCAGCAGGTCTTGCCCGCTGAGCGTGAGGCTGTAGCCCTCGCTGCCGTGGTTCACGATGCCGGCTTCGCGCAGTTCCTTGATGCGGGTGTTCAAGGTGTTGGGGGTGATGCCGCCGACGCTGTCTTGCAGCAAGCGAAAGGTCTGCGCATGGCCATCGCGGAGTGCCCAGAGCACACGCAACGCATACCGTGCCTCGAGCAGCGCGAGCAACTGGCTCACGGCCGCGTTTTCCTTGGTACTCATTGCTGGCTGCTCGTCATCGGCATCGACTGCATCTCCTCGGCCCCATTTTTTTTGGTTGATTTTCCGACCGTGCGATTCGGCCTGTGACTATAGCGGATGCGACCACCGGGTGCTACAAGTTCTATAGCGAACTAGGCATACCGCATGCGGCCTGTAGCGCCGAAGCCTCAGATCTGGATGAAATTTGCCATGGCTTCGCCCAGCCGGATCGGCCGCGTCGGCGACCATGCGGGATTGAACCTCACGGGCGGTTTCGGAAACAGCATCACGACCGTCGAACCGAGCAAGAAACGGCCCATCTCGTCGCCCTTCTTCAGTGCGACCCTCGGGCCGCTGTCGTTCGCATCCGTTCCATAGCGCCACTCGCGCAGCTCGCCCTGGCGCGGTGGATTGATGACCCCGTGCCACACGGTCGCCATGCTGCCGACGATGGTCGCGCCGACCAGCACCAGCACGAACGGCCCGCGGGCGGATTCGAAGACGCACACCACGCGCTCGTTGCGTGCGAAGAGGCCGGGCACGCCGCGCGCCGTCGTCGGATTGACCGAAAAGAGGTCGCCCGGCACGTAGATCATTCGCACCAGTTCGCCGTCACAGGGCATGTGGATGCGGTGATAGTCCTTCGGGCTCAGATAGAGCGTGGCGAAGCTGCCGTGCGCGAACTGCGCGGCCAGCGTCGCGTCGCCACCGACCAGCGCGGTGGTCGTATAGCTGTGACCCTTCGCCTGAAAAATCTGATCGCCTTCGATCGGGCCGAACTGGCTGATGGCGCCGTCGACCGGCGAAATCAAATCGGCTTGGGCGAGCGGCCGCGCGCCAGGCTTGAGCGCCCGAGTAAAGAAGTCGTTGAAGCTCTTGTAGTGAGCGATGTCGCTTTCGAGCGCTTCGCCCATGTCGACGCCGTACTTGGCGACGAAGCGCCGGATGATCCAGGTCGTGACGGCGCCCCGCTCCTTGCCTGCGACCCAGCCAGCGAAATTTGTCAGCGCCAGCTTCGGAAACAGGTACTGCGGCAGGACGGGAAGGCGATCGGACACAGCGGGAAAGAGGGGCGGCTCTGCAGGTGGCGGGGAGGCGAATTCTATCGAGGCGACTTGCCGGTTCGCATACCGCGCGGCAGTGTGCGGCATCGGCCTACCCGATGCGGTGTTCAGCGCATCGTTCAGGGCAGGTCGACGATCTCGATCCAGTTCGGGTTCTTGCCGACCGGCAGGCGTTTCGGCGGGCCCAGGGCGCCAGTGCCAGCGTCGATGGCGTAGACCGAGACGCCGTGCGACTCCTGCCCCGCGGCGATCAGGTAGCGCCCGCTCGGATCGATGGCGAAGCCGCGCGGCGTCTTCTCGGTCGGGGTCTGGCCGAGCGGTTGCAGCAAGCCGGAAGACGGGTCCACACGGAACGCCGACAGCGTGCTCGAGGTGCGCTCCGACGCATAGAGATAGCGGCCGTCGGGCGTCAGGTGCAAGTCGGCGGCCCATGGCTTGCCCGCGAATCCCGCTGGCAGCGTGGTCGTGCTCTGCAACAGCTTGAGCGTGCCGCCGGCACCGTCCCATGCATAGACGTGCAGGGCGGCATCGAGCTCGTCGACCAGGTAGACGAAGCGCTGCGCCTTGTCCCAGACGAAGTGGCGCGGCCCCGACTTGGGCTGGGTGCCGGTGAGCGCAGGCTCGTTCGGCGACAACTTGCCGGAGGCCGCGTCGAAGCGCCAACTCGACACGTTGTCGCCGCCCAGGCTGGTCGCCAGCACGAAGCGGTTGGTCGCATCGGCGTGGATCGCGTGCGCGTTCGGCGCCGTCGGGATCAGTTGCTGGATCGCGCCGACGTTGCCTTCCTTGTCGATGCCGTTGACCGTGATCTTGTGGCCCGGATAGGAAGCCGCGAACAACCACTTGCCGGTGGCATCGGTGTCGATATTGGCCATGCTGTCGGCCAGCGGCGCTTCACCGAGCTTCTTCAACTTGCCGCTGGCGCCGTCGATCGCAAAGCTCACGACCCGATAGGGCTGCGAGCGCAGCGCTGCATACAAAAAGCGCTTGTCGGGGCTCACCGCCATCGGCATGACCTGGCCACCGACAGGTACCGTCTCGACCACCTTGAGCAGGCCCTGCGCACGGTCGAGTTCGAGCACCGAGATGTCCTGGCTGTCGGCATTGGACACGTAGACCCAGGTTGCGGCCAGGGCGGGTGTCGACGAAAGGATTGCGAGTGCCATGGCCGTCAGGGTTTTCTTCATGGTGGCGACCTTCAAAGCACGACGTGCCCGGTGATCAGCGACGGCAGCCAGGTCGAGAACGCCGGCACGTAGGTCACCAGCGTGATGGCGATGAAGATGGCGAGGTAATACGGCCAGGCCGTCTTGGTGGCCTCGCCGATCGATATCTTGCCGATCGCACACCCGATGAATTGCACCGTCCCCACCGGTGGATGCACCAACCCCAATGCGCAGTTGAGCAGCAGCATCATCCCGAACTGAACCGGGCCCACGCCCATTTGAATGGCCAGCGGCAAGAACAGCGGCGTCGTGATCAGGATGTGCGCCGCCATGTCCAGGAAGATGCCCAGAAAGATCTGGATGATGTTGATGTACAGCAGCATCAGCCATGGCGTCGTGGTCGCGGCCAGCAACGCGGCCTCGATGGTGTCGGGGATTTCCAGGTACGCCATCTGGTAGCGCAGCATGTTCGACACGCCGATCAGCAGCAGGATCACGCCGGTGGTCTTCGACGCCTTGGCCAGCGACTTGAAGAGCTTCTGCTTGGTCATCGTGCGGTAGATGACGACCGTGAGCAGCAGCGAATACGTGACTGCGATGGCCGCCGCCTCCGTCGCTGTCGCGATGCCCTCCATCACGCAGACCAGGATGATGACGATCACCATCAGGCCCGGGATCGATGCGATGAAAGTGCGCAGCACCGCGTTCCAGCCGGGGAAGCGCTCGATCATCGTGGAGCCGTCGGGGCGCCGCGGAAAGCCGTACTTGGCAGCCTGCCAGTAGGCGGCGACCAGCATGCACACCATGATCCAGAACACCGGGATCAGGCCGGCGAACATCAGGTCGCCGATCGACACGCCCTTGATGGTGTGGCCGCCGATGGTGCCCACCGCGGCTTGCGCTGCGAAGGCATAGATGATCATGTTGTGCGAGGTCGGCATCAGCGCGCCGGAGAGCGAGGCATGCGTCGTCACGTTGACGGCGTAGGCGGCGCTGTAACCCTCGCGCTTCATGATCGGGATCATCACGCCGCCCATGGCGGAGGTGTCTGCCACCGGCGAGCCGGAGACGCCGCCGAACAGCGTCGACGCCACCACGTTGGCCAGACCGAGGCCGCCCTTCCAGTGGCCGACCAGGCTGCGCGCGAAGGCGACGATCTTGTCGGCGATGCCGCCGTGCAGCATCAACTCCCCGGAGAAAATGAAGAACGGTATCGCCAGGAACGAGAAGACGTTCATGCCCGACACCATCATCTGGATGGCCGTCTCGAAGGGCAGGCCTTCGAAGGCGAAGGTCAACAGGCAGCTCAATCCGATCGCGAAGGCGACCGGCATGCCGAGCAGCAAGAAGACGATGAAACTGAGCGAGAGCAGGGTCAGTGCCATGATGGAACCACCTCATGGCCGGTGAATTGAGACGCCAGGTGCTCGATCGAAAACAGCGTGATGAGCACGCCCGCGATGAGCACCGGCAGGTAGCGATAGGCTTCCGAAACGCCGAGCGTCGGAATGGTGGCGTCGTGCGTCGAGATCGCCATTTCCATGCCGCCCGCGAAGAGCGCGATGGCAAAGCCGATGGTCAGGATGTAGACCAGGAACTTGCACCAGAACTGCGCCCTGGGCGGCAGCACCTTGACGAGCGAGTCGAGCCCGATGTGCCCCGCATCGCGCACGCCGGCCGAGGCGCCGAACATGGCGACCGAGATCACCAGCAACAGCGCGACCTGCTCGACATAAGCCGGCGCGTTGTTGAAGACGTAGCGCAGCACCACGCCGTAGACGACCACGCCCAGCAGGCCGACGAGGCACACGCAGGCGAGGTACATCGTCCAGCGCGAAAGCTTCGCGTTGACGCGAGACAGCATGGTCGTCATTGCAGTCACATCACTTGACGTTGATGATTTCCTGCACCAGCGCCTTCAGCTCGGGCGTCGACGCGAACTTGTCGTATACCGGCTTCTCGACTTCGACGAAGCCCTTGCGATCGATGTCGGCTGCCGCGGTGATCTTGGCGCCGCCCTTGATGACGGCCGCCTTGGCGTCTTTCTCACGCGGCTCCCATAGCTTCACGTAGACCGGCACCGAGTCCTTCGCGGCCTTGCGGATGGCGGCTTGCTGCTCCTTGGGCAGCGTGTCCCAGATCTTCTTGGAGAACACCAGCACCTCGGGCGTCATGACGTGCATGGTCTCCGAGTAGTAGGGCGCCGCTTCGAAGTGCTTGGCTTCTTCGTACGACGGGTAGTTGTTTTCGGCTGCGTCGACCAGGCCGGTCTTCAGTCCGGTGTAGACCTCGGCCAGCGGCATCGGTGTCGGCGATGCACCCATCGAGCTCACCATGCTCACCATCAGGTCGGAAGGTTGCACGCGGATCTTCATGCCCTTCATGTCTGCGACGTTCTTGATCGGCTTCTTGGCGTAGACCGAGCGGGCACCGCTCTCGTACATGGCGAGGCCGATGAAGCCGGCCTTCTCGAACGCGGCGAGCACTTTGTCGCCGGCCGGGCCGTACATCGCCTTGCGGAAATGCTCGATGTCGCGGAACAGGAACGGCAGCGACGGCACGACCGATTCCGGCACGATGCCGTGGAACGATGCCGAGCTCACGCGCACCATGTCGAGCGCGCCGATCTTCACTTGCTCGACCGTGTCTTTCTCCGAGCCCAGCGAGCTGTCCGCAAAGATCTTGATGGTGTCCTTGCCGCCGCTGGCCTTCGACAGTTCTTCGCCCATGAACATCACCGCCTGGTTGGTCGGGAAGTCCTTGGCGTGCACTTCAGCGGAGCGGAATGTGCGGGCCATGCTGCTGGTCGTCAGCGCGAACAGGCCGATCGCAATCAGGCCAGAGAGGGTTTTGAGTTTTGGTGTCATGGTGTCTCCTCGGGGTTGAAAGAAAGGTTTTGGGGAACGTGGAAAGCGGGATCGGTCGATGTCTTGCTAGCCGGCCTTCATGGCCTTGCGGACGTCGCGAACATCGGCTCGACAATGCCTTGCGTGCCGGGCCGCAGTGCGAACAGTCCGCCCGCCAGCGGCTGGTCCGTCAGGTCGCCGCCGGGGCGAATCGACGTGACGAACAGCGTGTCGAGCTTCGGTCCGCCGAAGGCGCACATCGATGGTTTCTTGACAGGTACTTCGAGCGAACGGTCGAGCCGGCCCTCGGGCGTGAAGCGGTGAATCAGGCCGGCGTCGTTGCCGCAAATCCAGTAGCAGCCGTCGGCGTCCATGGCGGCGCCATCGGGCCGGCCGGGCAACGGATTCATGTCGACGAAGACGCGGCGGTTGGACGGCGTGCCGGTCTCTGTGTCGTAGTCGAAGGCCCAGATCGTCTGCACGCTCGGGTGTGAATCGGAGAGGTACATCGTCCGGCCGTCGGGGCTGAAGGCGAGACCGTTCGGCACGATGAAATCGTCGAGAAGTTGCCGCAGCGGCGCCGTGCCAATGCCGTCACCCCCATAGCTGTACAAGCAGCCCGTTCGCTGCGCGAGCGACATGTCGAGCGCCATCGTCCCGACGACGAAGCGGCCCTGGCGGTCGCAGCGACCGTCGTTAAAACGCATGGCCGGTGCGGCGTGCTCGACAGTGGCGAGCGGCGACGCAGTGAGCGTGCCGTCGGCTTCGGGCTTCAATGAGAAGAGGCCACTTTCCATGCCTGCGATCCATTGGCCCGGCATGTCGGCGCGCGGGGCGATGCACGCGAGCATTTCGTTGCCGACCCATTGCGCGTGGCCATCGGCCGACCAGCGGTGCAGTGCGCGCGCCGGGATGTCGACCCAATAGAGCGCCTGTTCATCGCTGCGCCAGACGGGGCTTTCGCCCGTTGCGTTGCGTGCGTCGACGACGAGTTCGGCGTGGCTCATGGTGATCCGCTTGCGTTCGCTTGTGTCGGGCTCAGTCGCCGAAGGGGCCTTGGGCCGTGAAGCCGCCGCCCTGGTAGATCGCATTCGGATCGTTCGGCGCGACCGGCGGTTGCGCTTCGACCTTGGCGCGGAACTGCTCCGAGCTGTCTTGCGGGACGTAGCCCAGATGCGCAGCGGCGCTGTTGTCCCACCACACGTCGCGGTTGGCCGACATGCCGTAGACGATGGTGTGCTTCACGTCCGGCGTGAAGAGCGACTTTTCGACCAGCGACGTGAGGTCGCGGTAGCTGAGCCAGGTGCTCATCATGCGGCGGTTCAGCGGCTCCGGAAACGACGAGCCGATGCGGATGCTCACCGTCTCGATGCCGTAGCGGTCGAAGT
>CAXTCC010000161.1:0-9222 GCA_964242015.1 uncultured Variovorax sp.
CCGGCAAGGTGATCTACGAGATCGTCGGTGTTCCCGAAGAACTCGCACGTGAAGCGTTCCGCCTGGCTGCCGCCAAGCTGCCGCTGCGCACGACCTTCGTCGCTCGCCAGCTCGGCGCCTGAGGAGAACACTGATGGCAACACGTAAGAAGAAGGACGCCGCGGCCAAGCCGGTCAAGGTGTCGAAGGCCGCAGCGCTGCGCGACAAGGACGTCGCCGGTCTGCAGACCGAGGTCAAAGACTTGCAAAAGGCTCATTTTGGCCTGCGCATGCAAAAAGCCACGCAGCAATTGACGAACCTGTCGACGCTGCGCGTGACACGACGCGATATCGCGCGTGCCAAAACCATTCTTGCGCAGAAGCAGCAAGAAACCACAGCCGCGAAGTAAGGAGTGAACATGACGGAAGTTAAAAAATCCCTCAAGCGCACCTTGATCGGCAAGGTGGTCAGCGACAAGCGTGAGAAGACCGTGACGGTGTTGGTCGAACGCCGCGTGAAGCACGAGCTCTACGGCAAGATCGTTGCCAAGACGAGCAAGTACCACGCACACGACGAAACCGGCCAGTACAAGCTGGGCGACACCATCGAAATCACCGAAAGCCGGCCGATTTCGAAGACCAAGAACTGGGTTGTGACCCGCTTGGTCGAGAAGGCTGCCGCAGTCTGATCCGGACTTCGAGCGCGGGCGCTACGGCGCATCCGGAAACGGCCCACAATGTGGGCCGTTTTTCATTTTCTGGAGCAGCTTGCATGATCAAAGTCGGTGACACCCTTCCCGCGACCACCCTGATGGAATTCTCTGAAGTCGAGGGCGAGGGTTGCAGCATTGGTCCGAACCCTGTCGACGTCGCGAAGGCCACGGCCGGCAAGACCATCGCATTGTTCGCGCTCCCGGGCGCCTTCACACCGACTTGCTCAGCGAAACATGTTCCTGGCTATGTCGAGCATGCCGCCGACTTTAAAGCCGCTGGCGTCGATGAGATCTGGTGCGTGAGCGTCAACGACGCGTTCGTGATGGGTGCTTGGGCGCGCGATCAAAAGACAGGCACCAAGGTTCGCATGCTGGGCGACGGCAGCGGCGAGTTCGCCAAGGCCACTGGTTTGACGCTTGACCTGACCGGCCGCGGCATGGGCGTTCGCAGCAATCGCTACTCGGCGCTCATCAAAGATGGGAAAGTCGCCACGCTCAACGTCGAAGCGCCCGGCAAGTTCGAGGTGAGCGATGCCGGCACGCTGCTGGCGCAAGCCAGAGGCTGATTCGCGACGCGCTCGGCTGGTCATGCCCCCACCGCAGCGCGCCAGGACTGACGCCGTTCAGTAAAGATCGGCTTTCAGGTAGTGCGCCCCGGCGATGGGGTTGTGATAGTAAGGCGGCACCTCGACAAAACCGAGTTCTTCATACAGGGCGCGCGCCGACTCCATGTCGTCGAGCGTGTCGAGGAGGACGCAGCCATAGCCGGCGCTGCGTGCGGCGTCGAGCATGGCTTCAGCGAGTTGGCGTCCCAGTCCCAGCTTACGAAAGCCGGGCCGCACGAACAGGCGTTTCATTTCGGCAGCATTGGCGTGGTCGGTCGAATCGAGCGGACGGAGCGCGCAACAGCCGGCCACGTGCGCGATGGCACCGTTGGCTCGCCGAAGCGTCGGTGCCTGCGGGCCAGGCAGTAGTCCCTTCACATCTACCAAAGCGAGCAACAGGGCGCCCCTGGGCTCCGCATAGTCGCCTGGCAGGGCGAGAAGTTCTTCGTCGAAATTCTGGAAGCAGAGGTCGATGCCGAGTGCCGCAGCGTATTCACGAAACAGCGACCGCGTGGCGTCGAGTTCCAGCGCCTCGTCGGGCGTGATCAGTACCACCGCAGGCGTGTCTGCCAATGGAAGTGGGCGGGATACCGAATAGCTCATGCGCTGAGCCGAGAGGGCGCGGTCATCGGTCGAAAGGATATGCCGATCGGCGGAAACCGCAGATTAGCAACTCATGCTTCGGCAAGCAACTTTTCGATCAGCTTGTGCAACTCAGCGAAATCAGGCTCGCCGACGTAACGCTTGACGATTTCACCGCGCTTGTTCACGACGAAAGTCGTCGGTGTCAGTGCGACGTCGCCCCACGCCTTGGCAACCGCGCCCGTGTTGTCGATGGCGACCTTGAAAGGCAACTTCCGTGTTTCGGCGTAGTTGACGACATAAGCCGGCGGGTCATAGCTCATGGCGACCGCCAACGTATCGTAGCCCTGCAGCTTGTATTTGTCGTAGGTCGCGATCACCTTCGGCATCTCGGCGACGCAGGTCACGCAACTCGTTGCCCAGAAGTTGACCAGCGTCACCTTGCCCTTGAGATCGTCCGTGCTCTTTTTGCTTCCGTCCAGCAGAACGAAGGTCGACGCCGGTGCCGCTTCGGTGCCCGTGCTCACATACACACCCGCGCCAATGGCGAGTGCAACGGCGACCGCAGCGGTATAAACGACTTTTTTCATGGGTGACCTGACAGAGAGGAGCGACGCGATTTTAGTTCCCGGAGACGAAGCCTGCTCATGCCACCTGCGCGGCGCGCGCCGGTGCACCGCTGATGTTCAACTGGTCGAGATAAGCTCCGTTCAATGACTTTGACCCTTGTCGGCTCGGCGCGTCGGTGGCTTCCCGGCTTGGCGTTTTTGTTGCTCCTGCCAGGATGCAGTCCCGTTTTCAACTGGCGCGACGTCACCGTGACGGACAACCTCGTGGCGCTCTTCCCGTGCAAGCCCGATCGTGCGACCCGAAACCTCGAAGTGCCCGGCCTGGAGCGCATTTCAATCAACATGACCGGATGCGCAGCGGGCGATGCAACCTTCGCCATTTCACAAGCCGAAGCTGCCAGTGCTGCACAGGCGGCCGCTTGGCTCACTGCCTGGAAAGCCTCTGCGCGCACACAGTGGCCGGATGCGCAACTCAAGGAGGCCGTGGTGCCGATTGTCGGCGCCGAGCCAGCGTCATCATCCCGCTTCACGATAGTGCGGGCCGCGGGCGGCGTCGACTCCAAGACTGCCCCTCAAATCGAAGCCGCCGAGATCCTGTGGTTCCTGCGCGTGACCGACGCCACGCATGTGACGGTCTATCAAGCCATGGTTCTCGGCAAGCCGTCAGCCGACGATGCGGTTGCAACGTTCTTCGAAGGCATGCGCCTGTCGACACGTCGCGGCCCCGCATAATCGCTGCCCTGCCTCGCCTCCATCCATGAACAGTATTTTCATCATCGCCCACTCCCCGCTCGCACAGGCGCTGCGGCAGTGCGCGCTGCATGTGTTTCCCGATTGCGAGAACATCATCGTCGCGCTCGACGTGCTGCCCAACGTCTCTCCGGAAGAAACGCTTGCGGCGGGTCGCATCACGTTGGCCCAGATGTTGAACCCGCCGCGTTCACAGGTGCTGGTGCTGGCCGACGTGTTCGGCGCCACGCCGTGCAACGTCGCGCAAAAGCTGGTCGACGGCGTGCGATCGCGGCTCGTGGCCGGCGTCAATTTGCCGATGCTGTTGCGTGCGGTCACTTACCGGCACGAAACGCTCGATGCACTGGTGCAGCGCGCACTCACAGGCGGCACCGCAGGCGTCATGCAGGTGGCAGTGTCGGCACCCCAAAACCAGGCGAGAAGAAAACCAAGTGATCAAGACATCCGTGACCATCAGCAATAAGCTGGGCCTGCATGCACGCGCGTCGGCCAAGCTCACCAAGCTTGCCGGCAGCTATCCGTGCGAAGTGTGGCTGGCGCGAGGCGACCGCCGCGTCAATGCCAAAAGCATCATGGGCGTGATGATGCTGGCAGCTGGCATCGGCGTTTCGATCGACCTCGAAACCGATGGCGAGCGCGAGCAGGAAGCCATGGACGCTCTGGTGGCGCTGATGAACGACAAGTTCGGCGAAGGCGAGTGAGCACCTCGCCATGACCTTCGCGGTTCACGGTCTGCCGGTTGCCCGTGGCATCGCCATCGGGCGTGCGGTGCTGGTGGTGTCGAGCCGCATCGACGTGGCCCACTACTTCATCAAGCCGTCGGAGATCGAGAGCGAGATCGAGCGGGTTCGCACGGCCCGCAACGCGGTGTCCGAAGAGCTCACCAAGCTGCAGGCCAGCGTGGCGCTGATGGGCCCCAACGATGCGCCGCACGAGCTGGCTGCCTTGCTCGAAGTGCACCAGATGTTGCTGCAAGACGAGGCGCTCACCGGCGGCGTCAAGCACTGGATCACCGAGCGGCTCTACAACGCCGAATGGGCGCTGACCACGCAGCTTGAAATCATCGCGCGCCAGTTCGACGAGATGGAGGACGAGTACCTGCGCGAGCGCAAGGCCGACCTCGAGCAGGTGGTCGAACGCATGCTGCATCGCATGAAGGGCACGGCCGCGGTGCTGGCGCCGACCCCGCCGCGCCGCAAGCGCCCGGCCGAGGCCGAGGACGACGACCTCACCGTCACCGACACCATCGATGTGCCGCTGGTGCTCATCGCGCACGACCTGTCGCCGGCAGACATGCTGCAGTTCAAGAAGAGCGTGTTCGCCGGCTTCGTGACCGACGTCGGCGGTCGCACGTCGCACACCGCGATCGTGGCGCGCAGCATGGACATTCCCGCGGTCGTCGGCGCGCGCACGGCCAGCCAGCTGGTGCGGCAGGACGACTGGGTCATCATCGATGGCGATGCCGGCGTGGTCATCGTCGACCCGTCACCGATCATCCTGGCGGAGTACGGGTTCAAGCAGCGGCAGGGCGACCTGGAGCGCGGACGGCTGGCGCGGCTGCGGCACAAGCCCGCGGTCACGCTCGACGGCCAGCGGGTCGACCTGCTCGCCAACATCGAGATGCCCGAAGACACGGTCGGCGCGGTCAAGGCGGGTGCCGTCGGCGTCGGCTTGTTCCGCAGCGAATTCCTCTTCATGGGCCGCGAGTCGCAGCGCCAGACCCGGCTGCCCGACGAAGAAGAGCAATATCAGGCGTACAAGCGCGCGGTCGAAGGCATGCAGGGCATGCCGGTAACCATCCGGACCATCGACATCGGCGCCGACAAGCCGCTCGACAGCAAGGCCAGCAAGCAGGAGCACCTGAACCCCGCGCTCGGCTTGCGCGCGATCCGCTGGAGCCTGGCCGACCCCGCCATGTTCCTGACGCAGTTGCGCGCCATCCTTCGCGCGGCAGCGCACGGCGAAATCCATTTGCTGATCCCGATGCTGGCGCACGCGACGGAGATCCGGCAGACGCTGTCGTTGATCGACTTCGCGCGCGCCGAGCTCGACAACAAGGGCATGGTGTACGGCGCGGTCAAGCTCGGCGCGATGATCGAAATTCCGGCCGCGGCGCTCACGCTGAAGCTCTTCCTGAAGCACTTCGACTTTCTGTCGATCGGCACCAACGACCTGATCCAGTACACGCTGGCCATCGACCGCGCCGACGAGGCCGTCGCCCACCTGTACGACCCCGCGCACCCGGCCGTGCTCAGGCTCGTCGCGGACACGATCGCCGAATGCCGACGCCAGGGCAAGGGTGTCAGCGTGTGCGGGGAAATGGCCGGCGACGTGACCTTCACCCGGCTGCTGCTGGGCTTGGGCCTGCGCAGTTTTTCGATGCACCCGTCGCAGATCCTCGCGGTCAAGCAGGAAGTGCTCCGCGCCGACGCCGGCAAGCTGGAGGCTTGGGCGCAGGGCGTGCTCGAGGCCGACGATCCGGCGACGGCACTGACGCTCAAGCCCTGAGCGCGTGCGCCACAGGGCGCACCCGTCGACATAAAACGAAACACGCCGATACCGCCGCGAAAGGACTTCGCGGCGTCTGAAAAGCAACATCAGGCTTCCTCTTTTTCAACAACAAGGAAGTCTCATGAAACCCTGGATCAAACGTTCACTCTTCGGCTTTGCCGGTGCCGCCATCGTGGCGGGCAGTCTTGGCGGTTGCGCGGCGCACCGCTTCGGCAGTGGCGACCCGGCCGAGTTCCGCGCCAAGATGGTCGAGCGCATCGGCGGCAAGCTGGACCTCGACAGTGCGCAGAAGCAGAAACTCGCAACGCTGGCCGAGAAGCTGGGCGCACAACGTGCCGCCATGCGCGATGCGGGCGGTGCCGGTGGCACCCGCACGCAGTTCCAGTCGCTGTTCGCAGGCGCCAAGCTCGACCAGTCGGCTGCGGCGAAGATGGTCGACGAGAAAACGGCCGCGGTGCGCACGGGCAGCCCGGAAGTCATCGCTGCGGCAGCCGACTTCTTCGACAACCTGAACCCTGCGCAGCAAGCCAAGGTGCGTGAATTCATGCAGCGTGGCGGCCGGCGCTGGAGAGGCTGATGCCGGCGCCCCGACTTCCTCGGTTGTCGGGGCACTCATCCACAATCCCGCTCATGCCGCGCATTCTCCTGATCGACGACGACGAGCATCTGGGCGCGCCGCTCGCGAGCTACTTCGCGCGATTCGACTGCACGCTCGACAGCGCCACGCGACCGAGTGAAGGCCTGGCCAAGCTGCGCGCCACGCATTACGACGCCGCCATCCTCGACGTCATGCTGCCGGAGATGGATGGCTTCGCGCTGTGCCGCGAGATCCGCAAGGAGAGCGACATCCCGATCGTCATGCTGACGGCGCGCGGCGAGGTGATGGACCGCGTGGTCGGCCTCGAACTCGGCGCCGACGACTACGTGCCCAAGCCCTTCGAGCCGCGCGAGCTGGTGGCGCGTGTGCAGACGATCTTGCGGCGCCAGCGTGCCGCGGCGCCAGCGCCGACTTCGCACGTGCCGCGTCTCGTGTTCGAAGGCTTGGCGATCGATCTCGACAAGCGCGAGGTGCTGCGACATGGCAGCCTCGTCGACCTCACCGGGACAGAGTTCGATCTGCTCGCGTTGCTGGCCTCCGAGCCCGGCAAGGTGTTCAGCCGCGACGACATCCTGAACCGCCTGCGCGGCCACGAGGCCGAGCTCTATACGCGCGCGGTCGACATCGTCGTGAGCCGACTGCGGAAGAAACTGGAGCCGCTCGACTGCATCAAGACGCTGCGCAACGCCGGCTATGCGCTGGCTGTCGGGCGATGAACCGCGCCAGGCACATCGAGCGAAGACGCTGGCGGCATCGCTGGCGCCACTCGTTGCGTGCGCGACTGCTCACCGTTTTCCTGCTGCTCGCCTTCGCCATGACGGCGGTGTTCATCGTCGGCATGCAGAGCACCTTTGCCAGCGGCTGGCGCGAGGCCGGCGTGCCACTGGTGTCGGACTACGCGAACCGGCTCGCGGCAGAGATCGGCTCGCCACCGGATGTGGCCCGTGCCGAAGCATTGGCCGCGCGGCTGCCGATCGCGATCCGAATCCAGGGGCCGAGCGTCAACTGGGAGTCGCACCCGGGTCGCACCGAGCGCCGCGGTTTCGATTCGCGCGCCGGCGAGATGCTGAGCCGCACCACCGCCGACGGTCACCGCATCAGCTTCGGCATCGGCACCTTGCCGTGGCAGCGCGGGCCGCATCGTTTCGGCTGGGTCACGCTGGCGTTGCTGCTGGTGTTGATTGTTTGTGCATACAGCTATGTGCGCCGACTGTTGCGACCGCTGGATGACATCCGCGCGGGTGCAGAGCGCTTCGGTGCCGGTGATTTCGACAAGCCGATCCCGCTGCGCCGCAAAGACGAACTGGGTGATCTGGCGCGCCGCATCAACACGATGGCGCACGACATTCGCGGCATGCTCGACGCCAAGCGTGCGCTGCTGCTGGCACTGAGCCACGAGCTGCGTTCGCCGCTGACACGTGCGCGGTTGAATGCCGAGTTGCTGCCGGCCGCGACCGAAGGGTTGCCCGAGCGCGACGCCTTGTTGCGCGACCTGAACGAGATGCGCGATCTCATCAGCGATCTGCTCGAAAGCGAACGTCTTGCGAGCCCGCACGCGGCACTGCAGCGCGAGCCCATCGACCTCGCAGCGCTGGTGCGTGAGACAGTGACAGACATGCCGCATGCGGCCCACGTCACGCTCGATCTGGCAACCGATCTCGCGCCACGCCAGCTCGACCGCACCCGCGTGCGCCTGTTGCTGCGCAACCTGATCGACAACGCGCTGCGCCACGGTGCGGACGCAGCAGAGCCACCGCGCGTCTCGTTGCGCGCTTCCGATGACGGCGCAGGCATCGCGTTGCAGGTGCGCGACTTCGGCCCCGGCGTCGACGACGCACAGCTGGCGCACCTGACCGAGCCGTTCTATCGCACCGACAGCGCGCGCCAGCGGACCACCGGTGGCGTCGGGCTCGGCATGTACCTGTGCCGGCTCGTGGCAGAGGCGCATGGCGGCAGCTTCGAGGTGCGCAACGCGCAGCCGGGCCTGCAGGTCGATGTGCGGCTCGACTGATCGATTGCGATCAGCGGCAGCGCCTGCGCAGGCTCAGCTACCCACCTTGTTCGGATCGCGCCAGGCCCGCTCGAAAGGCAGCCGCCATGCGTGCGGCGCGATCAACTGGTGCACCGGCTTAGGTCCCCACGAGCCCTGCGCATAGAGCCGCACCGGCGGCGGCGATTCCAGCAAGCCGGTCGACACCTGCCAGAGACGCTCGATGCCTTCGGCCGTGGTGAACAGCGTGCGGTCGCCGCGCATGGCGTCGAGGATCAACCGCTCGTAGGCTTCGAGCACATCGCCCGCAAGACCGGTGTCGTGCATGGCGAACTGCAGGCTCAGCTTGTCGAGCCGCATGCCGGGACCGGGCCGCTTGCCGTAGAACGACAGCGACATCTTCGATGCGTCTGCCAGGTCGAAGGTGAGGTGGTCCGGCCCTTGCGCACCGACGCCCGAGCCGGGAGGGAACATGCTCTTGGGCGGCTCGCGAAACGCGATCGAGATGATGCGCTGCCCCTCGGCCAGCCGCTTGCCGGTGCGCAGGTAGAAGGGCACGCCGGCCCAGCGCCAGTTGTCGATATGGCACTTGAGCGCGATGAAGGTCTCGGTGTCGGAGTCAGGGTCGACGCCTTCTTCGCTGCGGTAGCCGGCGTACTGCCCGCGCACCACGTCCGACGGCAGGATGGGAAGCATGCTGCGAAATACCTTGTTCTTTTCCTCACCGATGGGCGCCGGCTCCAGCGCGGTCGGCGGTTCCATCGCCATGAACGCGAGGATCTGGAACAGGTGCGTCACCACCATGTCGCGGTAGGCGCCGGTCTGCTCGTAGAAGCCGGCGCGCTTGCCGAGGCCGAGCGTCTCGGGCACATCGATCTGCACGTGGTCGATGAAGTTGCGGTTCCAGATCGGCTCGAACAGGCCGT
>CAXTCC010000162.1:0-9218 GCA_964242015.1 uncultured Variovorax sp.
CGGGCGACCGTGACCTTGCCATCCACCACTTCGACCTTGGAGGCGAAGGTGGCTTGCGGCAGGTCGGCCAGCGCGGCGAGCATCTGGCCGGTCTGGTTGGCATCGTCGTCGATGGCCTGCTTGCCCAGGATGATCAATTGCGGCTGCTCCTTGTCGACCAGCGCCTTCAGGAGCTTGGCAACGGCCAGGGGCTGCAGCTCGGCGGTGGTCTCGACCAGGATGGCGCGATCGGCGCCGATGGCCATGGCGGTGCGCAGGGTTTCCTGGCACTTGGCGTCACCGCAGGAGACCGCGATGACTTCGGTGACGACGCCCTTTTCCTTGAGGCGAACGGCCTCTTCGACGGCGATTTCGTCGAACGGGTTCATGCTCATCTTGACGTTGGCGATGTCCACGCCGCTGCCGTCGGATTTGACGCGGACCTTGACGTTGTAGTCGACGACGCGTTTGACGGGTACCAGAACCTTCATTGGTTTGACTCCATTGGATTTACGAAACCGGTGTGCCGCGAGGCAGCCGAACATTCTAGGCGGCGGCCCCTGCGTGGACTGTTCATTTCGATCACCCGACCCCACTGCGTGGGTGGGCAGGACACAAAAAAGAACGATCGTGCTTTTATGTGATTATAGGCGACTGTGGCATTGGGGCGGAAGCTTCAGCCGACGCAGCAGGCGGCAAGGATTCGACGCGAACCACCCGCTGCGGAAACGGAATGTCGATCCGGGCGGCACGCAGACCTTCGAGCACTGCGATGTTGATGGCGGAGCGCACGTTGTCCTTGCCCTTCTCCGGATCGGCGACCCAGAAGTTCAGGCTGAACTCCAGACCGTCGGGCGCGAAATTGACGAGGTAGGCGATCGGCACCGGCTCGCTCAAGACCCTCGCCTGTGCCTTGGCGGCTTCGCACAGAATGCCCTGCACTTGCGACACGTCGCTGTCGTACCCCACCACGATGTTGGTCGTGATGTTGAACTTCATGTCGGCGATCGACAGGTTCTCGACGCGGCTGGTGATGAGCGTTTCGTTCGGCACGATCGACTCGCGCCCGTTGTTGGCTCGCACCAGCGTGTAGCGCGTCTTGATGTCGGTGATGCGACCTTCGAAACCGTCGACCTTCACGTTGTCGCCGATGCGGATCGAGCGCTCCAGCAGGATCACGAAGCCGCTGACGTAGTTGGCCGCGAGCTTCTGCAATCCGAAGCCCAGGCCGACGCCGACCGCGCCGCCCAGCACCGACAGCGCAGTGAGGTCGACCCCGACCGCCGACAGCGCGAACAGCAGGCCGACCAGCAGCAGCGCAGCGCGCACCGCATTCGACGCCACCTTGCGCATCGACAGGTCCGACACGGCTTCGCGCAGGATGCGTTTCTCGATCGTGGCGGCGATCCACAGCGCGATCACCATCACCACGCCGGCCCAGAAGATGCCTTGGAGAATCGTCCGCACGCTGACGTGCGTCTTGCCGAAGTCCAGCGAGATGGCATCGAGTTCGGCCAGCACGGGTGGCAGCAGGCCGACGATCCAAAGCACCGCAGCGATCCATGCGATCCACGAGATGGTGCGTTCGGCCAGTCGCACCAGCGCCGAGGTAGGGAACACAGCCCGCAACACCCGCGCGAAGAGCCGGATGGCGACGAGCGACAAGAACACCGGCACGGCGATGCGAAGCACGACCACCGGCAGAAAGCTGGCTGCACCGCGTCGCGCCAGATCGGAGAAAAGCAGCGCCAGCAGCGGGAACAGCAAGCCGTCCCAGAGACGCTCACCAAACCAGATCGACTCCTTGCCCTGGTCGCGGCCGAACCAGCGGCAGACGATCCAGGCGAGCGCGACGCACCCGACCAGTACCGCGAGTTCGATCGCGACGCTGCGCGGATCGACCTGCGACAGTCGCTCCGAGAACTGGCTGAAATCCATCGGCCCCATCTTCACGCGCTGGTCACGAGTCCGCGGTCACAGGTGGGCGGTCACAGGTCAGCCAAAACCCGTACATGCGCCTCGACGCTGCGCGCCAGTGCATCCAGGCTGTAGCCGCCTTCCAGCATCGACACGATGCGGCCTTTCGAATAGCGCTTGGCGATGTCACGCACCCGTCCGGTGATCCAGGCAAAGTCGTTTTCATTCAAGCCCAGCTGGCCCAGGTCGTCCTCGCGGTGCGCGTCGAAACCGGCGCTGATGAAGATCATCTCGGGCTGGAACTCCTCGAGCCGCGGCATCCACATCATCTCGATCAGCTCGCGCACATCCATGCCCTTGGTGTAAGCGGGAACCGGCAGGTTGAGCATGTTGGCGGCCGGATGTTCGGTGCCGCTGTAGGGATAGAACGGGTGCTGAAAAATGCCGACCATCAACACCCGCGGATCGTTCGACAGGATGTTCTCGGTGCCGTTGCCGTGGTGCACGTCGAAGTCGACGATGGCGACGCGCTTCAGGCCGTGCACCTCGATGGCATGGCGCGCGGCGATCGCCACGTTGTTCAAGAAGCAGAACCCCATCGCGTTGTCGCGGCAGGCATGGTGGCCCGGCGGGCGCACGGCGCAAAAGGCGTTTTCGAGTTCGCCCGACATCACCGCGTCCGTGGCCGCGACAGCCGCCCCGGCAGCGCGGCGTGCGGCCAGCACGGTGAACTTGTTGAGCGAGGTGTCGGGATCGATCGGTGCGTGATCCGGGCCGCCCGCAGGCGCATCGGCCACCAGCCGCTGGCTCAGTTCTTCCAGGTGTTCGACGTGTGCGACGCTGTGTGCGCGGGTGATTTGCGGCAGCGTGGCCAAGGGCACTTCACAGCGTTCGAGGGCATCGGCGACGCCGGTGGCGAGCAGCCGGTCTTCGATGGCATCGAGCCGCTCGGGGCATTCGGGATGACCTCGGCCCATCTCGTGCTTCCAGAAGTCGCGATGTATGAAGTAGCCGGTTTTGCCCATGTCTCAGTCGCACGCCGAAGCCTCATTCAGCACAGGGCTGTTGGGCCTTACGGTATTGTTTGCATATGGATACAAAAATGGACGTCGCCGCGAAGCTCGCCAGTTTGCTCGGTCAGCTTAACACGGTGATCGTGGGCAAAGAGGCTCAGGTCAGGGACTGCGTCGCGTGTCTTTTGGCAGGCGGTCACCTGCTCATCGAAGACGTTCCGGGCGTCGGCAAAACCACCCTCGCCCACGCGCTGTCGCACACCTTCGGCCTGCACTTTTCGCGTGTGCAGTTCACCGCCGACCTGATGCCCGGAGACCTTTCGGGCGTGGCGATCTACGACCGCACGCAGCAGGCCTTCGTGTTCCACCCCGGGCCGATCTTCGCGCAGGTGCTGCTGGCCGACGAGATCAACCGCGCCAGTCCCAAGACCCAGAGTGCGCTGCTCGAGGCGATGGAAGAAAAGCAGGTCACGGTCGAGGGCGAAACCCGGCCGCTGCCGACGCCCTTCTTCGTCATCGCGACGCAGAACCCGCACGACCAGCTCGGCACCTTCGCCTTGCCGGAATCGCAGCTCGACCGCTTCCTGATGCGCATCTCGCTCGGCTACCCGGACCGCGCCGCCGAGCGCCTCTTGCTGGCCGGCGCAGACCGCCGCGAAATGCTGAGCAGCCTGCCTGCGCTGCTGACGCCGGGCGAACTGACCGCGCTCCAGCAGAAGGTGCAGCAGGTTCACGCGGCCGACGCGCTGCTGAACTACGTGCAGGACCTGATCGCCGCGACCCGCAACGGCCGCTGGTTTCTTCAGGGCCTGTCGCCCCGCGCAGGCATCGCGGTGTTGCGCGCGGCCAAGGCGCAGGCGCTGCTGGCCAACCGCGACTACGTGGCGCCGGACGACGTGCAGGCGGTGCTGCCGCAGACGATCGCGCATCGGTTGACGCCGGTGGGCGACGCGGGTCGCGGCTCGGTCGAACAGGTGCGGGCCATGATCGCGGCCGTGCCACTTCCATGAATCCGGTCGCGGCGCTGCGGGGCCGCGTCGACGGCTGGTTCCTGTCGCGCCGCCCGCCGTCGGACACGCTCGAACTCACGCAACGCAACGTCTACATCGTTCCGACGCGCGCCGGCTGGATGCTCGGTGCCACGCTGCTGGTGCTGTTGATCGCGTCGATCAACTACCAGCTGAATCTCGGTTACCTGCTCACCTTCCTGCTGGCCGGCAGCGTCGCGGTCGGCATGCACGTCTGTCATGCCACGCTGCGCGGGCTGTCGATGCACCTGATCGCGCCCGAAGCGCAGTACGCCAAGGCGGCCGCTGTGTTTCGCGTGGTGCTGCACAACGCCAGGCGCTCGGTGCGCTACGGCATCGGCATGGCGGTGCGCGGCAGCGGGCAATGGGCCTGGACCGACGTGCCGGCCGAAGGCAGTGCGACCGTGGAAATCGCGTTTCAGCCGGAACGGCGCGGCCTGCACCCGGTGCCGCCGTTGACTGCCGAGACGCGATTTCCGCTGGGCACCTTCCGCGTCTGGACCGTCTGGCGCCCCGCCGCGCAGATGCTCGTGTACCCGGCGCCCGAGCTGCATCCGCCACCGCTGCCGCCGGGCGAGCCGCTGACTGGCCAGGCCGTTTCGGCCGCACTGCTGCGCTCGCAAGGCGCCGGCGAATACGACGGCGTGCGCGCGTACCGGCGCGGCGACCCGCTCAAGCTGGTGGTCTGGAAGAAGGCCGCCAAGGCGCAAGCAGCGGGCTCGGAAGACCTGGTGAGCCGCGACGCGCAGCAGGCCCAGCGCGAAGAACTCTGGCTCGACGCGCAAGCCACCGGCCTGCCCGACCTCGAAGCGCGTCTCTCGCGGCTGTGCGCCTGGGTGTCGATGGCCGATCGGCTCGGCGTCGACTATGGCCTGCGCGTGGCCGGTCGCACGCTCAAGCCAGCGCAGGGCGAAGCACACCGGCGCGCTTGCCTGGAGGTGCTGGCGACATGCTGAAGCAACTCGCCGCCCTGCCGCGCGACGCCCGCGACACGCTCTTCTTGCTCGTGGTCATCGGCATCGTGGTGCTGCCGCAGATCGGCAACCTGCCGTGGTGGTGCACCGGCCTCACCGCCGCCGTGCTGCTGTGGCGCGGCACGCTGGCCGTGCAGGCGCGACCGTTGCCCAATCGATGGTGGCGGGCTGCCCTGCTCGCGGTCACGCTGATCGCCACCTTCGCCACGCACCGCACCTTGCTCGGCCGCGATGCCGGCGTCACCCTGGTCATCGTGCTGCTGGCGCTGAAGACGCTGGAGCTGCGGGCGCGACGCGACGCCTTCGTCATCTTCTTTCTGAGCTTCTTCGCGATGCTCACCAACTTCTTCTATTCGCAGTCGCTGATGACCGCGGTCACGATGCTGGTCGCACTGCTCGGCCTGCTGACCGCGCTGGTCAATGCACACATGCCGGTCGGTCGTCCACCGCTGACGCAGGCTGCAAAGACGGCGACATGGATGGCGCTGGCCGGTGCACCGATCATGCTGGCGCTCTTTCTTTTGTTTCCGCGGCTGGCGCCTCTGTGGGGTACGCCCGGCGACGCGATGGCGGGGCGCAACGGCCTGTCGAACAGCATGCGCGTCGGCACCATCGCGCAACTGGCGCTCGACGACACCATCACGGCGCGCATCAAGTTCGACGGCGCCGTGCCCGCACAGCGCGACATGTACTTTCGCGGACCGGTGCTGGCGCAGTTCGATGGCCGCGAGTGGACGGCCTTGCCGCCGTGGACCCGTGGCGCGCTGCAACCCAACCTGCGCGTGCAGGGCGCCCCGGTGCGCTACGAGGTCACGCTGGAGGCCAGCCATCGGCCGTGGCTGCTCACGCTCGACGCTGCAGACAAGGCGCCGCAAGTTCCGGCGGGTATCGAGGTCGCCGGCACGTCCGATCTGCAATGGTTCGCCAACCGGGCCCTGAACGACCTGGTGCGATACCGCGCCGAAAGCCATACTCAATTCCAGAGCGGCCCGGTGCGGCGCACCGCCTCGCTGCAGGCATACCAGGCCTTGCCGGGCGGCTCGAACCCGCGCACGGTTGCGCTGGCCGCGCAGATGCGCGCCGACCCCGCACTGGCCGGCGCCGACACGCCCGCCTTCGTCCGTGCCGTGCTCGAACGATTGCGCACCGGTGGCTACACCTACACGCTGGACCCGGGGCTCTTCGGCACCGACACCGCCGACGAGTTCTGGTTCGATCGCAAGGAAGGTTTCTGCGAGCACATCGCGTCGTCCTTCGTCATCCTCATGCGGGCGCTCGGCGTGCCCGCGCGCATCGTCACCGGCTACCAGGGCGGCGAGCTCAACACCGTCGACAACTACTGGATCCTGCGCAACAGCGACGCGCACGCGTGGGCCGAAGTCTGGCAGGAAGGCAGCGGCTGGCAACGCGTCGACCCGACCGGCGCAGTGTCGCCGGGCCGCGTCGGGCGACTGCAACGTCTGGTGCCCGAACCCGGTATCTTTGCCGGCGCCATCAGCGCGATGGCCCCGACCTTCGCCGTCGACATGCGAGCAGCCTGGGAAGCCGTCAACAACAGCTGGAACCAGTGGGTGCTCAACTACACGCAAAGCAGCCAACTGAACCTGCTGAAGAACATCGGCTTCGACGCGCCGAGCCTGGAAGACCTGGCCTATGCGCTGCTCTATCTCTTGATCGGTGCCAGCCTGATCGGCGCGGGGTGGACGCTCTGGGACCGTCGCAGTCACGACCCCTGGTTGCGATTGCTGCGGCAGGCACGCAGCCGCCTGCAACGTGCCGGGCTCGACCTTGCCGATGCGGCACCACCCCGGCAGATGGCCTTGCAGACAAGCGAGCGCTTCGGCCCGGCGGGTCAGGCAGTGCACGACTGGCTTCTCAAGCTGGAAGCACAGCGCTACGCACGCGCATCGCCCGAAGCAGCCACCACGTTGCGCGGACTGCGTGCCGAATTTCGACGGCTCGCCTGGCCGCGCGGAAGCAGCAGTCTCGGCAGCCGAAACTGAAGCGCAGCGGCGGCACAATCGACCGATGCGCTGTTCTCTTTCGAAGCCTTCGAAGCTCACTCCCCTCGCCGTCGCCCTGCTCGGCGCCTGCATCGTCGCGACCCCGGCGGCTGCGCAGAAGGTGACCGCCAAGCGCACCAGCGCAACGACGGCTGCAACCGCCTCCTCGGTGGTGCGTGGCGGCATCCCCTATGCGACCCGCGACGACGCCATGCAGTTCGCCGACGAGGTGGCCGCGCGCCGCAACCTCGATCGCGAATGGGTGCGCGCGACCATCGGCAACGCGCGCTATCTGTCGAACGTGCCACGACTGATGTTGCCCGGCCCGGTCGGCACACCGAAGAACTGGCGCGTCTACCGCAGCCGCTTCATCGACCCGGTGCGCATCGCCGCCGGCGTGCGTTTCTGGCGCGCCCATGCCGACGCGCTGGCTCGCGCGGAAGCGACCTATGGCGTGCCGCCGGAAATCGTCGTGGGCATCGTCGGCGTCGAGACCATCTACGGGCGCGACATGGGTCGCTTTCGCGTGATCGATGCACTGGCGACGCTCTCGTTCGACTTTCCGCAAGGGCATCCTCGCGCGGCCGAACGCCAGGCTTTTTTCCGCGGCGAGCTGGAAAGCTTCTTGAGCACCGAAAGCCGCACTGCCGCCGATCCGCTGGCACCGCTCGGCAGCTACGCCGGTGCCATGGGCATGCCGCAGTTCATGCCCAGCAGCATCGCCAAGTACGCGGTCGATTTCGACGGCGATGGCCGCATCGATCTGGTCAACAGCCCGGCCGACGTGATCGGCTCGGTCGCCAACTACTTCAAGGCTTTCAACTGGCAGCCGGGTCGGCCATCGACCTTCCCGGTCGGCTTCGACGAAGCGCGCTTGAAGAAGGCGGTCTTGCTGGCGCCGGACATCCGTCCCACCTTCAGTGCCGACAGTTTCAGCGCGGCTGGTGGCGTGCTGCAAGGTGACGCCACCCGCTACACCGGTCTGCTCGCATTGATCGAGTTGCAGAACGGCGCCGACGCGCCTACCTACGTCGCCGGCACCGAGAATTTCTATGCCATCACGCGCTACAACTGGTCGAGCTACTACGCGATGTCGGTGCTCGAACTGGGCGACGAAATCAAGGCGGCGATGCGCTGATGACGGCCGTGCAAGACGTATCCGTCGAACGCCCTGAACAGTTGCTCGCGAATTGGCGCGACGCCTGGACGGAGCTCGGATCGGCGCCGCCCGACGGCCTGTTGGAGACACTGATGACCGCGTGGGCCGAGCCGCAGCGGCACTATCACTCGGCACAACACCTGTCCGAGTGCATCGCCTGGTTCGAGCGAGAAAAGGATGCGGCGGAACGCCCCGCCGAAATTGCCTTGGCGCTGTGGTTCCACGATGCGGTCTACGACGTGCATGCGCACGACAACGAGGAGCGCAGTGCCGAATGGGCGCGCGACGCGCTGACCGCCGCGGGCGTTTCGGTCGGCGCTGCGGGCCGTGTTCATGCGCTGATCATGGCGACCCGGCACGACGCGTTGCCGCGAGGTCGCGACGCCGAACTGCTGATCGACATCGACCTGTCGATCCTCGGCGCCGAGCGTTCGCGCTTCGACGAATATGAGCAGCAGGTGCAGCGCGAATATGCCTTCGTGCCACCTGAAGTCCGCCTTCCGCGGCGTCGCGCCATCCTGCAGCGGTTTCTCGATCGCGATGCGATCTACACGACGCCACGGATGCATGCGCAACTGGAAGCGCGCGCACGCGAGAACCTCCGCAGATCGATCGCTGCCGCGTCATAAGAAAAAAGGCCGGCGCATCGGCACCGGCCTTCCGTTGATCGGCCGACGGAATCAGGGCGTCGTCAGCGCACCTTGCCATCCTTCCAGGCGGTCAGCAGCTTGTTGTAGTCGATGGTTTCACCCTTCGGCTTTTCGTTGGCCAGCTTCTTCCACGGCGCGTGGTCGTCGCTCAGGTACTTGGCCGGGTCGCCCTTCGGATTCAGCTTGGGCGCGCACTTGGCCATGCCGGCACGCTCCAGCCGCGCCATCACGTTGTCCATCTCGTCGGCCAGGTTGTCCATGGCTTTCTGCGGGGTCTTCTCGCCGGTGACCGCCTCGGCCACGTTCTTCCACCAAAGCTGCGCCAGCTTCGGATAGTCGGGCACGTTGTTGCCGGTCGGCGTCCACGCCACGCGCGCCGGGCTCCGATAGAACTCGATCAGGCCGCCGTACTTGTTGGCGTTCTGCGTGAAATAGTCCGAGCGGATGTCGCTGTCGCGGATGAAGGTCAGGCCGGTGATCGACTTCTTCAGCGAC
>CAXTCC010000163.1:0-9207 GCA_964242015.1 uncultured Variovorax sp.
CGAGCTAAATCATCCCGCCATTGATCGAGATGACCTGCCCCGTGATGTAAGCCGCGTCGGCACTCGCCAGAAACCCCGCCAGCGCGGCGACCTCGTCCGGCGTCCCGGCGCGCTTGGCCGGCACCATCTGCGCGATCATGGCGGGGTCGAACACCGCATCCGCCATCGGCGACGCGATGATGCCGGGCGCGATGGCGTTGACGGTGACGCCGCGCGCGGCCACTTCGAGCGACAGCGCCTTGGTCGCGCTGTTGAGCGCGCCCTTGGCCGCCGCGTAGTTGACCTGCCCGCGATTACCGGTGAGCGACGCCACCGAGGAAATGTTCAGGATGCGGCCCCAGCGCGTGCGCAGCATCGGCAGCAGCAGCGGTTGCGTGACGCGGAAGAAGCCGTTGAGCGACACGTCGATGACCTTGTGCCATTGCTCGGGTCGCATGCCGGGCATGACCGCGTCGTCGTGCACGCCGGCGTTGTTGACGACGATCTGCACCGGGCCGGCTTGGAGCATCCGCTCGCAGGCCTCACGTGCCGCTTCGTCGCTGCGCAGGTCGAACACCACGCTCTCGGCTTTGCCGCCCGCCGCGATGATGGTCGCGGCCAGCTGCTCGACCGCCTCGGGCCGTGAGTTGGCGTGCAGCAGCACGGTCGCGCCGTCGCGCGCCAGCCGCGTTGCGATGGCCGCACCGAGCGAGCCGCTGGCGCCGGTGATGAGCGCGCGCTTTCCTGCGAGCGTCTTTCCTTCGACTGTCATTCGGGAGCTTCCATCGCCAGCGGCGTGTTGAGGACGACCACCGCGCGGCCATCGGCCACGGCCTTGCCCTCGCTGTCGGTCAAATCGAATTCGTAGAGCACCTGACGCGCATCGCCCGACAAGCGACGCGCCCTCACATGCAGCAAGCCAGCGATGTCGTCGAGCCGTTCGACGGTCATCTTCACGTTGCGCGCACTCGCCAGGAAACCGGCCGACGGCACGCTGCCTTCGACCGCCAGCATCCCGCCGTGCAAGGCCATGGCCTGCGCCGCGTATTCGATGGCGTTGGGGGCGAGCAATCCGCTCGCGGTGCGTAGCGGGTTGTCAGACGCAGCATGCGTGCCGGTGGTGCAATGGATGGCCTCGGCCGACCAGCTTTCGAGGCGGTCCAGCAGGCACATGGTGCCGCTGTGCGGAATGCGTCGGGCGATGCCGGCGCGGTCGAGTGTTGGGGGTGTCATTCGGTGATGGAAGTGGCCCCAGCGCCTGCAGGCACGCCCAGATCGGCGACCAGCAGCACGTTGGCGAAGGGTGTGCCCTGGCTCATCGGCACGCTCTGCACGGTGAAGCCGAAGCCTTCGAGCGTGGAAATCCAGGCTGACAGCGGTCGGCCCCAGGTCGGCGACACCTTGTGGCCGCGAACGCGCGTGACCATGCGGTCGACCCACTGGCTGATCGCGAAGGCGCGGCGGTCCGATGCATCGCCGACGCGCAGCAACAAACGGCCATCGGGCTGCAGCGCATCGCGCACGCGGCGCAGCACATCGTCCTGCGCGGCGATGTCGACGTAGTGCAGCACGTCGAGGATCACGACCAGATCGCACGGCGGCAGATCGGCGTTGCACATGTTCGCGCAGACCAGCCGGGGTGCCGGCCGCAGATGGCCGATCGATGCCTCGGCGCGTGCGATGTCTTTCGGCATCAGCTCGATGCCGGTGTAGTGCGCGGCCGCAGTCGTCGCAGGCCACGACGCCGGCCACCGACCGCGCGCCTGCATCGCGCTCATCGACGCCAGCAAGCTCGCGAACAGGCCCTGCCCGCACCCGATGTCGACCACACGTGCGTGCCGGGCGTCGATCAGCCGGCGTTCGATCAAGCCGCGAAACACGGGGTCGCGCCCCAGCTTGCCGCGGGCGAAGCGCCAGGCGAAGTTGCCGGCCGTCTTGTAGGGCAGCGTGGCCGCCTCGTGCAGTTCGCGCCAGGCGGTATCGGGCTGCGGCGGCGGCTGCCTGGGTGAGGTCGACGGCGACGACAGAGGAAGCGGCGATGTGACGGCGTTCATGCGCGCAGGCCTTCCGGCAAGGTGACGGATTTCAGCCCTTCGGCGCGCAGCTGTTCGAGCAGCAGCGGCAACACGTCGAGCACCACCGGACGGCCGGCGGCCGTGCGCGCCGCATTGCCGTCGTGCAGCAGCAGGATGTCGCGCGCCTGCAGCCCGCGCGTCAACCGTGCCAACACCTTGGCGGCGTCGCCTTCACGCGTGTCGAAGCCGCGCCGCGTCCAGCTCACCAGCCGCAGGCCGAGCCGATGCAGGACCGGTTCGAGGAACGGATTGCGCAGCCCGGCCGGTGCACGAAAACACGTCGGCTTTTGCCCGGTCACATCGGTGAGCACCTCTTGCGCCTTCGCGATCTCGGCGGCGAAACCACGTGGACCGAGGAAGGAAAAGTTGTGCCGATGCTGCGCGGTGTGGTTCTGGATGCTGTGGCCGCGCGCCACGATCTCGCGTGCCAACGCAGGTTGTGCTCGCACGCGTTCGGCGATGCAGAAGAAGGTGGCACGCTGCCCGTGCGCATCGAGCAGGTCGAGCACATGCGGCGTTACGTCGGGCTCCGGACCGTCGTCGATCGTGATCGCCACTTCGCGCCGTGCGGCAGCCGCTTCAGGCAGCCGCGTGACGTTCGGGCCGAGCAGATTGCTGCGCGGTGTGAGACCGGCGGCGGTGATCAGCGCATGGTTCAACACGATGGCACCAACCGCCCAGGGCAGCGCGCCGGGCACCAGCACGCCAGCGCCGATGGCAGCCACGTGCCAGCCGACACTGGCCCGCATGACGGGCGGCCATGGCCAGGACGATGTGGCGGGAGCAGGCGTTGGTGTGATCGAGTCGGGCACGGCAGGCGTCATGAGGTCGTTATCGAATGGAATTCGGAGGCGAGACCGATTTTCCCATCAGCGCCGATCGCTCGATACCGGCGGCGCACCGCGCACGAAGGCCGCGGACAGCAGCAAGGCCAGCATCGCGCCCGGCGCCACCACGCGGCCGATGGCCGACAGCGACGGGATGTTCGAAATCGCGATCAAACCGAACGACACCACCGTCGTCAGGTTGGCCAGCATCAACGACGCCAGCGTGTCTTCGTCGGCACGTCCGGTCTCTCGCAACTGGTCGAAGAACAGCGCGTAGTTCGATCCCACCGCTACCACGAGCAGCATGCCGACCAGATGCAGGATGCCGAGCTGCACCTGCAGCACCGCAAGGCCGCCCAGCGTCAGCACCACGGCGAACACCAGCGGCTGGCAGACCGCGAGCAGGCGACGCGGCGAACGCAGGTAGAGGCCGAGCAGCACGACCACCGCGAGCGCGCCGAGCAGCACCTGCACGAAGGCCTCGTGCAGATAGCGGTCGTAGAGCGCAGCGAGTTCGCGGCCGACGTCGACCACCTGCACGTCCGGCACGCCGGCGAGCGCCGACTCGAGTCGCGCCTGATCGAACTTGGCGCCGGGGTGCAAGGCGATCAACGCGCCCCAGCCACCGCCCGGTCGCTGGTACATCAGCGAACTGACGATGGGGCCGAGCGGTCCGTTCGCGAGGTCTTCGCGCTGCACCATCGGCTGGTTGCGTGCCGTCTCGACATCGGCGAGGAAGGGTTCGAGCCGCGCGACCGGCAGCGGCAGATCCTTCATTGCCTCGTTCAGCCGCGTGCGCAATGTGGCGCTGTCAGGCAGGCTCGCGACACGCGCCTGCTGCGCCGCTTCGCTCGGCAAGAAACGCGTCACGGTTTCGAAGCCGGTGAGCTCGCCGCTGTCGACCAGTTTTTCGAGACGGACGCCGGCGGCTTCGGCATTGCGCAACACGGTCTGCACGTCGGCGCCCTGCGCCACCACCAGCAGGCCGCCGTCGCTGGCGCCGATGTCGGCACGCAGCGATTCGTCGAGTGCCTGCGCTTCCTTCGGCAGCGGGCTCATCGCGCTCAGGTTGGCACGCCACAGGTCGGCCCCGCGCCAGGCCAGCAACGCGAGGGCCGCGATGCCCAGCGCCAGCAGGCCGAGCCGCAGCCGCGGCAGTCCGCGAACGATGGCCCCGGCGACCACTGCCATGTAGCGACGCATGCCCATGCCGGTGGCGCCGTCGGGCGCCAGCACCGGCAGCACGTAGCGTGTTGCGAGCGCCGCTGCCACCAACCCGGCGATCGAGAACACGCCGAGCTGCGCGAGCCCCGGAAAGCCCGAGAACAGCAGTGCCGCGAAGCCGCAGACCGAGGTCAGCAAGCCGAGTCGCACCGTCGGCCAGTTGAGATCACGCCAGCGCTGCCAACCGGTGCCGGGCACTAAGGCACCACGGGCCTGGATCAGGTAGTAGATCGCGTAGTCGATGGTCTCGCCGATCAACGTGCTGCCGAATCCCATGGTCAGCCCGTGCACGTTGCCGAACACCAGGCTGACCGTCGCTGTGCCCGCGACCACGCCGGTCGCGACCGGCAAGAAGGCGATCACCAGGGCCTTGGGCGACGCGAAGGCCAGCAGCAGCAGGCAACCCATCACGATGCCGCCGACGATCGACAGGTGGATCGCCTCGCCCTTGATCTGGTCGCGGCTCTGGACCGAAAACACCGGCGCGCCGCTGAGCCGCAATCGCGGCTTGGCGCCGGTCATGTCACGGGTCGCCGCATCGAAGGCCGACTGCACCTTGGCAATGGCGATGGTCAGCGCATCGAGGTCGCTGCCGGGCGAATGCGTGGTGGCGAGCAGCACCGCCCGCGGTGCCGAGCGCGAGGTCCACACACCGGCTTCGGTGCGCGGTGCATTGGCGGGGATCAGGCTCTCGGCGACGCCTTGCGTCTCGCCGGTCGGATCGCGGTCGAGCAGCGGCTTGACGAGATTGCCTGCGGGTGTGCCGAGCAGCGACAGCGTGTCGGCGATGGCGTCGTGCAGCCCGGTAGCGGTGAATCGCTCGGGCGTGACCGACGTCGAGAGCCGATAGCGGTGGTCGAACAACCAGGTGCCCGCCGCTTTCCAGTCGGACGCGTCGCCGTTCTGCACCTGGTCGAACAGGCCGCTTTCGCGCATGGCGTTGGCGACCGATCGCGACACCACCGCGCGCTGTGCCGCATCGGTGCCGTCCTCGATACCGATGAGCAAGGTGCGCGACGCCACGCCGGTTTGCAGTTGCTCGATCAGCACGCGCTGGCGCGCATCGGGGCTTTTCGGCAGGAAGGCCGACAGGTCGGCGCTGAAGTGCGTGCGGGTGATCAAGACCACGCCGGCCGCGACGATGGCGAGCCAGACCAGCAGCACCACGATGCGACGCTGGCGGCTGAAGCCGGGCGTGGCCGCGCCGGTGACGACCGCGATCGGTGGCTCCCCCGGCGGGCGCGATGTCACGGGGCGGACCGGGTCGGGACGATCGTCATGACGGAGCGGTCGCCGCCGACGAACTCCATGTCGAGGCCCAGCACTTCGCTGCCGCGACCGCTCATGCGCACGCTGCGCACCTGCGCGGCGAGGCGGTTGTCGAGCGGTTGCAGATCGAGCGTCCAGCCATCGGCCGAGCCGCCGACGGTGCTCTTGAAGTAACGCGACAGGGCGGCCGTGTCGCCGCTCAAGGTGCCGCGCATGGCTTCGACCAGGCCCTGCAGCTCGGGCACGCTGTCGAGCGTCATGGTGCGGGTGCGTTCACCGCGCGACAGCACCATGTTGTTGCCGTCGACCACCATGCTCTCGGGCCGCGGCGTGAGCGTGCGGCGCGACAGTTTGTCGGGGGCGGTGAAGCTCAGCGTGCCGCTCGCATTGAGCGGACCTTCGAGCCCGCGCACGAAGCGCTGCTCGGTGAAGCGCGCCTCGCCGCTCTTCTGCTTGGCCAGCAGGCCCATCAGGTCCGGAAGATCGAATGCCCAGGCCGACGATGCGCCGAGCGCGACGGCCAGCAGCAGCCCACGGCATGCACGACGCCAGGTCACTGCGCCGATGGTGCCGAAAGCGCCACCGTCGGCGGCGCCCGTTTCACTGCGAATCTTCGAGCCAGAAATCATGAAAATTGAACCAGTTGTAGGGGTACTTGCGGACCAGCGCCTCGAGCCGGACCACATAGGCTTCGACCGCCTCGCGGATCGCGCGTTCCCGCTCGGCCGGGTCGCGAATGCGCTCGCTGAAATCCGCCAGCGGCTCGAACAGCACATCGTAGCGGGCCCCGCCCACATACAAGCCCGCCATGAAGAACACGCGGCGGCGCAGCAGCGCGGCCAGGCGAAACGGGCCGTCGTTGAAGACCGCCGGCTGTCCCAAGAACGGCAGCTCCATGCTGTTGCCGCGCTGGCCCGCCTGCTCGACCTGGCCCGGCAAGGTGCGGTCGGCGAGCAGGCCTGCCATGCCGCCGGTGTCGAGCCAGTCGCGCAGCGCGAGCATGGAGTGCGGCCGACCCAGGGCGATCACATGCGGCCTCAGTTCCGGCAGGCTGATCGCATCGAGCACGGCGTTGATCTGGCGCGCGTTGTCCGGGAACATGAGCATCGCCGGACGCAGCCTGGGTGAATCCGGGCTGAGCCCCTTGCAGGCACCGAGCGCCTCGAAGCTGCCGACATGGGCGCCGAGCAGGAAGGCACCACGGCCCGCCAATGCCTCGCTCTCCACCGGCTCGTTGCCGACGACCCGCACGTCGAACAGGTCCATGCGGCCGCGCAGAAAGTAGACGCGGTCGAGCACGGTCGACGCAAAGGCATGCAGCAGCTTGTAGCCGTCGCCCCAGCCTGCGTTCGGGCCGATCACGCGGAACAGATACCGTTTGACATGCCGGCGGGGCGCGGGCGAGAAGAGCAAGAAGTACAGCGTGACCGGGTGCAGCAACAGCCGCGCAGCGCGGCGCCCCATCGTCAGCGCGATCCAGCAGATCACGCGAAGGGCCGTCTTGTTGGCGCGCTCCGGCGTGGTCGACCAGTCGGCGGCAGCGGCTGGCCGATCGGTTTGAGTCACGGGCGGGGTGGGCCGGTTCACGCTTGGATCGGCGCTCATGCAGCCGCGTCTGCCCCTGGCGTCCAGCGACCACTGACCGCGATCTGCGCATCGCAGCGAACTTCGAAGCGCACGCCGCGTGCGGCGCCGGGCTCGGGCTGCAGTTCGATGGTCAGCGTGGCGCCCGGCCGCACCGGCGACAGGAACTTGCACGCCGCCAAGGTCGGTTGCCGGCCCAGGCGAGACACCAGTGCAGGCACGCCGTGTGCCGCTTCGAGCACCTCGGCGAGCAGCAAGGCGCCGGGCACCAGCGGCTGCCCCGGAAAGTGGCCGGCGAAAGCCGGATGGTCGACCGGCACGTCACGCGTGACCTGCACCGCGGTGCCGTCGCCGGCCAGTTGCGCCAGCGCGAACTCGCGCAAGGCACGCACCGTCAACTTGCCGGTGCCCTCGCGCGGCAACGACGCGACGTGCACCACGCGGCGCGGCACGAAGACCGGCTCCAGCCGCTGCCGTAGCGCCGCGACGATGTCACCGGATTTCAGGTCCGGCGCGACCACGAAAGCCACCGGCCGCACCACGCCGTCGGCCACTTCGTCGGGCAACCAAAAGGCGCCGTCGGTCACGCCGGCGATGCTGTTGAGGTGGTAGTTGAGATGCCCGAGCGAGCTGCGCCGGCCAGCCACATGGATCAGGTCGTTGGCCCGGCCGAACAAGCGAAAGTGCTGCGAGTCGATCAACTCCAGCACGTCGGCCATCGGCGTGGGTCGCGGCACGAAGTCACCGCTGAACACGAAGCGCTCGGCGCCGTCTTCGGTCGGTTCGGCTGTCACCTGGATCTCGCCGAAGGTGTGCCAGACCTCGCTCTCGGTGGTGCGCCGCGTCGCGACCTGGCCCGACTCGGTGCTGCCGTAGATTTCGATCAGCGCGCCGCCCATCGCCTGCTCGGCCTGCGCCGCCAGCTGGGGTGACAACGGCGCCGTAGCCGACAGGATCAAATCGACCGCCGGCAGCGGCACGCCGGCCATCAACAGCGTCTTCAGATGGAACGGCGTGGTGATCAGCGCGCGCGGTCGCGACGATGCCTCGAGCGTGGCGGTCACGTCCGCCGGAAAGAACGGCCGGCCACTGTCGAACGAGGCGCCGCCCCACATTGCCAGCAAGGCCGACGATTCGAGTCCGTAGCTGTGCTGCACCGGCACCGTGGTGACCAATGTCAGGCCGTCGAGCGAAGGCAGCTTCAGCAGCTCGGCGAGCCGTGGCACCGCGGCGCCGACGTCGTCGACCAGCGTGCGCCAGCTCTTGGCATGCGGCTGCGGTACGCCGGTGGAGCCCGAGGTCAGCAAGCTGACGGCATGGCCTTCGGCATCGATCATCGGCATCTCCATCGGAGCGCCTTCGACCAGGGCAACGTGCACGCGCGGGTCGATCCAGACCACCGTGATGCCTTGCGGATCGAGGTGCCGGTCGTCGGCCACCGCGAACAGGTGCGGGTTGCCTTCATGCAGGCGCGACAGCGTCTCCGGTCGTGCGTCGGGCGGCAGCAAGCTGGGCAGGCGACGCACCAGCGCTGCGCCGAGTCCGACAGCGAACGCGTAGCGGTCGACGCACAGGTTGACCACCGGACCCTGGGCCGGCAACTGCTCGGCCAGGGCGACGACATCGGCCAGGTACTGGCGCGAAGAGATCGCCACGCCGGCGCGCCAGGCGAGCGGTGCATCGAGGTCGCGCGCGCCCAACAGGGGAAGGAACTTCGGAAGATCTGACTTCATGGGCTTGCGGATGTTTTCGGCCGGCGGTGCCGCTGGATTCGGTACGTCAGTGCGGTGCGCCGTTGTCGACCGGCGCGCCATAGAAGGCACGCACCGCGTCGATCATGCGGGTGCGCTCGAACTCCGGGTGCAACCGGTACCGCATGAAATGTTCGCCGACGAAAAGGCACACCACGCTCACCGGCGTCAGCACGTTGGCCAGCAGGGACCAGGCCGAAAACGGCAGCGTCAGATAGACGACGATCGAGGCGACGACCATCAGCGCGAAGTACACCGTCCACACCCACGTGACCTGGTCGGTGTAGCGCTTCATGCCCGGCACGATCGCGTGCACGCGCTGCGCGAACTGGCCGATGAGCGACAGGCCCTCACCGCGCAGGGTGCTGCCGAACCAGATGCACAACACAAGATTGATGCCTGCGTGCTGCAGCACATAGAGCCGGTTGGGGTCGCCCGCCTCACCGCGCAGCACCAGCACGAACAATGCGGCGCCGGCAGCGGCGACGATGAGCAATG
>CAXTCC010000164.1:0-9151 GCA_964242015.1 uncultured Variovorax sp.
GCCAACTGGATGATCCCCGGCAAGATGGTCAAGGGCATGGGCGGCGCGATGGACCTGGTGGCCGGCGTCAAGCGCGTCATCGTGCTGATGGAACACGTCGCGAAGAAGAAGGACGGCACGGAAGACCTGAAGATTCTCGAAGAGTGCACGTTGCCGTTGACCGGTGTCGGCGTGGTCGATCGCGTCATCACCGATCTGGCGGTGCTCGACGTGACGCCGGAAGGCCTCAAGGTGGTCGAGTTGGCCGATGGCGTGACCTTCGATGCGCTTCAGGCCAAGACCGGCGTCAAGCTCATCAAGTAAACGACCGCGAGCGGCTGCGTCGTATCGCGGCCTGGACCGCGCTGAAAACCGCGCGGAATACCGCCCTGAACGTGAAGACGCTCAGGGCGTTGTCTTTGGTGCTGCCGGGGCCGGATCGGGCGCAGTGGGGGGCACGGCAGGCGCTGCCGGCGCCGGCGCTACCGCGGCCACGGGTGCCGGATTCGGCGGCATCTGGTAGCTCCATGTTTCGCTGATCGCCTTGTCGCCCTGCAGCAGCGCCGCGCGCATCTCCACCGGCTGTTCGGCGTTCTTCACCTTCACCCGCAACGTCAGGCGCCAGCCGTTGATCGCGGTGTTGCGCTGGAGCACGTTCTCCAGCACCTCGGCGTTGTCGCTGACGCTGACCTGTGCCGTCACCACCGCATCGGCCGGCAGCTTTGCCAGCCGCGGCCCTTCGAAGTCGATCAGCAATGCGGTGCTGCCGTCGAGCTTGCGGATCAGGTTGGGCTGCATCAGCTCGCCGGCGGTGTTGAACGTCTGGCGCACCCAGGCGTTGTCCTGGCCGTGCAGGGCGGCCTCGTCGGTGGTCCAGTGCATGCGGTAGGCGTACTGCATCGCCTGGCCCTTCTTCGGCTGCACGTCGGGTGTCCAGAAGGCGACGATGTTGTCGTTGGTTTCGTCCGGCGTCGGGATCTCGACCAACTCGACCTTGCCCTTGCCCCACTTGCCCTGCGGCTCGATCCAGGCGCTCGGGCGCAGGTCGTAGCGGTCTTTCAGGTCTTCGAAACGCGAGAACTCGCGACCGCGTTGCAACAGGCCGAAGCCCATCGGGTTCTCGACCTGGAAGGTGCTGATCGCCAGGTTGCGAGGGTTGTTGAGCGGGCGCCACAGCCATTCGCCGCTGCCGGTGTGGATCGCCAGCCCGTTCGAGTCATGGATGGCCGGGCGGAAGTTGCGCTTCTCGCTCTGCTGGTTGGGGCCGTAGAGGAACATGCTGGTCAACGGCGCGATGCCGAGCGTGTTGACGTCGCCGCGCATGAAAATGTTGGCCTGCACATCGAGCACCGCGTCCTTGCCGGGCGTCAGGATGAACTGGTAGGCGCCGGTTGCGCGGGGCGAGTCGAGCAGGGCGTAGATGACCAGTTGCTTGTCTTGCGGATTGGGCCGCTGGATCCAGAACTCACGAAAGTTGGGAAACTCCTCAG
Source organism: uncultured Variovorax sp. (assembly GCA_964242015.1). Lineage (GTDB taxonomy): Bacteria > Pseudomonadota > Gammaproteobacteria > Burkholderiales > Burkholderiaceae_C > Variovorax. The sequence continues at coordinate 1,470 of CAXTCC010000164.1, forward strand.
GCGCGGGCAGCGCCGTGTCGATCGCCAGTCCACGGCTCGACAAGCCGTAGACCTGGCCCTTGCCGATCACGCGGAAGTAGCTGGCGCCGAGAAAGCTCATGATCTCGTCGTCTTTGCCGTCCTGGTTGATCGGGTACATCACCCTGAAGCCGGCGTACCCGAGTTGACTCGTTGCGTCCTTGTCGAACTTCAAGTCGCCGAAGTCGAAGCGGCTGGCGTCGTACTTGATCTCCTGCACGTCGCTGCCGACGATCTCGCTGATCTTGACCGGCGCATTGAACTGCATGCCCTGGTGATAGAAGCTCAGCTTGAACGGGGTGCCCTTGTCGCGCCACTCGAACTTGTCGATCAGCGGCTGCATCTTCTGGTAGTCCGCGAACTGCATGTTGCTGAAGACCGGCGGCAGGTTGCTGACCGGTGCCACGTACGGCTTGTCCATCAGATCGCGCGCGCGGGCCGTCACGTCGTCCAGCGAAAACGCTCGCGCCGGGCCGGCGATCAGCACGCTCGACAAAGCCATCAGGCAAGACAGGACGAAGGAAGCAGAAACGAAGCGGGCAAGAGACTTTGTTCTTCGGAGTGCGGCAGTAGGCAACATCGGATAGATCCAGAAGGCGCGACGGCGTAGGGCAGGGTCGCGTGTGATTGCGAGCATCTCGCAAATTCGAGGCCAGCCACGGTGACTGCAGGTGACTGCTGGCGGTACAAGTCTTTAGCTTAGCATCGCCGGATTGCCCAAAGAGACGCACCGGCACTGCGAGACAAGTCTAGAAGCAGCTGCCGATCACAGAAGGTTATGAGATGAAGTTGTCGTTCAAGTTGTCCCCGAGTTTGTCTTTGCCGATGGCCTTGCTGATCGGCCTGGCGAGCCCTTCGGCCTTTACCCAGGCAGTGACTCAGACAGCGACCCAGACTGCACCTGCCGCGGCGCCGTCGGTCCCCATGTCGGACAAGGGCGCCTTCATCGCCGACTTGCTCGGAAAGATGACGCTCGACGAAAAGATCGGGCAATTGCGCCTGATCAGCATCGGCCCGGAAATGCCGATCGCACAGCTGGCCGACGAGATCGCTGCCGGCCGCGTCGGCGGCACCTTCAACTCGGTCAATCGCCCGCACAACCGCCAGTTGCAAGACGCGGCGACCAAGCGCAGCCGGATGAAGATCCCGATGTTCTTCGCCTACGACGTGATCCACGGGCACCGCACCACGTTCCCCATCGGCCTCGGGCTGGCGTCGAGCTGGGACATGGACGTGGTGACCTCGATGGCGCGCACGGCCGCCAAGGAAGCGAGCGCCGATGCGGCCGACATGACCTTCGCGCCGATGGTCGATATCTCGCGCGATCCGCGCTGGGGCCGGACCTCCGAAGGCTTCGGCGAAGACCCTTACCTCGTTTCGGAAATCGCCAAGACCGTGGTCCGGGGATTCCAGGGCAAGCTGCCGATCGGGCCCAACAACGTGATGGCCGCGGTCAAGCACTTCGCGCTGTACGGCGCGGTCGAAGGCGGACGCGACTACAACACGGTCGACATGAGCCCGATGCGCATGTACCAGGACTACCTGCCGCCATACCGCGCGGCCATCGATGCCGGCGCGGGCGGCGTGATGGTGGCGCTCAATTCGATCAACGGCGTACCGGCGACCTCCAACTCCTGGCTCATGCAGGACCTGCTGCGCAAGGACTGGGGCTTCAAGGGCGTCGCGGTGAGCGACCATGGCGCGATCGTCGAGCTGACCCGCCATGGCGTGGCCAGGGACGAGCGCGAGGCCGCCAAGCTCGCCATCAAGACCGGCATCGACATGAGCATGGCCGACTCGGTCTACCTGAAGGAACTGCCGGGCCTGGTGAAGTCGGGCGAAGTCAGCATGACGGAGATCGACAACGCGGTGCGCGAGGTGCTCGGTGCCAAGTACGACATGGGGCTCTTCCAGAACCCTTATGTGCGCATCGGCGTCGCCGCGGACGATCCGCCGGACCTCAAGGCCGACAGCCGCCTGAGCCGTCCTGCCGCCCGCGATGCGGCGCGCAAATCCGTCGTGCTGCTGGAGAACCGCAACAACACCTTGCCGCTGTCGAAGACCGCCAGGGTCGCGCTGGTCGGCCCGCTGGCCGACGCACCGATCGACATGCTCGGCAGCTGGTCGGCGGCCGGTGACTTCAAGGCCTCCGTCACGTTGCGAACGGGCTTCGCCAACGCCATCGGCAAGAACCTGATCTATGCGCGCGGCGCCAACCTGACCAACGACGAAGAGATCGTCAAGTACCTCAACTACCTGAACTGGGATTCACCCGAGGTGACGCAAGACAAGCGCACGCCCGCGGCCATGATCGCGGAGGCGGTCAAGGCAGCGCGCCGGGCCGACGTGGTGGTGATTGCTGCGGGTGAGTCGCGCGGCATGTCGCACGAGTCGTCGAGCCGGACCAGCCTCGACCTGCCGCAGAGCCAGCGCGCCCTGATCACCGCGATGAAGGCCACCGGCAAGCCGATCGTGCTGGTCTTGATGAACGGCCGACCGCTCGCGCTGCAGCGGGAGCAGAAGGAAGCGGACGCCATTCTGGAGACCTGGTACACCGGCATCGAAGGCGGCAACGCCATCGCCGATGTGCTGTTCGGCGACTACAACCCCGGCGGCAAGCTGCCCATCAGCTTTCCGCGCTCGGTCGGCCAGATCCCGATGTACTACAACCATCCGCGCCTCGGCCGTCCGTTCACGCCAGGCAAGCCGGGCAACTACACGTCGCAGTATTTCGAGGAGACCAACGGCGCGCTCTATCCCTTCGGTTACGGCATCAGCTACACCGATTTCAGCGTGTCCGAGGTGACGCTGTCGAGCGCGACGATGGCGCGCGGCGCCAAGGTGGAAGCCAGCGTGACGGTCAAGAACACCGGGCCGCGCGATGGCGAGACCGTGGTGCAGCTGTACATCCGCGACGTCGCCGCATCGGTGGTGCGGCCCGTGAAGGAACTGAAGGACTTTCGCAAGATCATGCTGAAGGCGGGCGAGGAGAAGGTCGTCCGCTTCACGGTGGACGAAGAAAAACTCAAGTTCTTCAACGCCCAGCTGCAGCGGGTGGCGGAAGCGGGTACGTTCACGGTTCAGATCGGCCTCGATTCGGAAGCCGTGAAGGAAAAGAACTTCGATCTGCAATAAGCCGCGAGGCGGAGAGCAGACCGCAGAAGCGAAGGCCGGCATTGCCGGCCGCACAGGAGATCGCACGTGAACGTTCCTGACATCCTCGGCCAACTCTGGGCCGACGCCGGGTTGCCCGCCGAGGCGCTCGGCTTCGTGCACCTCACCGGCGCCGATCCCGTATTCCCTTCGTCGTTCGCGGTCGGTGCCGCGGCGCAAAGCACCATCGCCGCTGCTGCGCTCGCGGCCTGCGAGCTCGGCCACTTGCGAGGCGCCCCGCGCCAGCAGGTGGCGGTCGACATGACCCACGCCGCGGTGGAATGCACCGGCTGGTTCAGCATCGACGATGTGTCGCCCGACCCGTGGGACGCGTTCTCCGGCCTGTACCGTTGCGCCGACGGCCATGTGCGCGTCCACGCCAACTTCGCGCACCACCGCGACGGCGCGCTGGCGCTGCTCGGCCTCGACCCGTCGAACGCGCAGCGCGCCGATGCCGAACAGGCACTGCGAGACTGGCGGGCGCTCGATTTCGAAGACGCCGCGGCGAAACGCGGACTTGTCGTGGCGGCGCTACGCAGCTTCGACGAATGGGACGCCACGCCGCACGCGCAGGCGGTGGCACGCCAGCCGCTGTTCACCATCGAGCGCATCGGTGAAGCCGCTGCCTCCGATCCCGCATCCGACGCCGCACCGCCGATGGCGTTGCCGCCGCTGCGCGAAGGCCAACGGCCGCTCGGCGGCGTGCGCGTGCTCGACCTCACGCGCGTGCTGGCCGGACCGGTCGGCGGCAAGGCGCTGGCGGCCTATGGCGCGCAGGTGATGCTGGTCAATTCGCCCACGCTGCCCAACATCTCGGCCATCGCCGACACCAGCCGCGGCAAGCTGTCGGTGCATGCCGACCTGCGCACCGATGCGGGTCGCGCCGCCTTGCAGCGGGTCATCGGCGGGGCGCATGTCTTCGTTCAGGGCTACCGTCCGGGCGGCCTGGCCGCGCTGGGTTTCGGGGCGAACGCTCTCGCCAAACTGCGGCCCGGCATCGTCTGCGTGTCGTTGTCGGCTTACGGCGCGCAAGGTCCGTGGGCCGATCGCCGAGGGTTCGATTCGTTGCTGCAGACCGCCATGGGTTTCAACCACGCCGAGGGCGAGGCGGCGGGCGACGGCAAGCCCCGTCCGATGCCGATGCAAATCCTCGACGAAGCCACCGGCTACCTCATCGCTTTCGGCGCTGCGGCCGCGTTGTGGCGCCAGCAGCGTGAAGGCGGCAGCTGGCATGTGCAGGTGTCGCTGGCGCAGACCGCGCAGTGGCTTCGTTCGCTCGGCCGCGTGCCCGATGGGCTGTCGGCACCGCGACCGGAGCTGGCGCCGTTTCTGGAGACGTCGGAGTCTGGCTTCGGCTTGTTGCGGGCGGTGCGGCACAGCGCGCAACTGCCGCGCACGCCGGCGTTGTGGCGCAAGCCGTCGATGCCGCCGGGCAGTCATCCGGTGAGCTGGAGCTGAGCCGCCAGCGCGCGCCGCGTTTTCACTCTGGCCTTCACTCGGGCAACAACACGTCTTTCTGCGCTTCGGCGGTCTGCCGCAAGAAGTCCCACACGGCACGCATGCGCGCCAGGTGCTTGGTCTCGGCCGGCATCGACATCCAGAAGCTGCGGGTGAACTGCGCCTGCGGCTGATCGGGCAGCACCCGACGCAGCGACTTGTCGCGCCCTGCGATAAAGGCCGGCAGCACCGCGATGCCGGCGCCGGCCGCAGTGGCTTCGTATTGCGCCAGCACGCTGGTGCTGCGCAGCGCGAAGGCGTCGGGCTTGTACAACTCGTCGAGGTACTGCAGCTCCTTGCTGAAGAGCAGGTCGTCGACATAGCTGATGAAGGTGTGGCCGCGCAGGTCTTCGCGTGCCTTGACCGGTGCGTGCTTCGCCAGGTATTTCTTCGAGGCGTAGAGCCGCAACGTGTAGTCGGTGAGCTTGGTCACGAGCACCGGCCCGCGGGCCGGGCGTTCCAGCGAGATCACGATGTCGGCCTCGCGCCGCGACAGGTGCACCAGGCGCGGCATGGCCAGCAGGTCGATCAGCAACTTGGGATGCTGCCCCGCAAAGAGCGCCAACTGCGGCGCCAGCACGATGGTGCCGAAGCCTTCGGTCGCGCCGATGCGCACCACGCCCGACAGACCCTCTTGCGAAGCCGGCGCCGCGCTCTCGACCGCCCTGAAGGCGCCTTCCATCGCCTCGACCTGCGGTTGCAGTCGCCGGCCCGCTTCGGTCAGGCGATGGCCATCGGCTTCGCGCGAGAACAGCGGCGAGCCGACCTGCTTTTCGAGCGCCTGGATGCGGCGCGCTACGGTGGTGTGGTCGACCTCCAGTCGGCGTGCTGCGCTCTGCAAGGTGCCCGAGCGCGCAAGTTCCAGAAAGTAGCGCAGGTTGTCCCAGTCCATCTCTGCAATTATGCAGAGGTCGGGTGCGTATTTGTCTATTGCTATCGCAAATCTGCAAAGCTAGGATGACGGGCTGCGCAGGCGCTGCGACAACCTATCAGGAGACAAATTCATGGACGCCAAAGTCAAACCCGCCATCCCCGCCACCACGGTCGCCACCGTCAAGCTGCTCATCGGCGGCAAGTTCATCGAGTCGAAAACCACCGAGTGGCGCGACGTGGTGAACCCGGCTACGCAGGAGGTGCTCGCTCGCGTGCCCTTCGCCACGCCGGCCGAAGTCGATGCCGCTGTCGCCTCTGGCAAGGAGGCTTTCAAGACCTGGCGCAAGACGCCGATCGGTGCGCGGGCCCGCATCTTCCTGAAGTACCAGCAGCTGATTCGCGAGAACATGGCCGAGCTTGCCGCCATCCTCACCGCCGAGCAGGGCAAGACCTTGCCCGATGCCGAAGGCGATGTGTTCCGTGGCCTCGAAGTGGTCGAGCACGCCTCGGCCATCGGCAACCTGCAGCTCGGCGAAATGGCGAACAACGTGGCCAACGGCGTCGACACGTACACGCTGCTGCAACCGCTCGGCGTGTGCGCCGGCATCACGCCGTTCAACTTCCCCGCGATGATCCCGCTGTGGATGTTCCCGATGGCGATCGCCACCGGCAACACCTTCGTGCTGAAGCCGTCCGAGCAAGACCCGATGGTGACGATGCGCCTGTGCGAACTCGCGTTGCAAGCGGGCATTCCGCCCGGCGTGCTCAACGTCGTCCATGGCGGCGAAGCAGTGGTCAACGCCATCTGCGATCACAAGGACATCAAGGCGATCTCGTTCGTCGGCTCGACCAAGGTCGGCACCCATGTCTACAACCGCGCCATCCCGACCGGCAAGCGCGTGCAATGCATGATGGGCGCGAAGAACCACGCCATCGTCATGCCCGACGCCAACAAGGAGCAAACGCTCAACGCGTTGGCCGGCGCGGGCTTCGGCGCTGCCGGCCAGCGCTGCATGGCAGTGTCTGTCGCGGTGCTGGTGGGAGATGCACAGAAGTGGGTGCCCGACCTGGTCGCCAAGGCCAAGACGCTGAAGATCGGTGCCGGCACCGACAAGACGGTCGACGTCGGCCCGCTGGTGTCGTGCGCTGCCTACGACCGCGTGAACGGCCTCATCGAACGCGGCGTCGCCGATGGCGCGACGCTGGCGCTCGACGGCCGCAAGCCGAACGTGCCCGGCTACGAAAAGGGCAACTTCGTCGGCCCGACGGTGTTCGCCGACGTCAAGCCCGGCATGGTCATCTACGAACAGGAGATCTTCGGCCCGGTGCTGTGCCTGGCCAATGCCGCGACCATCGACGAAGCGATCGAACTCATCAACGCGAACCCGAACGGCAACGGCACCGCCATCTTCACGCAGTCGGGCGCAGCCGCGCGCAAGTTCCAGGAAGAGATCGACGTCGGCCAGGTCGGCATCAACGTGCCGATCCCGGTGCCGGTGCCGATGTTCTCCTTCACCGGTTCGCGCGCCTCCAAGCTCGGCGACCTCGGCCCGTACGGCAAGCAGGTCGTCATGTTCTACACGCAGACCAAGACGATCACTTCGCGCTGGTTCGACGACAGCACGGTGAGCCAGGGCGTCAACACCACGATCTCGCTGAAATAAGCGCGAGGTCATGGACTTCGAACTCTCCGAAGAACAACGCGCCTTCGCCCAGACCGCGCGCGATTTCGCGCTGAGCGAATTCGCGCCGAACGCAGCGAAGTGGGACGCCGAAGCGATCTTCCCGAAAGAGGCGATCGCCAAGGCCGGGGAGCTCGGTTTCTGCGGACTCTACGCGCCGGAAAGCATCGAGGGCCTGGCACTGCCTCGGCTCGATGCCACGCTGGTGTTCGAAGAGATGGCCGCGATCGATCCGTCGACCACCGCCTTCATCACCATCCACAACATGGCGACCTGGATGCTCGGCACCTGGGGCAGCGCTGCGGTGCGCGAGCGCTGGGGTGCGGACCTCACGAGCGGTCGGAAGTTGGCGTCGTACTGTCTGACAGAACCCGGTGCCGGCTCGGACGCCGGCGCGCTCAAGACGCGTGCCGAGTTGCAGGGCGGCGAGTACGTCATCAACGGCGGCAAGGCCTTCAT
>CAXTCC010000165.1:0-7052 GCA_964242015.1 uncultured Variovorax sp.
CCGGTGATCATGATCGGGCCCGGCACCGGGCTGGCACCGTTCCGCGGCTTCTTGCAAGAACGCGCAGCGTTGAAGGCCAAGGGCACGACGATCGGGAAAGCGATGCTGTTCTTCGGCTGCCGGCACCCGGAGCAGGATTTCATCTACGCCGACGAACTGAAGGCGTGGGCGGACGATGGGCTGGTCGACCTGCACACCGCGTTTTCGCGCGCCGGTGGTCGCAAGGCGTACGTGCAGGATTTGATTCGAGAGCAGGCCGATTCGGTCTGGAAGCTCATCGAAGCCGGCGCCACCGTGTACGTCTGCGGCGATGGCTCACGCATGGAACCCGACGTGCGTCGCACCTTGAGCGACATCGCGCGCGAGCACGGGGAAGACAGCACGGCGTGGATGACCGGCATGCTCGCCAAGCAGCGCTACGTCCTGGACGTCTGGGCAAGCAGCTAGCTCGCCTTCACCATCTGGACCATCAGGTTCTGTCGGGATTTGGGTAAACCAGCGGCCCGAGCAGCGTGCGATTGAAAGGCTTCCACTGCCCTTCGGGTTGCGAGAGCCGATCGGCCAGCGCATACATCACGGCCGGATGTGCGCCGAGGCCGATGTGGCTGGCGATGACCTCGATGTTTTCCGACTGCGGCCCGGTCTTTTCCAAGCTGCATTGCCAAGCCACCACGCCATCGGTGCGACTGAAGATCGATGTGGTCGGTACGGGCGGCGTCGGGCTGATGTACTTCATGCGCTTCGGATCGTGCGAGCTCTGCCCGCTCACGCCTTCGTACACGCGCCATGCATTGGTGGCCCGCGGACTGCCGGAAAACGGACTGCCCAACGTGATGACGTTGCGCACGAGTTCAGGATGCGCCGATGCCAGCAGGCGGGCATACACACCTCCCAGACTCCAGCCGATGACGCTGACCTTCTCGCCGTTCTTGTCATGGAGTTCGCGCAGCAACTTGACCATGCCGGCTTCGACGCCCTGTCGCGGTCCCATGTTGCGGCCCAGGCCCCAACCATGCGCGTCGTAGCCGCGGCTCTCAAGATAACGGCGCAGGATGCCCGTCGACGTGTCGCTGGCCACCAGGCCGGGCAGCACGAGCACCGGGTGCCCGTCGCCGCGCGGCGTGAGTTGCAGCAAGGGCCACATGGCGATGCCCGCGCCCGTCTCCCAAAGCGCTCGGACTTCCGCCAAGAGGAGCAGCTTCGACGGCGGCTCGATTCGTTCCTGGCGGCTTGCGTGAGTGGCAAATTGGGCGGCAGCGGTCATGTGATCTCTCCTTCTTCTAAATTTATCGAAACTGATGCGGTGAGGCGGCGCGACCCGTGGGACATCAGGCCCATTTATCCGAGGTATTTGCCGCGCAGGTAATCGAGGTAAGCCCTCGATTCGCTTGAAACGTAAGGCGAAACCAGCGTGAGCGTGTAGAAAGCCGCAAGCCCGGGGTCGGCCTGCGCGAGCGCATCCCGTCCCGGCACCAGTCGCTCGAAGGACAACCAGCAGGTGGTGGTGAACACCATCTGCAATGCCAGGATGCGGGCCTGTTCGGCGCTCGTTTCGATCACGCCCGACGTCACCAGCCCTTCGCACAGCGCCTGCGCGGCCAGCAGGTTGTGCGCGGTCAAGTCTTGCGCCCGCAGTCCGAGCGGCGGGTACTCGCTCGACAGAAAAGCCATGTCCCGATAGATGAACCGGTACTCGTCGATGGCCTCGAAGCGCAGATGCAGTGCGAGCCACAGATCGTCGATGGCAGCGATCGAATTCGACGACGCATTCAAGGCTTCGAGTCGCTGTTCGAAACGGCGAAACAGCCACTCGACGATGAGCGCCTTGGCCTTGAAGTGATAGTGCAGATTGCCCGGACTGATGCCGAGCTCGGCTGCGATCTTGTGCGTCGACACGGCCGCGAGACCCTCGGCGTTGAACAGCGCGAGGCTGGTCAGCAGAATGCGGTCGCGGGTGTTGGGACTTGCCACAAGGGATTGAGACAGCCGTCGCGAAGCGGATGCGTTCAGCGCCTGCGCCGGGAGGACGAAGCGGGCGTCTTCGCCACCGGTCGAACGGCACGGGCGGCAGGGTCGATGCGATCGAGTTGCTCGCGGAGTTCGCGCACCTCGTCTCGCAGCGCCTGCACTTCGTGCAATGTCGGCATGCCGAGCCGCTGCAGCGCCGTGGCGACACGCTGGTCGAACACGTCTTCGAACTTGCGGATGCCGAAGCTGTCGAGGCTCGGGAAACCACGCACCGGTGCGGCGTCACCCTTGGGCTGAATGCCGAGCAGGCCTTCGATGACATTGGTCTGTCGCTTGACGACGTCGTCGCGTACGTTGCCGAGCGCTTTCAAGCCCGCGCGCAGCAAGACTTCCGCCTTGCCGGGACTGGCCACCTTCGAAGCAGCCGGCGCGGTGGTTGCAGCAGGCTTGCGGGCAGCGGCCCGCTTCTTGGCGGACGCCGCCTTTTTGACAGGCGCCAATTTGGAAGTCGGCGCCTTGGCTGCCACCTTAAGCAGCCTTGCGAACAGCGCGGCGAACCGGCTTTGCAGCGGCGCGGGCCTTGGCCTTGACAGTGCGAACGGCCTTCGGCAATTCGGCGCCGCTCACGCGCACTTCGATCTGCTTGGCGCCTTCGGCGATCTTGTCGGCGATCTGGGCGGAGACATTGGCGATCGGCAGGTTGATGGCGTTCAGTGTCTTGAACATCGACGTCGCGACCGGCGATTCGATCTGCGCAGCGCGGCCGGCCACCGATTCGATGCCGTTGGTGCTGGCGGCAGCCACACGGTCCATCAGCGTGACGACGCGGCTGGTGTCGAGGTCGAGGCGGTTGGCCAGGAAGCCGGTGATCTTTTCAGCGGCAGCGAACCGCGGAGCAAGGCGCGAAGCGGCACCGCCGAGCAGGCGATGCGCGCCGGTGCGGTAGGCGCTCACGAGCGTCTTGCCGGCTTCGTTGTACTGGCCGACGACGTGGACGGCAACGGAAGAGATGGTTTGCGTGGACATGAAGATTTCCTTGAAGTTGATCGGCTCGCTGGTTTGCGATGGACCGATCTTCTTCGGCAATGCCTAGGCCGCGATAACTAGAAGCGATGGAAAGTTAGTCCAACTGGCCCAATTTTCCGTCGCACTCATGAGCTTGCGGTCGCACTGGCCCGTGACCGCTTGGCCGGCGCCGGTGCCTTCCGTGTCGACTTGGCTGCCGGCTTCGGTACGGCCTTGACGATGGGCTTCGCAACGGGCTTGGCCAGCGCTTTCACGGCGCCCTTGCCAGTCGGCTTGCCGACGATCTTCAGGTCCGGCTTGCGCACCGCCCGGACCGGCTTGACGGTCGGCTTGGCGGTTGGCTTGGAGGCCGGCTTTGTTGCGCCGGAGGCCCGCGGCGCAGCCTTGCGCGTTGCTCCGCCAACGACTTCGAGCGCAGGAGCTGCAACAGCGGTTGCGCCTGCAGCCACAGCCGCCGGCTGCGCCGCCGTCATCGGCCCGGCCAGGTCCATCAGCGTCTTGTGCTCGGCCAGCATGTAGTCGCCGATCTCGGTGATGTCGGGCACCGCACGGCGGCAGGCGATGAGGCCGTAGTCCATGCGGCCGTTGTAGCTCTGCACCGTCACGTTGAGCGCCATGCCGTGGCTGGCGATCGACACCGGGTAGTAGCAAGTGACCAGCGCACCCGCGAAGTACATCGGAAACGGTGCACCGGCGACGTTCGAAATAGCGACGTTGGCAACGGGCGGAATGACATTGACCAAGCCCGAGCGTCCGAACATCGAGGCCACGCCGGAGATCAGCCATGGCGCACCGAACATCGGAAAGTCGTCCAGGATGACCGCCTTGAACTTGTTCATGGTCGACTTCGAAGCGTTCGACGACGCGTTGATCTGCTTGAGTCGCGCGACAGGGTCCTTGATGTCGGTCGCGAGGCTCACCAGGATCATGCTGGCCTGGTTGTTGGCCGTATCGTCACCAGCTTCCCGCAGGCTCACCGGAATGGCCCCGACCATGGTCTTTTCAGGCAGCTCGTTGCTGTCTTTCAGGTACTTGCGAATGGCGCCAGACACGGTGCCCATGACGACATCGTTCAGCGTCACGCCGAAATGCCTGGCGATGTGCTTGGTCTCGGCCAGCGAAATCGTGCGGCCGGCAAAGGTGCGCTGGTTGGTGATCGACACGTTGAACGGGGTGCGCGGGGCCAGCAGGTTGAATTTCTTCGGTGCCGTCGTCACTGACTTTTCAGCCGCCTTTTCATCCGGCTTGGCCAGGCCACCGATGGCGCGCGCGAAGGCCGGCGCCATCTTGAACAGCTTGACGTACTGCTGCGCCGTATTGCGCAGCGCCGCGGATGCGAGCTCTGCCATGCCGAGCGAATAGTTGTTGCTGCGTGCCCGTGCCCGGGGCGGCTTCACGACGCGGCCGCCCGCATCGAGATCGAAGATCGCCTTGCCGAGCGCGACACCGGCCTGGCCGTCGATGCCGGCGTGATGCACCTTGGTGTAGAGCGCCGCCTGACCGCTCTGCAGACCGTCGATGATGAAGAACTCCCACAGCGGCCGGCTGCGGTCGAGCAAGGTCGAATGCAGCCGCGCGACGTACTGCTGCAGCTGACGGTTGGTGCCCGGTTTGGGCAAGGTGATGTGGCGCACGTGGTAGTCGAGGTCCATGTCTTCCTCGTCGACCCAGACCGGATTCGACAGGTCGAACGGCATCAGCGCGAGCTTGCGGGTGAAGACATCGGCCAGGTGAATGCGGCTGGCCATGAAAGCCTTGGCGTCCTCGTAGAAATCGCCCTTGTAGTCGGGCGGCAGATCCAGCACGTTGAGCGAGCCCACGTGCATCGGCATTTCAGGGGTTTCGAGGTGCAGAAAGGTGGCGTCGAGGCCGCTCAGGTGTTTCATGTTGTCTCCTTGGTGTGCGCTCTGAAAGGCGTCAGTCAGGATACCGTGCCAGGCCAAAAAAAAGAGCCCCGCGGCTTCAGTGTTTCCACCCGGATGCTTGCGACTTTTGCACGCGCAAGGGTAGGCTCGCTCATGACCTGCACCTTGACTTGCACCACACCATGACCGCCACGCTCGAACTCATCGGCGCCCCGACCGACGTGGGCGCCAGCGTGCGCGGCGCCGGCATGGGCCCGGACGCCTTGCGCGTCGCCGGGCTTGCCGAAACGCTCACGCGCCAGGGCTTTTCCGTCGTCGATCGCGGCAACCTCGCAGGACCTGCCACGCCGTGGGCCGCACCGAGCAATGGCCTGCGGCATCTCGACGAAGTGATCGCCTGGAACCGCTCGGTCTACAACGCCGTCGACACCGCGTTGGGCGCCGGCCGTGTGCCGCTGATGCTGGGCGGCGACCATTGCCTGGCCATCGGCTCGATCAGCGCGATCGCATGGCATGTTCGCAAGCGCGGCCAGAAGCTGCGCGTGTTGTGGCTCGATGCGCACACCGACGTCAACACCGACACCACCAGCCCGAGCGGCAACATGCACGGCATGCCGGTGTCGTGCCTGCTGGGCGTCGGCCCGGCGGCGCTGACCGGCTGGAGCGGAGAGCGATCGGCGCTGGGCCGCGACGCGATGCGCTTCATCGGCATCCGCAGCGTCGATGCCGAAGAGAAGCAGGCGATTCGTGCGCTCGGCCTCGACGTGTTCGACATGCGCCACATCGACGAGCACGGCATGCGCCACACCATGACCGAGGCGCTGCAGGACATCGACGAAGACACGCATCTGCACGTGAGCTTCGACCTCGATTGCCTCGACCCGGCCGATGCGCCCGGCGTCGGCACCGGTGTGCGTGGCGGCCCGACCTACCGCGAGATGCAGTTGTGCATGGAGATGGCGGCTGATACCGGACGGCTCGGCTCACTGGATGTGGTCGAACTCAACCCGGCGCTGGACGTTCGAAACCAAACGGCGGAAGTGGCTGTCGCGCTGATCGAAAGCCTGTTCGGGAAGTCGACGCTGGCGCGATAGCCGCGCGCATTGCGTCGGCTTATTCCAGCTCGTCGAGCAACGCCTGCAACCGCTCCAGATCGTCCCTCAACAACGCGAGCGGTGCAGCCAGCAAGGTCGTCGACAAGGTCGAAGGCCCGCTGTAACTCGGCCTGTCCGGCATCGGCTCGGCGCATCGCAGTGCCAATGATTCCAGCGCCACCAAATTGACTCGCCCGTGCGAACCGAGTACGTCGGCCGTGTTCGCAATGGCGCGGCTCGCGGTCCGCGCGACCTCGGTCCACAACGGATCGTTCTGCGAATCGGGTACCCGACGGAACACGCGACCGAGCACCGTGGCGTCCTGAAAGATGCGCGTCACCATGCGCGCCACGCGCCGCCAATTCGCGCTTCGACCGTGGCCGTCGTCGTTCGCGCTGCCGGCACGTCGGCCACTTCGACGCCAGCGCCACAGCGCCGATTCACGATCGGCACTGTCGGCCAGCACGGTGAGCCGGGCCAACGCGGCGCGCGTCGCCGCGTTGGCGCCGTCCGCTGCATCTTCGCTCGGCCGCGCTTCGCCCGCCAACGCCGCCACGCGCATGGCGACGCGTTGCAGCAGCGCCGCGCAACCTTCGCGAAAGCGTGGACCTGCGCGGTACTCCGCGGCAATCATCGAGATCAGCAGCGCGACCGCGACCCCGATGCCGATCTGCACCACGCGCAGCACCGCCACCTGCAGCGCCGAATGACCGGGAATGCCACCCGCCGACAGGATGATCAGCGCCGCCACCGGCGCGCTTCGCATGCCCGGAAACGCGCCGCCGACCAGCCCCAGCAGCGCCACGAGAGACAACGTGGTGGCCAGCGCCGGTGCGCCGTGATGTTGCAAGTACACGCCCGCCAGACCGACCGCCGCGCCGACAGCGGTTCCGCGCACGCGCTCCCAGCCGGCACCCAACGTCGAACCGGCGCTGGGGCGCATGACGATCAGCACGCTCATCACCGACCAAAAACTCTCGGGCAACCCGACGGCGACAGAGAGGCCCCACGCTGCGAGCACGGCGATCGCGAGTGGCAGCCCTTGACGCCAGCGCGTGGGAACGAAACGGCGTGAAGCGTTGCCGCGGATCGTGGCCAC
>CAXTCC010000165.1:7152-9137 GCA_964242015.1 uncultured Variovorax sp.
TCGGGTTCAGCAGCCGCTTCAGGCGCAAAGTCTTCTTGCCAATCACCGACATCCGCATCGGGGTCGGAGATCGGCACCAGCTTGTCGCTGCGGCAATAGAAGGTCCAGCCTTCGAACAGCACGTCGTAGTAGGTGCCCGGAAGGTAGCCGTCGTGCGGTGCGTCGTAGGGTGCCGATGCCACTTCGACGATTTTGCCGACGGCCTTGGCGGTCGCCGGGCTCGCCATGCAACTTGTGACCACGTAGCAAAGGGTGCCGATGCGGATCATGGCGTTTCTCTGAATTTCCGAAGGTTGCGGACCAAAACGCGAAGGATCGCACAACGCCGCAAAAACGGGAGCGCAGCCTTGAAAAGCGCACCTCCTACGCAAGCTTGTGCCGAAGGGGACGGAGCACCGCACCGCCTTGCCCTAAAGTCAGGCGATAACCGGATCTCACTGATGACGACCGACGTGCACAACTCCAAAGACTCCCGAGACAATCCGCCAAACGCCGCGGGCACGCCCGCTTCTCCAGGCAAGCTGCGCGTGCTCGTGGTCGAAGACGACCCCGAAATGCTGTCGGCCACGATCGAGTTGCTGCAGGTGCTCGGCCATTGGGCCACCGGCGTCAAGAGCGCGGAGGTGGCCAAGTCACGCTTTATGGACGGCGCTTTCGACGTGCTGCTGACGGATATCGGCCTGCCTGCACTGTCGGGCTACGACCTGGTCCAGAGCTTGCCGTCGGGCCACCGCATGCAGGTGATTTTTGCAAGCGGCCGGACGCAACCCGACGAGCCGATGCCCGGCACCATCTGGCTGGCCAAACCCTTCACCGTTGAACAGTTGGAAGCGGCGCTGGCAACGGCTGGCGCCACCTGAGCACGACTTCGGCGCTACTTTGAGGCCTCTGGTGCCACTGCCGGCGCAACCGGCGCAACCGGCGCGGCAGGCGCAGCAGGCGTGGGCGCAGTGACAGGCATTGGCGCTGCGGACGTGGGCAGCGGTGGCGGCGCAGACGCAGGTTGCGCCACCGGAGCGCCGAGCGCCGCCGGCGACACCGAAGGCTCGCTCCCTTGCTGTGCTTTGAGAAACCGTTCGAGCAGCGCGAAAAACCGATCGTAGAAACCTTCGTCGGTCAGCGTTTCGCTGGCGATCTTCACCATGGCATCGTCGCTCGACGAGAACGGCAGCGACAACGAGCCGATCGCGCCGACGCCCACACTGGCCGAGTTGTTGACCTTCTTCAGCGCATAGCGGTCTTGCAGTGCCGTCACGAAGGTCACGGTGCGATGGCCTTTCGCGACCTCCGCCGCGCAGACCACGCGCAGCTCGACTTCGACGTGCACTTCGCCTGTCGGCTGAAAGCTCTTGCGCCCCGTCACCAGGTCGGTGTTCGACGCGGTGAGCATGTAGCCCTGGCTCAGCAAAGCGCGGCGCGCGGCCTCGCAGGTTTGTCCCTCGCTCGCCGAATAGCTGCGGGTGTGCGTGGTGGTCGAATCGAACTCTTCCGGCTCGTAGGAGACACGCTTCGGCGTGCCGCCACAGCCTGACAAAAGCAACGCCGCTGCGACGGCCAGCGCGGCGTAGAAAGGAACAGAAGCACGAGGAGAAAAGACTGTGGACATGGCGTGCCGATGCTACCGGCGAAATCACCGGCAAGTTGCCGGCTCAGCCTTCGACACGCCAGCGACCGGAGCGTTCCCCGCGCTGCAAAGCGCCGTGTCGGGTCAGTTCTTCAAGCGGCGTCCTGCACCACGTTCAAGGGTAGAGACCGCGCTCCTGCCGCGCCATCAGAATCCGCTCGCAGGCCACGGCATAGGTGGCGGTCCGCAAGCTGATCTTGTGCTTGTCCGCGGTGTCCCAGATCTGATTGAGCGCGTTCATCATGATGCGGTCGAGCCGCACGTTGATCTCGTCCTCGTCCCAGAAGAACGACGAGAAGTCCTGCACCCATTCGAAGTAGCTGACCGTCACGCCGCCGGCGTTGCAGATCACGTCGGGCAC
>CAXTCC010000166.1:0-9105 GCA_964242015.1 uncultured Variovorax sp.
TAGACGAGGCGAGAAAGCATGGTGAGCGGAGGGCGCTGGTGTGCCACGAAGGGTGAGGCGCTCGAACTGGAGCACAGGACTCACCACCCGCTCATGCCATTAAACACGATCGGCGACCGTGCGCTGACTCTCATTGCCTGCGACCAACCGACCAACGGCCTTCAGTGTTCGACAACTTCTGCCGATAAGTAGGGGGATCACCTTGATATGCGTGCCCAATACCGAGTCAGCAGCATGCCGCCCTGTTTTTTCGTTTTCCTGAAAGCCACCAAATGACAACCGTCGCCACCGACGACTTCGCTACCGCCGAACTTCTCCATCTGCTGGAGACGAGCACAGAGGGTCAGCTGGACGAGCTCGCCTTCGGCGTGATCGGTTTCGACGCCGATGGCGTGGTGCGCCACTACAACACTTTCGAGTCCGAGGCTGCCGGGCTTTCGAAAGAGCGTGTGCTGGGACAGCCCTTGTTCACCGTCGTGGCGCCCTGCATGAACAACTTTCTGGTGGCGCAGCGATTCGAGGATGCCGTCGAAGGCGGCAGCGTGCTGGATGAAACGATCGGTTATGTCCTGACCCTTCGCATGCGCCCCGTCAAGGTCCGCTTGCGGTTGTTGTCGTCGCCCGGCAAGACGTCGCGCTACGTGCTCGTGCAACGCGCGGTCTGAACGGCCGCTGCCATGGCATTCTCGCTCGCGGAAGATTACGAAGCCCTCACCCAATTCCTCTATATCGCGCCCATCGGCCTGGTTCAGGCGCGCCTCGATGGCGAGATCGTGATGGTGAACCCCGTGTGTGCGCAGCTGCTGATGCCGCTGTCGCGCGATGGGGAACTGTCCAACCTGTTCACAGCACTGCAGGGCGTCGCCCCCGACCTCCGGCACATGACCGAGGTCTACGAGGGCAGCCACGGCATGGTCTGCGATGCGCTCCACTTGCAGGTCGATGCGGGACGCGCAGGCCGCAAGGACGCGCAGATCCTGTCGCTGAGCCTGCTGAAACTGGACGAGCAGCGGCTCATGGCGGTGCTCAGCGACGTGAGCAAATCCGTGAAGCGCGATCGCGAGCTGCGCCAGAGCCTGGCCTGGATCAACACGATCGTCACCGGCCTGACCGACTACGCGCTCGTGGCGCTGGACGCGAGCGGCTGCGCGGTGAGCTGGAATCCGAGCATCGGACGTGTCACCGGTTTTGCGAGCGAGGCCACGATCGCGCGTTCCTATGCAATGTTCTATCCGTCGGACGGCATGTCGGCAGACCGCGCGCTGGACCGTTTGCACGAAGCCGACGACAGCGGCTGGAGCCTGGACGAGGGATGGCGGGTCCGCGCCGACGGCAGCCGCTACTGGGGCAGTTGCCTGATCGCACCGCTTCACGTACCGGGCGACGATGCGCTCGACGACGAGTGCCGGGCCGGCAAGGCCTACAGCCTGATCATCCGCGACATATCCGACCGGCGCGAGGCCACCGAGGCATTGAGGCAATCCGTTTCGAGCGACTACCTCACCGGCCTGGCGAACCGTCGTGCCTTCTTCGAAGCCGCCAACCTCGAGCTGCAGCGCTGGGCCCGCATGCCAAGGCCGTTGTCCGTGGTGATGATCGATGCGGACCACTTCAAGCAGATCAACGACGAGCACGGCCATGCTGCGGGCGATGCGGTCCTGCGGCACCTGGCAGCCGGCCTGTCTTTCACCTTTCATGCGATGGATGTCGTGGCGCGGGTGGGAGGCGAAGAGTTCGTCGTCCTGATGCCGGGCATCGCCATTGAAGAAGCCGAGGCGGCTGCGCTGCGTCTGTGCCGCAGCATTGAAGCGCAGGCGGTCGAGGTGGACGGCAATTTCATTCGCTACACCGTGAGTGCAGGCGTGGCGACCATGCAGGAAGGGATCGACGGCGTGGACGAGTTGCTGCAGCGCGCGGATGCTGCCATGTACGTCGCCAAGGCCAAAGGCCGGAATCGGGTCGAGCGCTGGTTTGCCGGAGCGAACGCGTCGTCCCATGGCTGACGGCACCGCCGACGAGGCCCTGGTTCAGTTTCTGTATCGGGCGCCCATCGGCCTGATCCAGACGGGGCTGGACGGCACCGTCGTTTTGATCAACCCGATGGCCGCGCAACTGCTGATGCCGCTGACGCCCGACGGCGCGCTGGACAACCTTTTCGACGTGCTGAAAGCGGTGGCGCCCGGACTGCGCGAGCTCGCGAATGCCAGTGCGCGATCGGGCGATCTGGTCTGCGACGCCTTGCCGCTGCAGATCAAGCGGCAGAGAGCGGGCCTCGGCGAGCTGATGGTGCTGGGCCTTCACATGATGAGGCTGGACGACACCACGCTGATGGCCTGCGTCAGCGACATGACCGCCACGGCCCGGCGCGAGGACCAGCGCCTGCAATCCAGGTTGCACGGCCAGAGACGCACCGATACGCTGACGTCCCTGCCGAACCGCACCGCCGTGCTGGAGCGCATCGGCCGGTCGCTGGGCCGGATGCGGGACGAACCCCGCTATCGCTTCGTCCTCATGCTCATCAACGCAGACCGTTTCGAGCGCATCAACGTGACGCTCGGCCATGCGACCGGTGACGAAGTGCTCCATCTCATGGGCCGTCGAGTGGCTGCGGCAGCACAAGACTGGGAGGGCAGCGCCCCGGCGGCAGCAGCCCCCCATTGCATGGCGGCACGGCTCGCTGCCGACGAATTCGTACTGTGTTTCGACTCGTCCGAGAGCAGCGAGCCGGCCGCGGCAGACGCAGCAAATCGATTGGTCGGCATCCTGCAAAGCCCCTATGCGATCGGCGACCAGACCGTGCATCTCTCCGCCAGCGTCGGCCTGGTGACGGGCAGAAACGCTCCGGACAATGCCGAAGCCCTGTTGGAACAAGCCAGTCTGGCCATGCGCGAGGCCAAGCGCGCGGGGGGCGCGCGTCACGTGCTCTTCGAGCCGGTCCTTCTGGACCGCGCCAGGCAGCGCGGGGATCTCGAACTCGGCCTTCGTACCGCGTTGGCCGAGGGGCACCTGTTCACGGTCTATCAACCGATCGTCGACCTCGCAGACGGCTCCGTCGCGGGAATGGAAGCGCTCGTGCGCTGGCGCCACCCCGAGCGCGGCATGATCATGCCGACGGACTTCATCGAAGTCGCCGAGGCCACCGGGCTCATTTGCGAACTGGGCGAGTGGGTACTCGATACGTCCTGCCGGCAACTTGTCGAATGGCAGGCATTGCTGGGAGACAGGGCACCGCGCACGGTGTCGGTCAACCTGTCACGGGCGCAACTTGCCGAATCGAAGATCGTTGCACGGGTGGCCGACGCGCTCGGCGAGAGTGGCCTGCCGCCGCACTGCCTCCAGCTCGAGGTGACCGAGAGCCTGGCTGCGCAAGACGCGACCGTCCAGTCCAGGTTGCGTGAACTCAAGGAGCTCGGCTTGACCCTCGCGCTGGACGATTTCGGGACCGGCTTCTCCTCGCTGGCCAGCCTGCACGAACTGCCCGTCGATGTCGTGAAGATCGACCGGTCCTTCGTCAGCGCAATCGAGACGAGTGCGCACCACCGCGTGCTGATCGAATCGGTGGTGCGCATCGCGCAGAGCCTGGGCATGCGCACGGTGGCCGAAGGCATCGAGACTGCAGGCGAGGCGGCGCTTCTGGCTGTACTCGGCTGCAACAAGGGGCAGGGCTATCTGTATTCGCGACCACTGCCGGCGGACGCAGCGACGGCCTGGCTCATGTCTTAC
This sequence comes from uncultured Variovorax sp., assembly GCA_964242015.1. GTDB lineage: Bacteria > Pseudomonadota > Gammaproteobacteria > Burkholderiales > Burkholderiaceae_C > Variovorax. The sequence goes on from CAXTCC010000166.1 coordinate 3,724, forward strand.
AGATCGACGTCTGTCGTCTTGACCTGAACATCCTTCTGCCCGGACCACGGCAACCGGGCGCCCTTCACCGTGCCATCGGCTTTGCGCTGCAAGCTCTGACATCGCTCCCGGTTTTCCTACACCTTTTCCATGGTTCTTCAGCGTGTTTGCCCCGTGTAGACTGCGTGGTTTTTCGCTCTGGACGGTATGGTGCAAGTGCCACGGCGCACGGGTTTCAGCGGGTCGACACTGGTTCGCTCGCTCGCCCGGTTGACGGACATCGATGTTGCCGATTCCAAACGGTCGTTCGCAGACCGATTGAGTCAGTGGCTCGGCTGGACCGACGCGATCACGCTCTCTTCGGTGCTGAACGGCGATATTTCGAAGGAGCCGGCTTCGGCACTGCGCGTTGCAGGAGGCAGCGAGGACGCTGAATGCAGGCGCGTGCGAGACGCGCTGGTCGCCGCAATCGCCGAAGACCCCGCGCCGGCGCGCAACGCGGCGACCGGCACGACCATCGACTTCGCGCCCTGGCGCCGACGCTACGTCGCCCGGCAACAGGCGATGGAAACGAGCATCTCGGCCTTGCGCAAGCGCGTGCGCGCGACCCTGGCGGGCAAGTCACCGGCCATGGCGCAACTCGCCGCGCTGGACGCTGTCATGGAGCATGCGTTGGGGACGCAGGAGCAGCGTTTGCTGGCGACCATTCCAGGCCTGCTCGGAAAGTATTTCAAGCGCCTGGCACAGAGCGCGCCTGAAGCGTGGCAAGAAGCGTTCGGCAAGGACATGCAAAGCGTGTTGCTGGCCGAGCTCGAAATTCGATTGCAACCAGTCGAAGGGCTGCTCGAAGCCCTTCGAGAGACATAACGGGATGCCATGAGCAGATCACTTCACTTCACCGCGTTTTTCCTCGGTCTGGCGGCCATCTGCTGGGTCGCCATCGGGTACATCGGCGTGAGCCCGCTGGCGCTGGTCATGACGTTGATCATCGGCGGGTTCTATGTGATGGGCGGATTGGAGCTGTATCGCTTCGACCAGGGCACCGCAACGCTGGCACGCACCGTGACGGGAACATCCGAAGCGCCGGCCAGCCTGGGGGCCTGGCTGGGCGAGCTTCCCGCTTCGCTGCAGAACCCGGTGCGACTTCGCATCGAGGGTGAGCGCGTTGGCTTGCCCGGCCCGATGCTGACGCCGTACCTTGCGGGCCTGCTGGTGCTGCTCGGCATGCTCGGCACTTTTCTCGGCATGGTGGTGACTTTGAACGGCACCGGCACCGCGCTCGAAAGCGCATCGGACCTGTTGTCGATCCGCTCGTCGCTGGCGGCGCCGGTCAAGGGTTTGGGGCTTGCCTTCGGCACCTCGCTCGCGGGTGTCGCAGCGTCGGCGATGCTCGGCCTGGTGTCGGCTCTGTGCCGGCGCGACCGGTTGCAGGTTGCGCAGTTGCTCGACACCAAGATTGCAACGACCTTGCGTGTCTTTTCGAACGCGCATCGCCGTGACGAGTCCTTCAAGCTGCTGCAGCGCCAGGCCGAGGTCATGCCCGAACTGGCCGACCGTCTGCAGGCCATGATGGCCGCGATGGAAGTGCAAAGCCAGGCGCTGAACGACAAGCTCGTTGCCGGGCAGGACAGTTTTCATGGGCAGGCCGAATCGGCATACGCCAGCCTGGCGTCGGCCGTCGGCGAATCGCTGAAAGAAAGCCTGACCGAAAGCGCCCGCATCGCCGGCGCCACGATTCAGCCGGTGGTCGAAGCCACGATGGCCGGCATCGCGCGCGAGACCGCAGCTTTGCACGGCAACGTCGCGCACGCGGCGCAACAGCAACTCGATGGACTCTCCACCCGCTTCGAGGCCAGCACCGCAAGCCTGGGCGAACACTGGCGCGCAGCGCTCGCCGAGCATCGCCGTACGAGCGAATCGTTGGCAGCCGACCTGGGCAGCTCGCTCGGCCGGTTTGCAGAAACCTTCGAGCAACGCACCGCCTCGCTGGTGCATTCGCTGGGCGAAGCGCATGGCGATCTGCAAAACAAGATCGCATCGCAAGACCACCAGCGTCTGGCGTCGTGGACCGAAGCGCTGAGCGCGATGGCCGATTCGCTGCGGCATGAATGGCAGCAAGCAGGCGCGCAGGCTGCGAGCTTGCAGCAAGAGATCGTCAAGACGCTGGAAGGCACCGCACGGGACTTGTCTGTTCAAACCGAAACGCATGCCAGGAACACCATCGCCGAGGTCGCGCAACTGGTGCAAACCGCGTCCGAAGCACCGCGCGCAGCAGCCGAGGTCATCGCCGAACTGCGGCAGAAGCTGTCGGACAGCATGGTCGGCGACAACGCATTGCTCGAAGAGCGCAGCCGCATCCTCGGCACGCTCTCCACCGTGCTCGACAGCGTGAACCACGCCTCGACCGAACAGCGCGCGGCCATCGATGCGCTGGTCGCGACATCCGCCGATGTGCTGACTCGCGCCGGCGCCCAGTTCACCGACAAGGTCGACGCAGAGTCCGAAAAGATGGCGGAAGTGAGCGCGCAACTCACCGGCAGCGCCGTCGAAGTGGCAAGCCTGGGCGAAGCCTTCGGTCATGCCGTGCAGCTCTTCAGTCAATCGAACGACAAGCTGGCAACTCAACTTCAGCGCATCGAAGGCGCGCTCGGCAAATCGATGGTGCGCAGCGACGAACAACTTGCCTATTACGTGGCGCAGGCCAGAGAAGTCATCGACCTCAGCATGCTGTCGCAAAAGCAGATCGTCGAAGACCTGCAACGGCTCGCCGACCAGCGCTCGCTCGCGGGCAGCGAAGCGTGATGAACGAGCTGTCCGAAGGCAGCGACGGCGGGCTCGAATCGAGCGTGCCGATCTGGGCGGTTTTCGGCGACCTGATGTCGGGGCTGCTCGGCGCCTTCGTGCTCATCCTGGTGTGCGTCCTCGGCATGCAACTCGAGCTCGCGACCAAGCTGGAGGCCGAGGTCAAGCAGCGGCAAGCGGAATCTCAACGCCGCGAGACCCTGGAGAAAGCACTGGCCGGGCCACTGGCTGCGGGCCGCGTGACACTGAACAACGGTCGCATCGGCATCAGCGGCAGCGTGCTGTTCGCCCTCAACTCAGCCGAGCTGCAACCCGAGGGCCGGCAACTGCTGAAGAGCCTGACCACACCGCTCGCGGCGTACCTGCAGTCGCGCGACGAAATCCTGATGGTGAGTGGCTTCACCGACGATCGGCAAGTGCGCGGCGGCAATCGCCAGTTCGCGGACAACTGGGAGTTGTCGGCGCAACGCGCGCTGACTGTCACGCGTACGCTGATCGAAGAAGGCATTCCTTCGGCGTCGGTTTTTGCCGCAGCCTTCGGGGCCGAGCAGGCCGTGGCGTCGAACGCCGATGCCGACGGACGCTCGAAGAATCGGCGTGTCGAGATGGCGCCGACGCCACGACCGTCGAGCACGAACAATGGCGTGACCGCAGCCCCGAAAGTCCGTGAGTAAAGCAGTCGTCATCGGTGAAGTCGTCATGAGCGAAGTCGAGACGGATCACGGCCACGGCGCGACGCTCGATGCATGGCGCGCGCGTGGCGATCATCACCATGATCCTGTGCGCTTTGCCTTCATCGAAGCGATGGTGCGGCGGGCTCTTGTGCAGCAAGGGGCAGCGCGGCGAATTCTCGACGACAGGCTGACCCAATTTCTGGCGGCTTATGGTGAAAGCGCAGAGCGAGCACGCCTTGCCGGAAATGCATCACAAGCAACAAGCGATGTCGCAGACGCGCTGCACAATTTGCCGCGCGGCCGAGCCACAAGCACGATGACACAGACGCTCAGGTACTTCAGAAGCACCTGGTCGAAGCTCAGTGCCGAGCGCCATCTGTCCCGATCTCACGCGACGGTGCCTGACAATCCCGGCCCGCTCAACTCGCACCATCTCGTGCACCAGGCACTCAAGTCGATGCGCGATCTTTCGCCGGGGTATCTCGGGCACTTCATGGCGCATGTCGACGCATTGTTGTGGCTCGACGATGCGAATGCCGTTGGCTCGGCGTCGAGCGCGACTGCGCAACGCGATGTGGCTCAAAAGAAGATCGGGCGCAAGGTCGCTCGCGAGCCCAAAGGCGGCGCTTAAAGACTCGCCGGGACAGTCTCGGCGAAGTTGCCGCCCCACGCGGCCTGCCCCGTCCCGCTGGCCGCGCTGGCTCTTTGCATCGCGGCATTGCCGGCAGCGATGGCGGCCTGCTTGCTGGGCAACGGGCCCATTGCAAAATCAACGACGAAGGGCGTCTCCTTGGCGGGCGCGCGTCGCACCAGCGTCCAGAAGAAATGCCCTGGAATCGTCTCTTCGACTATCAGATCGAGCGTCTTGCTCATGTTCAAGCTCCAAGTGGTTTGAAGCCATTTGGCACGCTGGATGCGATGCGGCGCAGTGCAAAAATCACATCTCTGCCCTCGGTGGTGCAAAGCCGTGCGAGTCCTACGGCCCGGTACGCCTGGCCCTACAAGAATCAACGTGGCGCATGAAAATGCCACCGCCACCACCCCCATCACCATCGCCGACGGCAACGCTCGCGAACGGCGATGCACCATCGGCCGCGCCGCTTTTAAACTCACGGCGAACGCGAACAATCACTGCGACCGACAACGCACCCATGATCAACAGACGATCCCTCCTCCTCACCGCGCTCGCATTCAGCGGCGTCCCCGCGACCTCGTTTGCAGAGAACGCGTGGCCCAACAAGCCGTTCCGCATGATCGTGCCGTTCCCGCCCGGTGGCGGCACCGACATCCTGGCGCGGCTGGTCGCCAGCAAGCTCGGCGACACCGCCAAGTGGAGCGTCATCGCAGACAACCGTGCCGGCGCAGGCGGCACCATCGGATTGGCCGAAGCGGCGAAGGCACCGCCCACCGGCTACGACATGGTGATGGGCCAGAAGGACAACATGGTGGTGGCGCCGTGGCTCTACAAACACCTGAGCTACGACCCGACGCGCGACCTCGTGGCAGTGGCCAGCGTGGCCTACACGCCGGTCATCATCGGCACGGCGGTCAACTCGCGCTTCAAGACGCTGGCCGACGTCGTCAAGGCTGCCAAGGCAGCGCCCGGGACCATCACCTACGGTTCGCCCGGCAACGGCACCACGATCCATCTGGCCGGCGACCTGTTCGGCAAGGCCGCCGGACTGCAGTTGCGCCATGTGCCGTACAAGGGCTCGGGCCCGGCGCTCATGGACGTGCTGGCGGGCAATGTCGACTTGCTGATGTCGTCGGTGCCATCGGCCATCGGCCAGATCAAGGCGGGCAAACTGCGTCCGCTGGCCGTGACATCCGCGGCGCGAAGCAGTTCGCTGCCCGAAGTGGCCACCGTGACGGAGCTCGGCTACAAGGGCTTCGACGTCAGCACCTGGTACGGCATCTTCATGCCGGC
>CAXTCC010000167.1:0-1664 GCA_964242015.1 uncultured Variovorax sp.
CCTTCGATCACGGCGGCGCTGAAGGCGGTGTACACCACCAGCAGGATCGAGCCGCGGTCGACATAGGTGAGGATGGACGCGCGCCGCTTGATCCATGCGCCGATCAGCGGCCGCAACAAGTGACCTGCGACGAACGGCACCATGAGCTGCAACAGGATGCGGCCGATGGAGTCGAGCGAGGCGCCCGCACTGGCGTGCTGCACCACGATCAGGTTGACGAGCAGCGGCGTGACGAAGACACCGAGCAAGGTCGATGCCGAGGCGCTGCACACGGCAGCAGGCACATTGCCGCGCGCCATCGACGTGAAGGCGATAGCCGATTGCACCGTGGCCGGCAACACGCAGAGAAACAGGATGCCGGTATAGAGGTCAGGCGTGACGAGCGGCAGCAGCACCGGCTTGAGCGCAAGACCGAGCACCGGGAACATGACGAAGGTGCAGGCGAACACCAAAAGGTGCAAGCGCCAGTGCGTGATCCCTGCCAGGATCGCTTCACGCGACAGTTTGGCACCGTGCAGGAAGAACAGCAGGCCGATCGCAAAGGTGGTGAGCCGCCCGAAGAACACGGCGGTACTGCCGCTCGCGGGAAGCAGGCTGGCAAGCACCACGGTCGATACCAGTGCGAGCGTGAAGTTGTCGGGGAGAAAGCGGGAACGGGCCATGGCAGCTATTGGAACGCGCCCTAATTCAAAAGAGAAATCGATTTATCTGATGGATATATGATTCCGGCGCATGAACGTCACGTTGCGGCAACTTCGCGTTTTTCGGTCGGTGGCGGAGAGCCGCAATTTCAGCCGTGCCGGCGATCAGGTCGGCCTGACGCAGCCCGCCGTGAGCCGCGCCATCCTCGAACTCGAGTCGCAACTCGGCCTGAAGCTGCTCGACCGAACCACGCGCGAGGTGACGCTGACAGACGCCGGGCAATCGCTGGCGGCGCGGCTCGATCGCGTGCTCGACGAGCTCGATCAATCGTTGCAGGACGTGGCCGGCCTCGCCAACGCGCACGGCGGGAAGGTGCGGGTCGCGAGCAGCCCGACGCTTTCTGCCAACCTGATGCCGGCCTGCATCGCGGCCTGCGCCACGGCGGCGCCGGGAGTCGAGTTCATGCTGCTCGATCGCATCCAGCAAGACGTGCTGGACAGCGTGCGCAGCGGCGAGGTCGACTTCGGCGTGGTGATCGAACCATCGGCCACCGACGACCTGCATTGCGAAACCATGCTGAGCGATCCGTTCGTGATCGTCACCCTGCCCGAGCATCCCTTCACCCAGAAAAAGAGCGTGCGATGGTCGGCACTCGACGGTGCGGACCTGGTGTTGCTCGACCATGCATCCGGCAGCCGGCGGCTGATCGACGTTGCGCTGCAACAGCATGGGGCGGTGTGCCGGGTGACGCAGCAACTCGGGCATCCGACCACCGTGTTTCGCATGGTCGAAGCGGGCATCGGCATCAGCGTCATGCCCGCGCTGTCGCTGCCGCCGGGGGGGTTACAGGATCTCGTGGTGCGTCCGCTCACGCCACGCGTGCAACGCACGATCATGTTGATCCGACGTCGCAACCGCGCGCTGTCGCCGGTGGCCGAGCGCGTATGGAGGTTGGTGCGCCAGACCGTCGAAGCGGCCGGCATTCGCATCGGTCAAAACCAGTAAACGCCAGACGCCAGACG
>CAXTCC010000167.1:1764-9105 GCA_964242015.1 uncultured Variovorax sp.
ACGCCAGACGCCAGACGATAGCGTTGGCCGTCGGCCGCGTCCGGCGAGTTCAGTGCTGGTTGAGTTGCTCTTGCCGCCGACGCAGGCAGAAGTCGATCAGGTCATCGATTTCGGTGGCCTTGTCGAACACCGCATCGGCACCGAGCTCGGCACAGCGCTGGCGCACATGGCGCGTCGTGTGGTTGCTCAACACCACGATCTTCTGTGTCGGTGAACGGTCGCGGCAGGCTTCGAGCACGTTCATGCCGCTGCCCTCTTTCAGGAACAGGTCGATGATGGCCAGATCCCACTTGCCGCGATTCAGCGTCAGCCACGCCGTGCCTTCGTCTTCGGTCTCGGCCTCGCCGACGGTCTCGACGCGCGCCACTTCGCGCAGCGTGCCGACCAGGTTCTCCCGGATCGTTGCGTTGTCTTCGACGATGTAGGTTCTCACGGAGTTCATAAACCGCTGCTGTTTCAGAGGGTCAGCACCGTGCAGCCCGTGGTCTTGCGGGCCTCGAGGTCACGATGGGCCTGCGCTACTTCGTCCAGCGGGTAATGCTGGTCGATCGATATCTTCACGGCACCGCTCGCCACCACCTCGAACAGATCGTCGGCCGCCGCCTGCGTCGCCTCACGCGTCGCGATGTGCGTGAACAGGGTGGGCCGCGTCACGTACAACGAACCGCCCGAAGCCAGCTTGCCCAGATTGAACGGCGGCACCGCGCCCGAGCCGTTGCCGAAGATGGCGAGCAACCCGAACGGTCGCAGGCAGGCCAGCGAGCCCTCGAAAGTGTCTTTGCCGACCGAGTCGTAAACCACCTTGACGCCCTTGCCACCGGTGATCTCTTTCACGCGGTCCGCGAAGTTCTCGGTGCTGTAGTTGATGGCGAATGCGGCGCCATGGTCGAGTGCCAGCTTGCACTTGGCGTCGCTGCCTGCCGTGCCGATCAACTTGAGCCCGAGCGCTTTGGCCCACTGGCAGGCGATGAGTCCCACGCCACCCGCGGCGGCGTGAAACAGAATGAAATCGCCCGCTTGCAAGCCCTCCGCGGGCAGTGTTTTCTTGAGCAGGTACTGCGCCGTCAGTCCTTTCAGCATCATGGCGGCGCCGGTCTCGAAAGAGATGGCGTCGGGCAGCTTGCAGACGCACTTGGCGGGCATCACCCGCACTTCGCAATAGCTGCCCGGTGGCTGGCTCGCATAGGCCGCACGATCTCCGACCTTGAGGTGCGTCACCCCTTCGCCGACCGCTTCGACGATGCCGGACGCTTCCATGCCGAGCAGCAGCGGCATCGCAAACGGGTAGAGCCCGCTGCGCTGGTAGGTATCGATGAAGTTGAGTCCGACCGCCTTGTGCCGGATGCGGATTTCGCCAGCGCCTGGCTCGCCGACATCGACCTCGACGATCTTCAGTTCTTCGGGACCGCCGTGGCGGTCGATTTGGACGGCTTTGCTCTTCATCGATGTCTCCAGAAAATCAGAGCCGCATGGTGCCACGATCGCAGCGCGGCTGCAGTTCAGTAAGTTCCTGGATAGGCGCCGCCGTCTGCAAGCACGTTCTGCCCGTTCACGTAGCCCGCCTGCATGCTGCACAAGAACGCGCAGATGGCGCCGAACTCTTCCGGATTGCCGAAGCGCCCTGCCGGGATGGCTTTTTGCCGTGCCGCGCGAATCGCGTCGATGTCTTGCCCCGTCTTCTTCGCCGTGCTGCTCATCGTGCCCTTGAGGCGATCGGTGTCGAACGATCCCGGCAGCAGGTTGTTGATGGTCACGCCCTTGGCCGCCAGGCCGGTGCGCGCCACGCCGGCCACGAAGCCGGTGAGCCCGCTGCGCGCGCCATTCGACAAGCCGAGGATGTCGATCGGCGCCTTGACCGAGCTCGAGGTGATGTTGACGATGCGCCCGAAGCCGCGGGCCGCCATGCCGTCGACCGTCGCCTTGATGAGTTCGATGGGCGTCAGCATGTTGGCGTCGACCGCCTTGATCCAGGCTTCGCGATCCCAGTCCCGGAAGTCGCCCGGCGGCGGCCCGCCTGCGTTGGTGACGACGATGTCGAAGTCGGCGTGCACCGCAAAGGCGGCTGCGCGACCGGCCTCGGTCGTGATGTCGGCTGCCACGTACTTGACCCAGGGTGTCGTCGCCACCGCGCCACCAGCGCGTGCGGCCAGCAGCTTGTTGGCAGCCGCTTCGAGTGCCTCGGCGCCGCGCGCGACGATCACCACGTTCACGCCCTCCTGCACCAGCGCCAACGCGCTGCCGAAGCCCAGCCCCTTGCTGGCGCCGCACACCAGCGCCGTCTTGCCTGCAATTCCGAAATCCATGGGTTTGCTCCTTGGGCGCTAGCGGCCCGACCTTGTAAAAACATAGATGCCGGCGATCACCAGCACCGTGCCGGCTGCGATCCATACGGTGAACGGCTCGCCGAGGATAAACACGCCCATCAGGATGGTCGATACCGGTCCGACCATGCCGGTTTGCGCAGCGACCGCTGCGCCGATGCGCTCGATCGCCATCATCACCATCAACACAGGCACCGCGGTGCACAGCGTAGCGTTGAGCACTGACAACCAGATGACTTGCGGTGCGACCTCGAAAGCCGAGCTCAGCGGCCGCAACACCGCGAACTGCGCGATGCACAGCAAGCACGCCACGCTGGTTGCCAAGCCGACGAGCCGCAGCGAGCCGAGTCGCTTGACGAACTCGCCGCTGTAGACGAGGTAGCCGGCGTAGCTCACCGCACTCAAAAAGCACAGCAGTGCGCCCCAGGCCGCACCGCCGCCCGAGCGCGACGCGCCGGCGCTCATCATCTCGTGGCCGAACACCAGCAGCACGCCGGCATAGCTGATGACCATGCCGATCACCTGCGGGCGCGACGCACGGCGCCGATAGAGAACCCATCCGAACAAAAGCACCAGCGTCGGATTGAGATACAGGATGAGTCGCTCGAAGCCCGCCGAGATATATGCCAACCCCGCAAAGTCCAGAAAGCTGGCGAGGTAGTAGCCCGAGAAGCCGAGGCCGAACACGCCGATCCAGTCGCGCGTGGTGAGCGCCGGTTTGCCGCGGCCCGACCACCACGCCATGATGACGAACATCGGCAACGCGAACAGCATGCGCAGCATGATCAGCGTGACCGCGTCGACACCGTGCCGGTACGCAAGCTTGACGATGATCGCCTTGCCGCTGAAGGCGATCGCGCCCACCGTAGCGAGCACCAGCCCGACCGCGATGGACTTGCTGTGTACGTCTGCTTTTGCTTGTGCTTGTGCCTGCGCCTGCGCTTCAGCTGCTGCGGTAGATGTGGCTGTCACTGGCGATCAGAACCCTGCAGCGAGACCGTCGCGTCGCGCATCGCTGGCTGCGACATAACCTTCTACAGCGGGATTCCCGTTTTCTTCACCGACACGCCAGATGAACTGACCCGCACCGAAGTCCTGGTACGAGTCGTTGATGACTTCCATGCGATGGCCGAGCGCGCCGAGGCCCTCGATCGTCTTCGCGCCCATGGCCGACTCGACGTTGATCTCCAGCCCCGCGTTGAAGCGCCAGCGCGGCGCGTCGCAAGCCGCCTGCGGGTTCTGCTTGTAGTCGAGCATGCGCACCAGCGTCTGCATGTGCCCTTGCGGCTGCATGTTGCCGCCCATCACGCCGAAGCTCATGACAGGCTGGCCACCCTTGGTGAGGAAGGCCGGGATGATGGTGTGGAACGGGCGCTTGCCCGGCGCCACCACGTTGGCGCTGGCCGCATCGAGGCTGAATCCATGCCCGCGGTTCTGCAGGCTGATGCCGAATTCCGGTTCGACGCAGCCCGAGCCGAAGCCCATGTAATTGCTCTGGATGAAGCTCACCATCATCCCGCTCTCGTCCGCCGCGGTGAGGTAGATGGTGCCGCCCTTGACATGGTTGCCGACGCCGAAGTTCTGCGCTTTTTTCACGTCGATCAGTTTGGCACGCGAAGCAAGGTAGTCGTCATCGAGCATTTGCAGGTGGGTCACCGCCATCGACGACGACTCGGCCACGTGGTGGTAGACGTCGGCAAAGGCGAGCTTCATGGCCTCGATCTGCAAGTGCTGCGACGCCACCGAGTCGACCGGCATCGAGGCGATGTCGAACTTCTCAAGGATGCCGAGCGCGATCAGCGCGGCGATGCCCTGACCGTTGGGCGGGATCTCGTGCAGCGTGTAGCCGCGGTAGTCGCGCGAGATCGGCTCGACCCATTCAGGCTTCCAGGCAGCGAGATCGCTGGCTTTCAGGCTGCCGCCGTTGGCCGTCGAAAACTTTTCGATCGCTGCGGCGATTTCGCCGCGATAGAAGGATTCACCCTTGCTCGCCGCAATCGACTTGAAGGCACGTGCGGCTGCAGCGAATCTGAAGAGGTCTCCGACTTCGGGCGCGCGGCCCCACGGCAGGAATCCTTGCGCGAAGCCGGGCTGCGATTGCAACAGCGACGTCGCGGCTTCCCACTTCTGCTGCACCACCGGCGGCACCAGATAGCCGCGCTCGGCGGTCTCGATGGCAGGTGCCATCAGGTCGGCGAAGGGCAGCTTGCCGAAGCGCTCGCTCAATGCCGCCCAGCTCGCGACCGCGCCCGGCACCGTCACCGAATCCATGCCGCGTTGCGGTGGCGTGCGTGCGTCGTCGCCGTACTTGCGCTTGAAATAGTCGGGCGTCCAGGCCTGCGGCGCGCAGCCCGACGCATTCAGTCCATGCAGCTTCTTGCCGTCCCACAGGATGCAGAAAGAGTCGCTGCCCAGGCCGTTGCTCACCGGCTCGACCAGGGTCATCACCGCGGCTGTCGCCACCGCCGCATCGACGGCGTTGCCGCCCTGCTGCAGGATGCGCAAACCGGCCTGCGCCGCGAGCGGATGCGAGGTCGACACCACGTTGCGCGCGAAGACGGGGATGCGCGTGGACGTATAGGGATTGCCGTAGTCGAATTTCATGAAACTTCAGTCGCCTTTGATGTTGCGTTCGGTAATGATCTTTTTCCACTTGGCCGCGTCGGTCGCGACCATGCTGGCGAGCTCCTGAGGCGTGCTCGTGGTCGGCTCGATGCCCAGGCGCGACAGCTTGGCGCGCACCTCCGGATCGGCCAGTGCCTCGTTGGCGGCGGTGTTGATGCGCGTGACCAGATTCGCCGGCAGCGCCTTCGGCCCGTACAGGCCGAACCATGTGTTCGACTCGAACCCAGGCAGCACCTCGGCGATGGGTTGCAGCTCCGGCGCCAGCGGGCTGCGCTTCAGCGTCGTCACGCCTAGCGCGCGCAGCCGGCCATCACGCACGTGCGGCATGCCGGTCGGCAGCGAGTCGAACAGCACGTCGATCTTGCCGCTGATCAAATCGGGGATCGCCAGCGCCGTGCCCTTGTACGGGATGTGCGTCACGAAGATGCCGGCCTGCGACTTGAACAGTTCTGCCGTCAGTTGCACGATGGTGCCGTTGCCGCTCGACGCGTAGTTGAGCTTGCCGGGGTTCTTCTTGGCGTAGTCGATCCACTCGCGAACAGTCTTCGCGGGTGCGTCGTTGGGCACCAGCATCACGCTCGGGGCGTCGCCCACATGCGCGATCGGCGTGAAGTCGCGCACCGTGTCGTACGGCAGCTTGGCGGTGATGGCGGGGCCGATCGAGTGCGTGCTGGTGGTGGCCAGCAGCAGCGTATAGCCGTCGGGCGTCGCCTTGGAGGCGAGGTCGGATCCGATGGCGCCGCCGGCTCCGGGCTTGTTGTCGACCACCAGCGTGGTACCGAGCTTTTCGCCCATCTTTTGCGACAGCGTGCGCGCAAAAAGATCGGTGGCGCCGCCGGCCGGGAACGGCACGACGAGGCGGATCGGTTTGGTGGGATAGGTCTGCGCCCAGGCGCCGCCGAAGGCGAACGCCCCGGCCATGGCGACCGACGCGCGAAGAAAGTGATTGCGCTGCATGCGACTTATTTTGCAGCTTTCAGCGCGGAGCCGTTCGATGCACGTTCGACATCACTCCAAAACAGAACGGCACCCGAAGGTGCCGCTCGCTCGGAACTCAACGACTCGCCTACTCCTCGACGAACGCCTCTTCACGCTTGTTCTTGACCGCCGGCAGCAGCACGATCACCAGCAGGAGCACAGCAGCCCCCAGCAAGCTTGCCGAGATCGGCCGCGACACGAACACGCTCCAGTCACCTCGCGACAGCAGCAGCGCACGTCGCAGGTTTTCTTCCATCATCGGCCCCAGGATGAAGCCGAGCAGCAGTGGCGCCGGCTCGCATCCCAGCTTGAAGAACAGGTAGCCGATGAAGCCGAAGATGCCCACGAGCCAGATGTCGAAGGTGTTGTTGTTGGTCGAGTACACCCCGATCGCGCAGAACAGCACGATCGACGGAAAGAGGTACTTGTACGGCACCGACAGCAGCTTGATCCACATGCCGATGAGCGGCAGGTTCAGGATGACCAGCATTGCATTGCCGATCCACATCGAAGCGATCAGGCCCCAGAACAATTCCGGGTTGCTGGTCATGACCTGCGGACCCGGCTGGATGTTGTGGATGGTCATGGCGCCGACCATCAACGCCATCACCGCGTTGGGCGGAATCCCCAGCGTGAGCAACGGAATGAACGAGGTTTGCGCACCGGCGTTGTTGGCCGATTCAGGCGCGGCCACACCGCGGATGTTGCCCTTGCCGAAAGGCACTTCGCCCGGACGCAGCTTCGTCTTCTTCTCGATGGTGTACGCCGCGAACGACGCCAGCAATGCGCCGCCGCCAGGCAGGATACCGAGGGCCGAGCCCAGCGCCGTCCCGCGCAACACCGCCGGGATCATGTTCTTGAAGTCTTCCTTGGTCGGGAACAGGCCGGTGACCTTGGCGGTGAACACTTCGCGGTCTTCATCGGGCTGCGACAGGTTGGCGATGATTTCGCCGTAGCCGAACACACCCATCGCGATGGCGACGAAACCGATGCCGTCGGTGAGTTCCGGGATGTCGAAGCTGAAACGCGCGACGCCCGAATTGACGTCGGTGCCGACCAGGCCCATCAACAGGCCCAGCACGATCATCGCGATCGCCTTCAGCAGCGAGCCCGAAGCCAGCACCACGGCACCGATCAAGCCCAGGATCATCAGCGAGAAGTATTCGGCCGGGCCGAACTTGAAGGCCAGCTCGGTCAGCGGCGGTGCAAACGCCGCGAGGATCAAGGTGCCGACGCAGCCCGCGAAGAACGAGCCCAGGCCAGCCGCCGCGAGCGCAGGCCCGGCTCGCCCTCGTCGCGCCATCTGGTAGCCGTCGATCACGGTCACCACCGAAGACGATTCGCCCGGCAGGTTGACCAGGATGGCGGTGGTCGAGCCGCCGTACTGCGCGCCGTAGTAGATGCCGGCCAGCATGAT
>CAXTCC010000168.1:0-9034 GCA_964242015.1 uncultured Variovorax sp.
AGCTGCGCCATCTCGAAGATGTTGCGGCCGATGGCTTCGGACTGGCCGCGTTCTTCCGCATCGATGCCCGGGTAGGCACCCGGTGTGTCGACGAAGGTGAACACCGGCAGCTTGAACTTCTCGGCGGTCTTCATCAGCCGCAGCGCCTTGCGATAGCCCTCGGGCTTGCTCATGCCGAAGTTGCGTGCAGTGCGCTCCTTCGTATCGCGGCCCTTCTGATGGCCGAGCACCATGCACGGCGTGCCGTTGAAACGCGCCAGACCGCCGACGATCGACAGGTCGTCCGAGAAATGCCGATCGCCGTGCAGCTCCACGAAATCGGTGAAGATTTCCTTGATGTAGTCGAGCGTATAGGGGCGTTCCGGGTGCCGGGCAATCTTGGTGATTTGCCAGGGTGTCAGATCGCTGTAGATGTCTTTGGTGAGTTGCTGGCTCTTCTTGCCCAGCTGATCGATCTCTTCAGAAATGTCCACCGCAGATTCGGTCTGGACATACCGCAGCTCTTCGATCTTGCCTTCGAGTTCCGCAATGGGCTGTTCGAAGTCGAGAAAAGTTCGTTTCGCCAACGTCTTCTCCTGTTATTCAATAAGCGACCGGTACCGGGTCGAGCGATCGCCAAATATACCAAGTCGCGACGCTGCAATACGGCGCCCAGGCAACCGCCACCTCGCGCGCATCGCTGCGGCTGACCGGGTCGCCCGAAAAGTAGTTGACGCTGATGCCATTGAGCAGGCCCAGGTCGTCCAGCGGCAATACGTTGGGTCGCATCAAGTGGAAGATCAGGAACATCTCGGCCGTCCAGCGTCCGATGCCACGAATGGCGACGAGCTCTTCGATGATCAGTTCATCGGCCATCGCGTTCCATGCATCGACGTGCACCTGACCTGCATCGAAGTGAATGGCCAGGTCGACGAGGTATTCGACCTTGCGTGCCGACAACCCGGCACCCCGCATGTCGTCGACCTTGAGCTTCAGCACATTGGCGGGGGCCATCTTGCGTGGCAGCGCAGCGAACTTGTCCCACACCGCCTGCGCAGCAGGCACCGAGATCTGCTGCCCGACGATGCTGCGCGCCAGCGTCGTGAATGCATCGCCGCGCGACTCGAGGCAGGCATCGCCGAAGCGCGGAATGAGCCGCTTCATCACGCGATCCTTCCTGGCGAGATGTTTGCAGGCTTCTTCCCAGTAATCGGGCGTGAAGATTTCGACGGGCGGCGGTTTCTTGGGCGAGGGCATGGGCGCTTGAGTGGCTTCTTGCGTTCTTATTGAGCCGCGGCCCAGGTCGTGCCAGTAGGGGAGTCTTTCAACGCAATGCCCTGCAGGAGCAGGTCTTTGCGAATACGGTCGGCTTCGGCGAAGTTCTTCGCATCTTTGGCGGCGGCGCGTTGGGCGATGAGCAGCTGGATGGCAGCGTCGTCGAGCGTGCTGCCTGCATATTGATACCCAGCTTGCAGAAAGACTTTGGGCTCACCCTGCAACAAGCCGATCGTGCCCGCCAGTGCGCGCAGCAGCCCCGCGACCTCGGGCGACTTCGTACGGTTCACTTCGCCCGCCAGCTCGAACAGCACGGCCACTGCTTCAGGCGTGCCGAAGTCTTCATCCATGGCAGCCTTGAAGCGTGCGGCGTGTGGCAGCTTCCAGTCGATCGCAACATCTGCCGGAGTCACCAGATCGAGCGCTGTGTAAAGGCGCTTCAACGAATTGCGCGCGTCGTCGAGTTGCACGTCGCCGTAGTTCAGTGCGCTGCGGTAGTGCGCGCGCGCCACGAAAAAGCGGATCGTCTCGGCGTCATAGCGCTTCAGCACATCGCGAATCAAAAAGAAGTTGCCGAGGCTCTTCGACATCTTCTCGTTGTCGGCATTGATGAAGCCGTTGTGCATCCAGTAGTTGGCCAGCGGCTTTCCGGTGGCGCCTTCGCTCTGCGCGATCTCGTTTTCGTGATGAGGAAACTGGAGGTCCATGCCGCCGCCGTGAATGTCCAGCGTCTCGCCAAGCAACTCGCAGGCCATCGCCGAGCACTCGATGTGCCAGCCAGGCCGGCCGAGGCCGAAGTCGCTCGCCCACTTGACCTCGTCGGGCTCGGTCGGCTTTGCGCTTTTCCACAACACCGGGTCGAGCGGATCTTCCTTGCCATCGAGCACCGCGACCCGCTCGCCGGCGTGCAATTCGTCGAGCGACTTGCCGCTCAGCTTGCCGTAACCCGGAAATTTGCGAACCGCGTAGTTGACGTCGCCATTGGTCGAGCGATACGCCAAGCCCTTTTCTTCCAGGGTGCCGATCATCGACAGCATTTGCGGGATGAAGTCGGTGGCACGCGGCTCGTGCGTCGGCCGCTCGATGCCCAGCGCATCAGCGTCTTCATGCAGCGCATCGATCATGCGGTCGGTCAAGGCGCGAATGCTCTCGCCGTTTTCAACGGCGCGCTTGATGATCTTGTCGTCGATGTCGGTGATGTTGCGCACATAGTCGACTGCGTAGCCGCTGTGACGCAGCCAACGTTGCACCATATCGAATGCGATCATCGAACGCGCGTGCCCCAGATGGCAATAGTCATAGACCGTCATGCCGCACACGTACATGCGGACATGGCCCGGTTGCAGCGGTGCAAACTCCTCCAGCTGACGCGAAAGCGTGTTGTAAATGCGCAGGCTCATGGGGACTCGGAAAGCATCGAACTTGCGGCCGGCCGCAGCGGGTGCGCAAGGGTCATTTTCAGGGGTGAAGGTGGGGTTGCACCGGAGGCTGGAAACGACCCCTCGGCTACAATCGACCTCAGTATAAACGGCCCCCGCCGCATATTTTTCGGGTGTTTTCCGAGCTTGCTTCAAAGCGCTCGAACCCCCTACTTCCCGAGGCTTCATGAAGCACTTCGCGCTCTCCCCGTCCCGCATCGCTCGCTCCATCGTCCACGTTCTTTCTGCTCCGTTCGTTGCAGTGCTGTTATGCGTAGCGGCAGGCGCCGCGCATGCCGACGACTACGGCGATGTCAATCAGTTGCTGCGGCAAGGCAAGGCACCCGAAGCGCTGGCCAAGGCCGACGCCTACATTGCCGGCAAGCCACGCGATCCGCAGATGCGCTTTCTCCGCGGCGTGATCCTGACCGAGCAAGGCAAGCAAGCCGACGCCACCGCGGCCTTCACCAGCCTTACACAAGATTTTCCGGAACTGCCCGAGCCGTACAACAACCTCGCTGCCCTGTACGCATCGCAGAGTCAGTTCGACAAAGCACGTGCCGCGCTCGAGATGGCGATCAAGTTGAACCCCGGCTATGCGACCGCCTACGAAAACCTGGGCGACGTGTATGCCCGTCTTGCGATTCAGCAATACGTGCGTGCGCAGCAATTCGCCTCGACCAACCCCAGCGTGACGCCGAAGCTCAAGACGGTTCGCGAACTGTTCGGGCCGGCCACGACGAGCGCGGACCCCGCGCCGCTGCCGGCCGCGCCTGTTACCGTCAAGAAGCCGGTCCGCGCCAAGTAGACTTTTTTGTTTTGCGGGCACGTTGGCCACGGTCGGCTGCACGTTGGCCCCATTCATCCTTTCACCGGACAAACCATGCTTAAAACCACTTGCGAAGCCACGCGCACAGCCGGCGCCAGCTCGCGCCGTAGCGCGCTCTTGCTCGCAGCGGCGCTGACCAGCTCCATCGCCTTTTCGAGCGCGGCCTGGGCGCAATCCGCACCACGCGTCAAGCTCGCCACCTCGGCCGGCGACATCGTCGTCGAACTCGATCAGGCCAAGGCGCCCAAGACGGTCGACAACTTTTTGCAGTACGTCAAAGACAAGCACTACGACGGCACGGTGTTCCATCGCGTCATCGACGGCTTCATGATCCAGGGCGGTGGCTTCACCGCCAACATGCAGCAAAAGCCGACGCGTGCGCCGATCGCACTCGAGGCCTCCAATGGCCTGAAGAACGACAAGTACACGATCGCCATGGCACGAACCGGCAACCCGGACTCGGCCACGTCGCAGTTCTTCATCAACGTGAAGGACAACGCGATGCTGAACGCCCCCAACCCCGACGGCCACGGCTACACCGTGTTCGGCAAGGTGGTTTCCGGCACCGAAGTCGTCGACAAGATCCGCGCGGCGCGCACCGGCACCAAGGGCGGCATGGAAAACGTGCCGCTCGATACCATCACCATCCAGTCGGCCAGCATCGTCAAGTAATCGGCGCGACCCCATTTTTTGAAGGAGCCATCATGAGCAATCCCCAAGTCGAACTGCACATCAAGAACTACGGCGTCGTCACGCTCGAACTCGATCGCGCCAAAGCGCCCAAGTCGGTCGACAACTTTCTGGCGTATGCCAAGAAGGGCCACTACGACAACACGGTGTTTCACCGCGTGATTCCGGGCTTCATGGTGCAAGGCGGCGGCTTCGAGCCCGGCATGACCCAGAAGCCCAGCGGCGCCGAGATCGAAAACGAAGCCAACAACGGCCTGAAGAACGACAACTACACCGTCGCCATGGCGCGTACCAGCGCGCCGCATTCGGCCACGGCCCAGTTCTTCATCAACGTGTCCGACAACGCTTTTCTGAACCACACGGCACCCTCGGCGCAAGGCTGGGGTTATGCGGTGTTCGGCAAGGTCATCGCCGGCAAGGAAGTCGTCGACAAGATCAAGGCCGTGAAAACCGGCCGCAAGGGTTTTCATGACGACGTGCCGCTCGAAGACGTCGTTATCGAAAAGGCCGTCGTCACCGCAGAATAGGCCGAGGTCGAGTGCCGGGCAGTGAAGCTATGAGCCACGCGGCGTTCCCGGAAATCATCGCGCCTGTCGGCTGGCGAACCGTCGACCTCATCTCCGATCTGCACCTGCAACCGGGCGAGCCCGCCACGGTCGACGCATGGCGTGGCTATCTGCAGACGACGCCCGCCGACGCGCTGTTCATCCTCGGTGACTTGTTCGAGGCCTGGGTCGGCGACGACGCAGCGACCGAGCCCGGATTCGAGGCGGAATGCGCCGAGTTGCTGCGCCTTGCCGCGGCGCGCTTGCCGATTTACTTCATGCACGGCAACCGCGACTTCCTGATCGGTGCCGGGCTCGCGGCGCAGGCGAACCTCATCCTGCTCGAAGACCCCACGGTGCTGGTGCTGCACGGCGAACGGTGGCTGTTGAGCCATGGCGATCTGCTCTGCCTCGACGACACCGACTACCTGGCCTATCGCGCGCAAGTGCGAAACCCCGCGTGGCAAAAGGCCGTGCTTGCCAAACCGCTTGCCGAGCGCCGCGCGCTGGCCCGATCGATGCGCGCGCAAAGCGAAGACCACAAGCGTGGGCCTGACGCAGTGTGGGCCGATGTGGACGCCACTGCGGCGCGTGACTGGTTGCACCAAGGCCACGCGCGCACGCTGGTGCATGGCCACACGCATCGGCCAGCGGAGCACGATCTGGGCGATGGCCTGCGACGAATCGTGTTGAGCGATTGGGACGCTTCAGCACGCCCGCCTCGCGCGCAGGTGTTGTGCCTGACGATCGCCGGCGCGCAACGTGTCGATCTGCGATAGACCGCTCGGGTCTTGGCCGATGCTGGCGCTTGGTTGGTGACCCGATGTTCCGCTGGCTGCGCCGTTTTCGCGCCCTTCCCTCGATTCCCGACGCTGCCTGGCAGGCGACACTGACGCGTTATCCGTTCCTGAGCCATCTGACCGAAGTCGAGCGTGTTCGGCTGCGCACACTCACCGCCGGCTTCCTGAGCGAGAAAGAGTTTCATGGTGCGCACGGTTTCGCCATCACCGACGAAGTCGCGCTTGCCATTGCCGCTCAGGCCGTCTTGCCCCTTTTGCACCTGAAAGGCGGCCTGACCTGGTACGACGACTTCGTCGGCGTCGTGGTGCACCCGTCGGAGGTCGTGGCCCAGCGCAAGACCACCGACACGGCCGGCGTGGTTCACGAATACGAAGAAGTGGTCGCGGGTGAAGCGATGGACCGTGGCCCCGTGATGCTGAGCTGGCAGGACGTGCTCGCGAGCAGCATCACCAGCGACAGCGGCTACAACGTCGTCGTCCATGAGTTCGCGCACAAGATCGATATGCGCAATGGCATGGCAGACGGCTGTCCGCCGCTGCCGCCGGGCTTTGCCGGGACTGCGAATGCACGCGAAGCGCGAGCAGCGTGGCTCGCCGCGCTGCAGGCAGCGTACGAAAGTTTCCGCGAGCAGACGATCGTCGCCGAGCGTTTCGGTGGCGAAGCACCATGGCTCGACCCCTATGGCGCCGAATCGATCAGCGAGTTCTTCGCGGTCGCGTGCGAGGCCTACTTCGTGAACAGGCCTCGCTTCGCCCAAGAGTTTCCAGCGCTGCTCGAACTGTTCGACGAGTTTTTTCTCGCCGAGCACGGCGATCAGGCCACTCAGGCCTGAGTTCGCCTGATCGCTACTTGCGCAGCAGCGCCTTCAGCGCGTTCTGCAAACGGCGAGCCGCCGCGGGATCGTGCAGCATCGCAAGCACCTTGCCTGCGTCCTGCCCCCAGGTCTGCGCCGGGGCGGGGTCGCCGCGCTTGGTCAGCAGCTTGAGTTGCAGCGCGCGGCGCGCATCGAGCTGATCGGCAGGTGTCGGGACTTCTGCTGCCATCTCGAGGCGCAACAAGGCTTCCGAGGCCTCATCCGCCTTGGCTGCCGGCGCGCCAGCCAGCGATTGCGACCAGGCAGTGCGCACGGCAGGCGACACGGCCCGACCCAGTTCCTGTACCGAGGGCAGCTGCGACGCATCCCGCTTTTCCCACGCGCCCAACACCTGTGACAGCGCTTCGCCATGCGCTTGCGCGGCCAGCTTGCGCAGTGCCATGTCGGCACGCTCCAATGCCTCTCGCTGCGCCCGGAACGCAGCGTCGCCAAGACGCGGGCCACGGTCTTCGAAGCGTGGTGCGCGGTCGCCGAAGCGATCGCCGCCGCGGGAATCTCCCGATCGCGGTCCGCGATCGTTCGAACCGCCGGGGCCGCCCGGACCACGGGAGTCACGACGATCGCCGAACTTGCTACCTCCGCGTGGCGCAGGCGTGACGTCGCCGCGCTTGCTGCCGGGACGGTCGTCGCCGCGACGCGCGGCCACGACCGGCTTCGGTGCGGGTTTGGGCGGTGCGGCCGGTTCCGCCGCCTCGACCGGTTCGGCCGCGGCCACATCTTCTGCACGCGCTTCGTTGTCGGCGCGCGAGGAAGCATCGGAGCTGTCCGCAGGTGCAATCAGGTCGCGCGGGCCGGCAGGCGCAGTCGCCATCTCCGGCACTTCGCTTTGCGCCTCGGCAGCGACCTCGCGACCGCCTTGCAGTTCCGCATCGGACGGCGGCGTGCTGAGCTGCGTGCTCTCGCCGAACTCCATGGCCGCCTGTTCGACGCCGATCTGTTCTGTCGCACCGATATCGGGGCCATCCGGGCCTTCGGTCGGCGCCGCATGCGTTGCAGCGCGCGCCGCTGGCACGGGTGCCGGCGGCGGGGCTGGCGGCGGTGCTTCACCGCGAATAGCGCCCTCGAGGCGGGCGATCGCAGCGCGAATTTTCTGCACGTCGCCCGCGGCGTTGGCGGCATCGAGCGCCTTCGACGCCTCCAGCACATAGCGGTCGTGCTCGCTCATGGCCGAAGACGCCTTCTCGCGCTCGGCCGTCTTGCGGTTGAAGGCCTCGTCGATGGGCGCACGGAACGCGTCCCACAACTTCTGTTCATGACGGCGATCGAGCGGCACCGCCTGCGCTTCGGCCTGCCAGCGCTGCTGCAGCGCCTTGACCGCGTCGATGCGCAACATCGGCTGTGCGCCGAGTTCGGTCGCCTCGGCGATCATGGCTTGACGCCGATCGACACTCTCCTTTTGCGCCGATTCGAAAGGCGCACGCGCCGCGTCGAACGCTGCATTCCAGAGCGGTTGCAGCTCGGCGAACACCTTTTCGCCGATGTGGCCTGCATCGCGCCAACGGTCGGCGAACTGGTGCAACGCGCGGTTGTGCGCCTTCAGGTCCGATGCGTCGGCATGCGCCTCAGCCCACGCCTTGACCTCGTCGATCAACGCAATGCGCTGTGCACGATGCTCGGCCGCGTCGGCACGCACCTTGTCGAGCCAGGCTTCCACCACCTTGTGCGCTTCGTTGCAAGCTTCGTCGAAGCGCTTCCATAGCGCGTGGTTCGGCACGCCGCCCTGGTCGGCCTGCTTCCACTGATCGCGCAGCGTGCGCAGTGTTTCCTGCATCTTGCGGCCGCCCAAGGCCTGGCCTTCGGGGCGCTTGAGCAAACCTTCGGCGCGGGCGACCAGGTCCTCGCGGACCTTGTCGGCGCTCCAGCGCTGCCACCCTTCGAGTTCGCCGGCTGCCACCAGGGCGGCATGCACGCGTGCTTCGAGTTCGGATTCGACCTGCTTGCCATGCTGCTTCAGCACGGCGCGCAAGGCGGCGGCGGCACCGGCACTGGCTCTGCCGTGACCTTCAGCAGTTTCCTGTTCGAGCTTGACCAGAGCTGCCTGCACGGCTTCCTGTGCCGCAGCACGCACGGAAGGATCGACCTTCGGCGCCGCAGCCTTGGCTGGCGCCGCCTTCGGCGCGACAGCCTCGCCACGTGCAGCACGCAATTCGTCCGCCCACACCGGAACCGGCGGCAGTGGCGCTGCAGCGTCTGCGGCCGCAGCCTGCGCCTGCGTCAGCGCGCTGTGAAACGCATCCGAAACGACGAGCAATTGCGCCTTGGAAGCATCGAGCTGGGGCGCGAACCGCGCGTCGAGGCTGTTCCAGTTGCCGTCGGCGGCAATCGCATCCGCCTGCTCTTTCCAATGAACGACATCCCCGCGCAGACCTTCTTCGGCCGCCTGCGCGTCGTGCCACGACTTGGTCGACAGAACTTCGAAACGCTGCGCCAACAGCACGGCCGCTTCACGATGCACTTGGGCGCGATGTTGCAGATCCTCGATGCCCTTCACGCGCTCGGCCAACTGGCTCTTGAAGCCCGTCAGCGGCTCACGAGACAACGGCGCGCCGGCCTTGGCCGCGTCGCGTTGCCAGGCAAGCGCGTCGGCAATGTTGAGCTTGGGCTGTGCCAGCAGCGCCTGGGC
>CAXTCC010000169.1:0-8972 GCA_964242015.1 uncultured Variovorax sp.
TGAACCCCAAGACGGCGCGCAGCCAGGTGATCGGCGCGATGACGATGGGCGTGGGTGGTGCGCTCATGGAAGAGCTCGTGGTCGACAAACGCCTGGGCTTTTTCGTCAACCATGACCTGGCTGGCTATGAGGTTCCGGTGCATGCCGACATCCCGCACATGGATGTCGTCTTCCTGGACGAGACCGATCCGGTCTCGTCACCGATGAAGGCCAAGGGCGTCGGCGAACTGGGCCTGTGCGGCGTCGGTGCCGCCGTCGCCAACGCGATCTACAACGCGACCGGGGTTCGCGCGCGCAACTACCCGGTCACGCTGGACAAGCTCATCGACCAGATGCCATCGATCGCGTCGTGATCGATCAACGAGACCAAGCATGAAATCCCTCGCCATGACCGCGATCTCTCTGTCGATGGCCGCCTCGGCACTGGCCCAGGACGACAAGAGCCAGACGAGTTTGCAGATCGCACGCAACGGCTCGCAGGCGTCCGCCAAAGGACCTTCCGAGTTCTTCACCGGCACCGTGCGCGTCGACCCGCTGTTCCCCAAGCCGAACGGGCCGACGCACGCGACCGGCTCCTACGTGACCTTCGAACCCGGCGCACGCACTGCCTGGCACACGCATCCGGTCGGGCAGACGCTGGTCGTCACGGCAGGCGCCGGTCGCGTGCAGCGCTGGGGCGATCCGGTGCAGGACATCAAGCCCGGCGACGTGGTCTGGATTCCACCCGGCCAGAAGCACTGGCACGGCGCGGCGCCGACCACCTTCATGACGCACATGGCCATCACGGAGCTGTCGGACGGCAAGGCGGTCGAGTGGCTGGAGAAGGTCAGTGACAGCCAGTACCTCCAAACCATGCCGACTGGGAGTCAGCCCTGAGGTGCATCGCACAGTCAACCAAGGAAATGCAAGACGTCACTCGCCACGTGCGGTGAGTCGCGCCATCACTCCACCACCTTCATCTGCATTTCGTTCATGCGGCCGCCCTGAACCTTGAACTGCGCGAAGGTGGTGTCGAGGTGGGCCATGTCGGCCGCTGTGAGTCGCACGTTGACTGCGCCAAGGTTCTCTTTGAGATGCACCGGGTTGCGCGTACCCGGAATGGGCACGATGAAGGGCTTCTTCGCCAACAGCCAAGCCAGCGAAATCTGTGCAGGCGTCGCATTCTTCGTAGTCGCGAACTGCTGCAGGAAATCGACGATCGGCTTGTTGGCTGCGATGGCATCGGGCTTGAAGCGATCGAAGTCGGAGCGCAAATCCTTCTTCTCGTCGAACTTCGTTTTGGATGTGATCTTGCCGGTCAGGTACCCCATGCCGACAGGACCCCACGGGACGAAGCCGATGCCCAGTTCTTCGCAGATCGCCAGGACGCCACTGCGCTCCGGGCTGCGTTCCATGAAGGAATATTCGCTCTGTACCGCCGACACCGGTTGAACGGCGTGCGCACGCCGGATGGTCTGTGCGCTCGCTTCGGACAGGCCGAAGTGCAAGACCTTGCCTTGACGAATCAGGTCCTTGATGGCACCGGCAACGTCCTCGATCGGCACGCTCGGGTCGACGCGGTGCTGGTAGTACAGGTCGATGCGGTCCGTCTGCAGCCGCTTGAGGGATGCCTCGACAACTTTTCTGATGCGCTCGGGACGGCTGTTGAGACCGCCGCTTTCTGCTTCGAGTTCGAAGCCGAACTTGGTGGCGATGGCGACCTGGTCGCGAATGGGCGCCAGTGCCTTGCCGACCAACTCTTCGTTCGTGTACGGGCCGTAGACCTCCGCGGTATCGAAGAACGTCACGCCCTGATCGTGGGCGCTGCGGAGGAGTGCGATGCCTTGCTGAACGTCCGCCGGAGGTCCGTAGTTGGCGCTGATGCTCATGCAGCCCGAGCCCAGCTCCGAGACGGCGAGTTTGCCAAGATGGCGTGTTTTCATTGAGTTGATTCCTTCGGGAGGTTGGGAGGCATGGCGGTTGGTGGTGTGCGGCTCGGCTGCTGCTGCAGCTGCCGCACGCGCGAACGGACCGGCCGCCAGTGCGGCGCCTGCCAGTGAAGCGATGCGCAGGTAGGCGCGGCGGCTGATGTCTGTCTGCCTTGCAGGCGCGTTGGTTGGGTTCATGTCTGTTTCTCCAGTTCGGTGATAGCGACAGTGCGGCTCGAGGCGTCGAATTTCGTCCTTGCGCCTCTGCGCATCGGCTACGGCCAGCACCGAGTGTGAGAGCCATAGAGCCAAAGAAAAAGTGCCTAATGCAGCATGCCATTTGAAGATAATCTTCAATATGAAACTCAAGCAGCTCGACGGATTGATCGCATTCTGGAAAGTGGCCGAGCACAAGGGCTTCAGTGCGGCCGCTGCCGAACTCGAGGTTTCGCCATCGGCCCTGAGCCAGGCCATCCGGCATCTGGAGGCTCGGTTGGGAGTGCGACTGTTGAACAGAACCACGCGCAGCGTCAGCCTGACCGAGGCGGGTGAGGCATACCTGGCACGGGTGGGGCCGGCATTGGGTCAGGTCGTCGAGGCTGGGGAAGAACTCAACGTGATGCAGGGACGGCCGGCCGGCGTATTGCGCCTGAATGCAGCGCGGGTGTCTATCGCGATGGTGCTGCAGCAAATGCTCGCGGGATTCTTTGAAGAGAACCCGCATGTGCAGATCGAGTTGACCAACGACGAAGGTTTTGTCGACATCGTGGAGCGCGGCTTCGACGCCGGCATTCGCATGGGCGAGAGCGTTCAGCAAGACATGGTGGCGGTGCCGCTCGGCGGGCCGGTCACGATGGCCGTGGTCGGGTCACCCGACTACTTCAAGCGAGTCAGCGCACCGCGCCATCCCAACGACCTTGCGCGTCACAACTGCGTGCGCTTCCGTGGCTCGGGCACCGGCACGGTCTACAAATGGGAGTTCGAGATCGAGGGGCGTCCGGTCGACTACGAAGTGCAGGGCAACCTGACCATCAGCGACACGCTGTTCGGGATCGACGCGGCGCTCGAGGGCGTGGGCTTGGCCTATACGTTCGAATCGCTGGCCGCACCACACGTCAAGGCAAAGCGCCTGACGCGCGTGTTGACCAAGTTTTCGCCGACGTTTCCCGGGTTCTATCTGTATTACCCGAGCCGGCACGATCAGCCGACAAAACTGAAGGCCCTGATCGAGTTTGTCGGCAAGCATTCGGCTTGACGGACACGTCGGCTCCCGGGTCAAAGCTGACCCTGTAAAGCCGCCCCGAGGGCATACTGGAGCCATGCCCGATGCACCATCCTCGCCTCTGGCCCGGAGGCGCGTGCCACGCTGGGCGCGTTGGCCACTGGGGTTCTTGAGCCTGCTTGCGTTGCTGATGCTCGGCCCGATCGGCGTGCTGGCCTCCGGCAAATTGGACCTCGACACGCCCTGGTACATGACCAGTCAGGAGAGCACCGGGCAGGCCCCCGACCCTTCGGTCGAGCGCGGTGCGGTCGTGCAGGTCTATGGCGCGCGGATCGTGCGATGGCGCGGCGCCTTCGGCATTCATCCCTGGATCGCGGTCAAGCGTGCCGGCGCGGAGCATTACACGACCTATCACATCGTCGGCTGGCGCGCCCGCCGCGGCGGAGATGCTTTGGTCACCAACGAAGTGGAAGCGCCCGACATGCTTTGGTACGGCGCCTATCCGCAGCTACTCGCGGACCATCGGGGCGCGCAGGCAGAAGCCATGATCGAGCAGATCGAATCGGCCGTCGCCGCCTACCCATGGCGCGAGTCCTACCGTCTTTGGCCCGGCCCCAACAGCAACACCTTCGTGGCCTGGGTGGCCCGACAGGTGCCTGCACTGCGATTGGACCTGCCGCCCACGGCGATCGGCAAGGACTATCTGGGCTCGACCACCTTCATCGACCATGCGCCCAGCGGCACGGGCTGGCAGATGTCGCTGATGGGCCTGGCGGGTGTGACGGTGGCACGCGACGAGGGCCTGGAATTGAACTTGTTGGGCCTTGGCTTCGGCATCGATGTCGACGATATGGCGCTGCGGTTGCCGGGCTTTGGTCGGCTGCCCTGACTGGCGATGGCGTGACTGCAGCGGACGTCGCCATACCAGGGGTAGCAGCCACATCGATGGTCACCCGCAACGGCCCGGGCGCATCGAATGACTCGACACCTTCATCGATCCTGCCGAGAAAATGCCATGCGCCGACGAGCGGCTCACCGTCCTGCCGGTACAGGATCGACAGGTCGGGACCGGGCGCCCAGCAAATGATGTCGCCCACTTCGTAGTTGCGGCTCTGCGTTCCCTTGCCCGATACGGCGCTCGGCAGCGCCCCGAATTTTTCCCGGCCGAAGAAATCGTGCAGGTCGATCGTCAGCGGCAGCATGGCGACGAACTCATCGGCGATCCGGTTGTCCGCGAGCGTGGCGGCGATCACCTTGCCATTCACGGTCAGATGGATCTTCATGGTCGTTCTCGTGTTGCGATCAGGCACCGACGCGCCCGAGTTGAAGTTCGCGCAGACGCTTGATGTCGCGCGCCGGCGGCGAGCCGAAGAAGCGGCTGTACTCGCGATTGAACTGCGACTGGCTCTCGTAGCCCACGCGATGGCCGGCCGTCGCGGCATCGACGTGCTCGCTGATCATGATTCGGCGCGACTCCTGCAGGCGCAACTGCTTCTGGAACTGCAGCGGGCTCATCGCCGTCACCGCCTTGAAATGCTGGTGCAGCGACGACACGCTCATGTGCACTTCGGCCGCCAGATCGTCCATGCGCAGCGGCTGTTGGTAGCGCTGCGTCAGGAGGCCGATGGCGTGTGCGATGCGCTGGCTGTGGCTGTCGACCAGCGCCATCTGGGCCAGCCGCCAGCCATCGGGCGAGCGCAGCAATCGATACAGGATCTCGCGCGAGATCAAGGGCGCCAACGCCGCGATGTCTTCGGGCGCGTCCAGCAGGCGCACCAGGCGCAACACCGGATCGAGCAACATCGCCGACAGCTCGCCGGTGAAGATGGCACGCTGCGAGGCCCGCGAGGGAAACGTGCCGCCAAGCTTCAATTCGAGCGCCAACGCCGAGATTTCCTTGACGTCGAAGCCGAGACGCAGGCCGAGGTACGGCGCTTCAGGCGACGCGTCGATCACCTGGCCCGACACCGGCAGGTTCTGCGCCGCCACCAGGTACTGGTTGCTGTCGTAGATATAGACCTCCTGCGCCAGCAGCACGCGTTTGCTGCCCTGCGCCAGCACGCAGAAGGCCGGCTCGCACATCCCGTGCACCGGATGCTGCGATTGCGACGCCCGGGCCAGCAGCAGCCGCGGGATGGCCGTCTCGTGAGAGCCATCGACGACCGTGACGCGATCGATCACGGCGGCGAGTTCGGCACGCATCATGGTCGCCTGGAGTTGGTCGACGGGGGCTTCGTCGCGCAGGGCCTTCGGGGTGGTGGATGTCAGCATGGAACGAAGCTTAGGCATCCTGCCGCCCCCTGTCTCGCGTTTGGCCACTTGATCGGACGATCGTGCAAACATCATCAAGAATCCTGCAAGCGACGCGAGGACGACAGGCAAGATCTGCCCCTTCTTCTTCGAGAGAACCACCCTTCGTCATGGATAAATTTTTGCTGCAACACCAGGTTCTGCAACGGCTCGCCGAAGACCTGCTGCAAGCCGAACGGGCAGTGCGAGCGGCTCATGAGACGGCGACCCACGAAGAAAACATCGCCGAAAACAAATACGACACATTGGGACTCGAAGCCTCCTACCTGGCCACCGGCCAAGCTCGACGCGCTGAAGCCATCCGCCAGGCGATGGCCGATTGGCGCCAATTCCGCCCGCGCTCCTACGACGCCGACAAAGGCATACAGCTCGGCGCGCTGGTCTGCCTGGTCGACTCCGACGACCAGCAGCAACAGCTCTTTCTCGGCCCGGAGGGCGGCAGCATGAAGCTCGTCAGCGGCACTGAGCTCGTTCAGGTCATCAGCAGCGAGGCGCCTTTGGGCAGGGCCATGCTGGGCAAATGCGAGGGCGATGAGGTGTCGATACAGGTCGCTTCAATCCAGCAGCAATTCGAGGTGCTGCGGGTTCATTGAGACGGCAGCAAGTCGTCGCCGGCGCTACCGCATGTCGTGGATGCCTTGCGATTGCCGAAATCGCATTGGGCTGACGACAAACCTACCTCACCAGAGGCCGCACGGTCGTGAAGCCGCCATCCACAGCGATCACCTGTCCCGTGATGCGAGCAGCGCTGTCGCTTAGCAAGAAGGCCATGACATCGGCCACCTGTTCTGCGGTCTGCACGCCGCCGAGCGGGTACTGGCGCGCGGCGCCTTCGCGCATGGCGGGCAGCTTCAACATGCTGGCCGTCATCGGTGTCTCGGTCATGCCGGGGGCCACGGCGTTGATGCGCAGCCCCTGTGCTGCATAGGTGGCCGCGGCACTGCGCACCAAGGCTTCGACGCCGCCTTTGGCGGCCGCGATCGCCTCGTGATTGGCGACGCCGATGCGCGCCACGACCGAGCTTGCGAAGACTGCTGCACCGGCTGTACCGGGTGTACCGGGTGTGCCGGGCCCGCCTTGCAGCGCACTGATCCAGGCCTGCAGCATGAAGACCGCACTGTCGAGGTTGACGCGCATCACCTCGCGGTACGCATCCGCGCGGGTGCGGTGCAGGGGTGCGATCAGCGTGCTGCCGACGCAGTGCGCCAGCAGGAACGGCGCTGCACCGAACGCTTCCTGGCAGGCGGCAATGGCCTGGGCCGCGCCTTCGGGCGTGGTGGTGTCGGCGGCGATGCGCACGGCAGCTTCGACATCGGCGAGACGAGCGACATCGCGCCCCGTTGCGGCGACGCGAAAGCCCTGTGCGTGCAGCTGTCGTGCCAAGGCACGGCCGATGCCACCACTTGCGCCTGTGATGAGAACGATCGAAGTCATGGTGTGTCCAGACGAGCAGCCCAGCGCTGCAGCCTTGGCCGAAAGCGAAGGAAGAGGCGGTAGCTGCGCTCCATCACCCAGGCAGCACCCGGCAAACGACCGACAAATGCCAGCCAGCGCCAGCCCGGCAACTCCGCCCACAGCGCCAGAAAGGCCTGCGCTCCACTGAGCAATCGGCCATCGCCGAGCCGCACATGAAAGCGCGCCAACAACTGCGCTCGGGTGGTGTCTGGAGGCAGTTGAGATTCGGCATCGCTGACGTCGGCAAAACAGACCGGCGTGTTCGGCTGCAAACCGCTGTACATGCCGATCTCGCGTCGACACAGCGGGCAGGCGCCGTCGTACAGAACGGTCAGCGGCGGGGTGTGCTCTGTCTTCATGGCGTGGAACGTTGCCGTGATCGGCGGCAGGCGTCGGAGCAATATTTCACCTCGGCCCAGTTTTTCGCCCAGCGTCGCCGCCAGGTCATCGTGAGGCCGCAACCGATGCAGGTCTTGCTGGGCAACGCTGCCTTGTTACCTCGAAAGCTTTGTTGGCTGTTTGACATCGACAGATGCTAAGAGTCTTGCGCACCAGGATGCGTACGACACGGCGCCATGGAAGAGGTCGACGCGTAACAGCCGACTCAAAGCCGATTCACTTTGCTCTCTCGGGGTCTGCCTTGGAGTCTCCCTTGGACTGCATCGTGCGGCTCGTTGCACGCCCTGCGCGCACCGTTCAATCGAGCTCGGCGCCTTTGGACGCATCTGCACGATGCAGGGTGTGTCGTGCGCGGCGCAGCGCGAAGATGACGATGCAGGCCACCACCGGAATCGCCAGGCCGACCGCCAGGTCCGGCTCCAGCGCGAACCCGCCGGCTTTGGCCGCCTTCGCCAGATAGCCGAGCAGTCCGGCCACGTAGTAGACGATCGCCGCCACTGACAAGCCTTCCACCGTCTGCTGCAGTCGCAACTGCAATTTGGCGCGCCGGTCCATCGACGCGAGCAGCGCCTGGTTCTGCCGCTCGCGCGCGATGTCGACGCGGGTCGACAGCAAGCCACTGGCCTGCGCCACGCGGTCGGACAGGTCGTGCAGCCGCTGGGATGCGGTGGCGCAGGTGGCCACTGCAGGCGAGAGTCGGCGCGACATGAATTCCTCGATCGGTTGAATGCCGGGAAGCCGCGTTTCGCGCAGCTCCTGGATGCGTGTGGTCACGAGCGCGTGGTACGCACGGCAGGCGCCGAAGCGGAACTGGCTGGTAGACAAGGCGCTTTCGATCTCGGCTGCGAGCCGCGTCAACTCTTGCAGCAAGGTTTCGTCGTCGCCGCCTTCGGCTGCGATGTGCGCCGTCAGCTCGGCCAGCGACGCTTCGATCGCCGCGATGCGGGGCGCCAGCCGGCGCGCGACGGGCAAGGCGAGCAAGGCCATCATTCGGTAGGCCTCGATCTCGAACAGGCGCTGCAGCGTTCGGCCGGCCTGTCGTTCCGTCAGGCTGCGGTTGCAAACGACGAAGCGCACGAAGCCGTCGGGGTGAATCCTGAAATCGGTGTAGGCGAGGCCGGCACGGTCGCCGATTTCGCCGCCGACCGCGATGTTGCCGTCGAACAGCGTTGCCAACGTGGCGGCGTCGAGCGGTGTGCCGGATGCGGGCAGCAGCTTGGCATGCGCAGCAACCAGGGTGGTGCCGGGCAAGCCTGCCAGCCAGCCGGTCGGCAGCAGGGCGGCCACGGGTTCGCTGAAAGGCCGCGGGCTCAAGCCCGGCGCCAGCATCGTGAAGCCGGAGAACTCTCCGTGCCGCTCCCACTTGAGCCGAATCGGCCCCAGTCGTGCACTGAAGTGCGTGGCGTCCGGCGAGGGCGGCGACACACCGTACTGCTCGCACAGCGAGGTGATGTGGGCTCGTTCACGCTCGCGGTCTTCGTGCTCGATCAGCACCGCGATGTACGTCGCGCGCGACGGTGTCTCCAGCGGCTCCGGCGGCCGCGCGTGAACCTCGTCGGCCAGCGCCTGGCGGAAGGAATGGTCGGGTGGAAGCATGTTCACTCCTGTGTTGTCTGCGTCGGCCACTGCCCCAGTGTTCGCAGTCCTCCGCATCGACAACAGGCAGATCTTCGTCGATG
>CAXTCC010000170.1:0-8934 GCA_964242015.1 uncultured Variovorax sp.
AGGCGGGATTGAAGAGCGGCGAGCTGCGCGCGGTCGTGTGCACGTCGAGTCTCGACCTCGGCGTCGACTTCTTGCCGGTCGAGCGCGTGTTGCAGATCGGTTCGCCGAAGGGCGTGGCGCGGCTGCTACAGCGGGCCGGCCGGTCGGGTCATGCGCCGGGCCGGCCGTCGCGCATCACGCTGGTGCCGACGCACAGCATCGAGATGGTCGAAGGCGCTGCTGCGCGCGCGGCCATCGCAGCAGGGCACATCGAAGCGCGCAGCACGCCGGAGCAACCGCTCGATGTGCTTGTTCAGCACCTGGTCACGGTGGCCTTGGGCGGCGGGTTCACGCCCGAGGATCTGTACGACGAGGTGCGTGGCACGGCCGCCTACGCCAACCTGTCGCGCGAAAACTGGGACTGGTGCCTGTCGTTCGTGCGGCAGGGCGGACCTTCGCTCGCCGCGTATCCGGACTATCGGCGCGCCGTGCCCGACGAGGCAGGTGTCTGGCGCGTACCGGACGCCCGCCTGGCGCGGCGTCACCGCATGAACATCGGCACCATCGTCAGCGACGCGAGCATGACGGTGCAGTTCGTCGGCGGTGGCAAGCTCGGCACCGTGGAAGAAGGGTTCGTGGCGCGCATGAAACCGGGCGACTGCTTTCTGTTCGGTGGCCGCATGCTCGAACTCGTGCGCATCCACGACATGACCGCGTGGGTGCGGCGTGCTTCGGGCAAGCGACCAGCAGTGCCGCGCTGGAACGGCGGGCGCATGCCGCTCTCGACCACGCTGGCCGATGCTGTCGTGCAGCAACTTGCGCTGGCGGGCGAAGGCCACTACGACACGCCGGAGCTGCAATGTGTGCGGCCGCTGCTCGAAATTCAACAGCAGTGGTCTGCTTTGCCGACGCCGCAAACGCTGCTGGCCGAAGTGCTCAAGACGCGCGAGGGCTCGCATCTTTTTCTGTATCCGTTCGCGGGTCGCCACGTGCATCTCGGGCTCGCCAACCTGATCGCCTGGCGTGTCGCGCAGCACGCGCCGCGGACCTTCTCGATCGCGGTCAACGACTATGGCTTCGAGCTGCTGAGCGCCACCGAGATCGACTGGCCGACGGTGCTGCCGCAGGTGCTGCGCGCCGGCCACGACGCCGAGGCGCAAGACGCGATCGCGCACGGCACCAGCAAGGAAGAGGGCGAGCGCATCGCGCTGTTGCACGAGGTGCTCGAAAGCCTGAACGCGAGCGAGCTGGCGCAGCGGCGCTTCCGCGAAATCGCGCGCGTGTCGGGACTCATCTTTCAGGGTTATCCGGGCGAGAAGCGCAGCAACAAACAACTGCAGGCGTCGTCGTCGCTGTTCTGGGAAGTGTTTCGCAAGTACGACCCGAAGAACCGGCTGCTGATGCAGGCCGAACAGGAGCTGCTCGCGCAGGAGTTGGAAATCGGGCGACTGCGCGCCAGCCTCGCGCGCATGAACACGCAACAGCTCGTGGTGCAAACGCTGGCGCGGCCGACACCGTTCGCGTTTCCTTTGATGATCGAACGGTTCCGCGAAAAGCTGACGAACGAGAGCGTGGCCGATCGCATCGCGCGCATGGTCGAGCAGTTGGAGAAAGCGGCCGGTGGTGCGGTATCGGTGGGTGGTGTGGCAGGTGGTGTCGAGGGCGTGAAGAACACGCTGGCGTTCGGCAGTGAGCGGCGACCGGCCAGGGGCAAGCGCGGTGAGGCCGAGAGCGGCGACAGCAGCGGTGACAGTAGCGGTAACAGCAGCGGTGACGGCAGCAAGACCGCCGGCGCCGACGGCGCACGAAAGCGACCCCGCCGCGAGCGCAAGCCGTCGCGTCCGTTACCGCCGCTCTAGTCGCCACGTCCTCAGTCAGGCCGGTAGACAATGCCGCACGCATGACCACCTCCATCCAGTTCCGCCGCCAGCTCATCGTCGTCATCCTGCTGGGCGCCGCGGTGGTCGGCGCCTTCATTCGGCACTACGCCGAGCCGGGTGCGCTGCGCAATGTCGGCACGCTGATGATGCTGATCTGGGTGCCGATCGTCGGCAACATCGTGGGTTGGCTCATCGGCAAGATCAAGCGAAAGCCGCAGACCACCGTGGTCGGCACGCTGCCGCCGACCTTCGTCGCCGGCAGCGCGTTCGAGCCGCAGTTGCGGGTCGACATCACCTTGCGTCCAGCCAGCGTGCCGGCCGAAGACAAGGCGATTGCCGAGGGCGAGCATCACTGCGCCTTCGTCGTCGACAACCAGGCCTTTTCTGCGCGCTGGTTGCTGCCGCAAGGCGAGGCGGTGCTGCGCCGCGGTCAGTCGCGCGCGGTGCAGGTCGAGTTTCTCGCCCCGGCCGTCGCGCTGCCGCTGTTCACTGCCGACACCCGTTTCCGGATGCTGGTCGGACAGTCGTTCATCGGCGACGGACGCGTGCTGGAGCGCATCAAGCCTTCGTAAAAGCGAAGTCCACTTCGGGCGCCATGCCGCTGACGATGCGAGCGATCGATTTGCCGGAGCCGCACGCATGCGTCCAGCCGAGCGTGCCGTGCCCGGTGTTGAGAAAGAAGTTGGGCAACTTCGTCTTGCCGATCAGCGGCACGTTGCTCGGCGTCGCCGGGCGAAGGCCGGTCCAGAACTGCGCTTGCGTCGCATCGCCGGCGCCGGGGAACAGGTCTTCGACGCGCCGAACGATGGCTTCGCAGCGCACGCGATTCAGGTCGCGGTCGTAACCGTTGAGTTCGGCCGTGCCGG
The DNA here is from genome assembly GCA_964242015.1 of uncultured Variovorax sp. GTDB lineage: Bacteria > Pseudomonadota > Gammaproteobacteria > Burkholderiales > Burkholderiaceae_C > Variovorax. The sequence continues at coordinate 2,726 of CAXTCC010000170.1, forward strand.
CGATGCGCAAGCGGTCGCCACGACCGTCCTCCGCCGTGTAGCGCGAGAACACCAACTTGAATTCGTCGTCGGTCAACGAGACCTGGTGCGCCTTCGACGCGTCCTTCACAGGCATCGTCACGGAATAGCCCTTGGCCGGATAGATCGGCAGACGGATGCCGAGCGGCTTGGCGTAGAGCGGGCTGAGCGAGCCCATTGCCAGCACGTACGAATCGGCCTGCAGCTTCTGGAAGCGCCCTTCGATGTCGGTCGCCTCGACGTGCTCGATCTTGCCGCCGGCTTCGCGGATCGCGGTCACCGTGTGGCTCATCAGGAACTTGACGCCGGCCGCCTCGCACAGCTTCACCAGTTCGCGGGCGAAGCGATTGGCGTCGCCCGATTCGTCTTCCGCCGTGTAGGTGGCGCCAGCGAGGCGCGAGCGCACATGGGCCAGCGCGGGCTCGATCCTGATGGCCTCGTCGGCCGAGATCACCAGGCGCTCGCAGCCCAGGGCGCGCATCTGTTCGGCCGGCTTCAAAGCGCCGTCGAACTCTTTCTCGTCGGTATAGAAATGCAGGATGCCTTGCGTGCGCTCGTCGTAGCCGATGCCGGCGTCACGCCGCAGCGCCTGCAGCATGCTGCGGCTGTAAGTGCCGAGTCGCACGATCTGCTCGATGTTGTGCTTGGTGCGCGCCGGCGTGCATTCGCGCAGGAACTCCAGGCCCCAAAGCCATTGGCGCATGTCGGCACGAATGCGAAAGAGCAGCGGCGCGTCTTCCTTGCCGAGCCATTGCAGCACCTTGAGCGGCGCGCTGGGGTTGGCCCAGGGTTCGGCGTGGCTGACGGAGATCTGGCCGCCGTTGGCGAAGCTGGTTTCTGCGGCCGGCGTGGCTTGCCGGTCGATCACGGTCACTTCGTGGCCGAGTTGCTGGAGGTAATAAGCCGAGGTGACGCCGAGCAAGCCGGCGCCGAGAACGATCACGCGCATGGGAAGACCTTTTGAAAGTATTTCAATGGCCGCTCCCCCTGTCCTTGGTACCTGAGAGATTCTTGCTGCAAGACGACTTGCGGCAGTTGCTCCTTCGGTGCGTCACATGGCGTGACGGCTCTCCAGACGGCTTTTCAAAAGGTGCAGTACACAACCGGCGTGCGGTTTACCTGAGCGTTCATGGGAGTTTGCGCCTTCGGTGAGGCGCCCTGACGAGCGCCTGCTCTCCTGCAGTGCGACGATTTTAACCTTGCGGGGTCACAAATTGCTGACAATTTGCGACACTGCACGCCTGTCCAGTACGTTCCACACCGTTTCGTTTTCGTCACGCCCCTGCCACTCGTGTCTCCTTCTCTTCCATGCCAGGTCCAATGGGCTGGCGAAACGTTGCAGCTGCTCCCTGAACGCGCCATCTGGTGGCCCGCCGGGCGCGTCCTTTTTATCGCCGACCTGCATCTCGGCAAGGCCGCCACTTATCGTGCGCTCGGTCAGCCGGTGCCAGGCGGAACCACTCTGGAAAATCTGTCGCGGCTCGACGCGCTGATCGAAAGGCACGTGCCGGCGCGCATTGTTTTTCTGGGCGACTTCTTGCATGCGGCGCAGGCGCGCAGCGTGCTTTCGACGTTGCAGGATTGGCGCAACGGCCATGCGCAGATCGGCATGACCCTGGTGCGCGGCAACCACGACAGCCGCGCGGGCGATCCGCCGGCCTCGTTGCGCATCGACGTGGTCGACGAGCCATGGCTCATCGGCCCGTTCGCTTGCTGCCATCACCCGCAGACGCATCCGACGCACTTCGTCCTGGCGGGCCATCTGCATCCGGCCTGCAAGCTCTACGGGAGAGGGCGCGACAGCCTCCGCATGCCGTGCTTCGTGAGCGAGGTGGACCATGCCATCCTGCCGGCCTTCGGCGAATTCACAGGCGGCTGGCTGGTCGAGTCGGCACCGGGGCGCCGCTTTCACGGTGTCGGCGGAGCGGCAGTGTGGGCGCTGCCCTTGCCTGACCACATCGCCGTTGCTTCGACGCCATCGCGAGGTTTTGCGAAATGAACAGTTCCGCGGTGAGGCCCGATCTTCGCGAGCGTGCCGCACGCCTCCTGATGCTTGCCGCGCCGCTCGCCCAGCTCGAACTCGAAGACGCGCTCATCGTCATCGACGCGATGGAGCCGGCCTTCGTGCGAGCCGGCCTCATCCTGATGGAACAAGACGAGGCCGACGACACCGACTACATGGCGCTGGTGCTGGAAGGCGAAGTGCGAGCCGAGAGCGGCACCGGCGTGACCGGCGAAGAGATCGTGGTGTCGGTGATCGGTCCCGGCAGCTTGATCGGCGAGATGGGCTTGCTCGACGGCGCACCGCGTTCAGCGACTTGCACGGCGCTGACCGACCTCAAGCTGGCCACGCTGTCGCGCGTGGCGCTGATGTCGTTGATCGACAGTCACCCAGCGGTCGCAGCGCGGCTGCTGCTGGCGATTTCGAAAGGCTTGGCCGACCGACTGCGCGACAGCAACCGCCGTCTGCGCTTGCTGATGCAGGTGACACGCGCCGTTCAGCTGGAGCTCAACGCGGCGCACTCGATCAACATGAAGCTGCTGGTGCCGGCCGCCTCTTCTGCTACTGCAAACATCGCCTCCGCTACGACCAGGCCGACCGAAGGCGCGTAAGCGACTTCCTCGATCGCTGCGGACCAAGGGATCACTTGCCGAGATACTGCCGGACCTTCTCCGTCGACACGCCTGCTGCGGCCACGGCGGACCTGAGTTTGGCCTCGGTCACGCTGAAGGTCTGAGTCCAGTAACGAAGCTCGTGTGCCTCGTTCACATTGATGCGGTTGCGGTCTTGTGGACCACGCTTGCTGAGATCGTCTGCCATTGCTTTCTCCTGGAAAGCATGGACATTGAGACTTTCGCTCTATGTGGCGTACCAGACATAGCGGACTGTTTGTGAAGGACCAGTCCGAGTCGGTTTGTTTTTTTGCACGGCTAAAGCACGACCGGCGCGTCGGGCAACTCGTTGCGATTGACCACGCCGTTGTCCAGCGGAAAGTGCTCGACCAGCAATGCCGAGACTTCGCCGAGCGCTTGTGTCAGCCCGTCTTCGAAGCGGCCCTCGCGAAACGCGGCGCCCATTCGCTGGGCCATGGCGGCCCAATCGTCGGCGCTCACACGGGCATCGATGCCGCGGTCGGCCACGATCTCGATCGCGTGCTCAGCCAGCAGCAGGTAAATGAGGACGCCATTGTTGTGCTCGGTGTCCCAGGTGCGCAACTTGCCGAACAGCATCACCGCGCGTTGCCGCGCCGGTGCAGCGCGCCACAGGTACGACAGCGGCAGCCCGGCCTCGACGCAGATGCGGATCTCGCCACTGTGGCGGCGCTCGCTGGCGGCCACACGCTGCGTCAATCGCTCCAGCAGGTCGGGCGGCAACACGCGATGCACCGCGGCCTCGTCGAACCAGCGATGGCGCCAGATACGGCCGAGCCGGGCGAACAGGCCGGTGGAATGGGATGGGATCGCCAGCGCCATGATCACCAGTCGCCCGACGCGCCGCCGCCGCCGAAGCTGCCGCCACCGCCCGAGCTGAAACCGCCTCCGCCGCCGGACGATCCGCCGCCGAAGCCACCTCCGAATCCTCCCCCCAGGCCGCCACCCAGCGCACCACCGGCGGCGCCGCCCCAGCCGCCACCGCGGCGTCCGCCGCTGCCCATCGAGGGCAACGACATCGCGCCGGAGAGCAGCGTGAACAGCAGCGCGATGAAGCCCGCCGCCACCGCCAGCAGGATGCTGGACGTGATGACCATCGCGATTGCGCCGGCGCCCAGCCCGGTCACCACAGGGCCGAGCTTGTTGCCGAAGATCGAACGCGCCACCCGGCCGACGACGAACACGCCGAAGAACAGGAAGATGCCGAGCTCGGGCCAGTCGAAACCACCGCCGCCGAGTCCGCTACGTTGCGCACTCGGTCGCTGAACTTCAGGCAGCGCCTCGCCTCCGATCACCGCCACCAGCTGATCGACCGCTGCGCTGATGCCGCCGGCAAAGTCGTTGTCGCGAAAGCGAGGCTTCATCTGCTCGTCGATGATGCGCGCGGCCGTGAGGTCGGGCACCGCGCCTTCGAGCGTGCGGGCGACCTCGATGCGCATCTTGCGATCGTCCTTGGCGACGATCACCAACACGCCGTCGCCGACTTCCTTGCGACCGATCTTCCAGGTGCTCGCCACCCGATTCGCGTAGCTCGCGATGTCTTCGGGCTGCGTGGTCGGCACCATCAGCACGACGATCTGCGAGCCCTTCTTCTGCTCGAAGGCGGCGAGTTTGGCATCGAGCGATTGACGCGCCGCGGCATCGAGCGTACCGGTCTGATCGATCACGCGGCCATCGAGCGCGGGCACCGGCAGCACGCCCTGCGCCCATGCCGCGCCGGCCATCACGACGAAAAAGATCGCCGCCAGCAAGCGCTGAACAGAGCGCGGAACCAAGGCGGCCGCCATGTACAGCTTCAACGGCGTTACTTCTTCGGCGCGCCGAAGTCGACCGTCGGCGGCGTCGAAATCTGCGATTCGTTCTGCACGCTGAAGTTGGGCTTGGGCGGATAGCTGAACACCTTGGCGGTGATGTTGGTCGGGAAGCTGCGCGCCAGCACGTTGTATTCCTGGACCGTCTTGATGTAGTTGTTGCGCGCCACGGTGATGCGGTTCTCGGTGCCTTCGAGCGTCACGCGCAAATCGCGGAAAGCCTGGTTGGCCTGCAATTGCGGGTATTGCTCGGACACCACCATCAGGCGCGACAGCGCGCCCGACAACTCGCCTTGCGCCTTCTGGAACTTGTCGAAAGCCTCGGGGTTGTTCAGCGTTTCAGGCGTGACCTGAATCGACGTCGCCTTGGCGCGTGCCTCGATCACCTTGGTCAGCGTGTCCTGCTCGAAGTTGGCCTGGCCCTTGACCGAGGCCACGATGTTCGGCACCAGGTCGGCACGCCGCTGGTACTGGTTGAGCACCTCGCTCCAGGCCGACTTGCTCGACTCATCGAGCTTCTGGAAGTCGTTGTAGCCGCAGCCGGTGAGTGTCGACAGCGACAGTGTCGCGACCAGAATCAGAAGCCAGCGTTGCATCGTTTGGGTCATTAGGCCCCCTTGAATTGAAGTGCGGAAAGGTAGCATAGATGCATGCCCGTCGACCCTTTGCAAGTGCTCCATGCAGCGCAGCGCGCGATGCCGTCGTCACCGTCAGCGGCGGCGCTGGGCACGCTGCTGATCGCGGGTGCAACCGGCGCTTTGGGCAACGAGCTGGTGCGCCGGCTGGCCGGCAGCCATCGCTACGCGCACACGCGCGTACTCGCGCGCGAGCCCATGCGCGACGGACTGCGCGGTATCGAGACCGTGCTCGTTCCCGATGCGCTTATCGCGAAGTGGCCGCGGGTATCGGCCCACACCGCCATCGTGTCGTTCGATCCGCCGCGGCTGTACCACGATCGCGAGCGCGCGCTGTGGCTGCCCGAGCCGGCGCAGCTGCCGGAACTGGCTCGCTGGCTGCGCGCTTGCGGCGTGACCACGCTGGCCATCGTGCAACCGCATGCGCAGGGCGGCATGCCCGAGGCGCTCAAGCGCGGCCTGGCGAGCCTGGACGAGCAGGCCGTCGTCGCGCTGGGGTTCGATCGCGTGATCCTCGTGCGTTCCGCGCAAAAGCCGACGGCGTTGAAGTACGCGAACGCGGGCGAAAAGCTGGCGGCATGGATGCTGTCGATCACCCGCTTCATGGTGCCGAGCAGCGAGCAACCGGTGCGTGCATCGAAGGTGGCCGAACTGGTCGATGTGGCCTTGGCGCTGGCGCCGCCCGGCGTGCACATCGCCGCACCGGAGCTGGTGTGGCGGGCATCGCAAGGCGACCTGCTCGGCGTGGCACAGCGTTGGCTCGTGCCTGACGGTTCTGGCAGCTGAGCGCAACGATCGGGGCAACGGTTGACCGCCTGCAGCCTCTGCCTCATCGAGGCAAAATCACCGGACATGCCCAAGACTCCTTCTCCTGCCGCGACCGTGAGCGGTTCCGCCGATGACATCGAGGCCGCCTTCTACGAGGCGCTTCAGCTCGGCGATATCGAGTCGCTGATGGGCTGCTGGTCGGACGACGACGAGGTCTTCTGCGTGCATCCGGGCGGCCCGCGCCTGGTCGGCCAGGTGGCGATTCGCGCTGCCTTCGAGCAGATGTTCGGCAACGGCGCGATCCACGCGACGCCGGCGCGGGTGC
>CAXTCC010000171.1:0-4000 GCA_964242015.1 uncultured Variovorax sp.
CCCTTCGAATAGATCGGATCGCCATCGACGAAAACGGTGTCGACGTGCTGCGGCTTGGCGCGCTGCATCAGCGCATCGAGCGGCGCGACCTGCGGGTCCTGGAACGGCCAGGTCGCGGCGTCGAAATCGATGGCGACCGCATCGAAGCGCAGGCCCGGTGCCAGTCGGCCGATCTGGCCGCGATACGGCGTGGTCGCGGCGCCGTGTTCGGTCGCCATGCGCAGCACCTGCGGACACGTCGGGACGTCCGCCGGGTCCATGCCGGGCACGCGATGCAATCGCAGCGCCAGGCGCATCTCCTGCAGCATGTCGCGGTCGTCGTCGAGGCCGGCCTCGTCGATACCGAGGGCGGTGACGACGCCCTTTTGCGCCAGCCGGTTGAGCGGCGCGGTGCCGCTGCGCAGCCGCAGGTTCGAGCTGCAGTTGTGGCACACGCAGGTGGCGGTGTGCGCGATCAGTTCGATGTCTTCCTGGTCGACCCACACCGCGTGACCCAGCGTCGTCGACGGCCCGAGCGCGCCCAGGCGATGCAGATGCTTCACGGCAGAGGTGCCGGTGCGGCGCCGCGCGTACTCGCGCTGGTACGGCGTTTCGAGCAGGTGCATGTGCAGCGGTACGTCGTCGGCACGGGCTTGCGCGACCATCGCCATCAAGCCGTCGTCGGTCACCCAGTGCAGGTTGGCCGGCGCGAGCTGAATGCGCGTGCGCGACGCATCTTTGTGAGCGTCGCGAAGCGCGGCATAGACCTGCATCTGGTCATCGAAGCTCAGCGCGAATCGTTGCAGATGCGCCCTCAGCGCGTGGCCGATATCGGAGGGCAACGAGGCGCAGAAAGCCGCGTCGTCGCCATAGACGATGCGGTTCTGCTCGCGCACCGAATACGCGAACGACGCGCGCATGCCGACGCGCCGATACGCATCGAGCACCGTCGTGCAACCCGCCACCACCGCCTCCACCGGCCCGGCCACTCGGGGATGCAAGTGCTGTACGCAGGTGACGCCGGACGCGATCATCTCGAAGGCGCCGTACAAGGTGTCGAGGTACGGATCGACATCGCGTGCGGAAAGCCGGCTGGCGAACCACAGTTCCAACGGCAGGTCGGGCGAGCCCAGTTGCAGCGGCGTGAGGCCGACGTGGTGATGCGCGTTGACGAAGCCCGGCAGCAGCATGTGGTGCGGGAACGCCGTCACTGCGGCCTCGGGATACAACGGACGCAGTGCATCGAAGCGATCGACGGCGACGATGCGACCGGCATCGTGCGCCACGGCCGCGTCGTCGAGCAGGTCGACGGTAAAGCGGTCTGCAACGCCGGTCACGATCTGCCGCGCGCGCACGAGTTCGATGGTCATGCGTCCGACCCTAGCAATGACAGCGCGTCCGCGATGGCGCTCATGACATCGATGCGCTGCAGCCGTGCATCGATCGCGAAATCGAGGCCGGCGAAGGCCGCGCCGCCCAGCACCAACGCTTGGGCGCCATCGTCGGCCGCCTGCCGCGACAACGCGGCAACGCCGTCGCGAAAGGCGGCCGGGTCGCGCTGCAGGTCGGCGCCGTTGCCGGGCAGCGCGTAGACGTCGACCAGCAGATCGTCTGCTTCGAGCGCGCGCATCGCGTCACGCAACAGCGGAACCCAGCCCGACCCGGCCGTCACGATCGCGAAGCGCTGGCCGGCACGCCGAGCAGCACGTGCAGCCGCCTCGGCCATGCCGATGACAGGCACCGCGGCTTGCCGACGCAACGACAGCAAGCCCGGATCGCCGAAGCAGGCCAGCAGGATCGCATCGGCATCGGGCGGCACCTCGGCCAGCATGTCGAGCGCCGTCGCTGCACCGATGGCGAAGCGCTCGGCCGTATCGATCACCGGCACGCCACGTGCCGCCGTCATGCCGACGAGCTCGACCGATGTCGGCAAAGCGCCGCGCAGCGCGAGCACCATCGCATCGGTCATGCGCGACGAAGTGTTCGGATTCAGCATGACGAGCTTCATGCGTTGCCTTGCACCGGCGCACCACCGCTGCGCTCGGCCCATAGCGATCGCAAGGTCGCCACCGCATCCTTCGATGGCGCGACCACGCCCGGCCGAAGCCGTGTCTCGACCAGCGACAGGTGCGCATGCATGGCGCGCGTGGCGCCCGGCGCATCGCCGCGAATCAGTGCGGTGAAGATGTCGCGGTGCTCTTCGCAAGCGCACTGCGCCGATGCTGCCGCTTCGTACATCGCGACCAGCAACGAGGTGCGGCTGACCAGCTCCTGCATCTGCTGCACGATGAAGATGTTGCCCGTGGCTTCGGCCAGGATGGTGTGGAAGTGCGCCGACAGCCGGACCGACTCGGCGCGGTCGTCTTCCTTCATCGCGCGCTCTTCGAGCTTGATGTGCGCCTTGAGCCTGGCGGTGCCTTCGGTGCCGAGCGTCGGCGCCAGGTGGCTCACGATGCCGCCTTCGAGAATGCGGCGCGCCTCGTACACATCGCGCGCCTGCTCCAGCGAAGGCGCCCCGACGAAGGCACCACGGTTCGGCACCATCTCGATCAGGCGGTTGGTGCCCAGGCGCTGCAGGATCTTGCGAATGCGCTCGCGGCTGGTACCGAACACCTCCGCCAGCGCGGTTTCGCGCAGCGGCGTGCCGGCCGTCAGCCGGCCGCTCAGCAGGGCACTCGACAGGGTGTCGTAGATCGCGTCTTCGGTCTCTCTCATTCCATTCTTTTAATCGACATTCGAGAGACCGCTATGCGGTGGCGGCGAGCCAGTGGCGCGCGATCTGCTCGCGCGTCGCGACCCAGGCGCCGCCCTTGTCGTGCAGGTGCTGCAGGATGCGCTCGAGCGCGCCGATGCGGCCGGGCCGCGAGATCATGCGCAGGTGCAGGCCGATCGACAGCATGCGCGGCCGTGTCGCGCCCTCGCGCCATAGACAGTCGTAGGCCGCGCACACGTAGTCGGCGAAGGCGCTGCCGGTGTCGAAACGCTGCGTGTTCTGGAACTGCATGTCGTTGGTATCGAAGGCATAGGGCAGCACCAGATGCGGTCGGCCGTCGACCTGCAACCGGTACGGCGTGTCGTCGTTGTACGCATCGCTGTCGTACAGGAAGCCATGTTCCATCAGCAAGCGCCGGGTGTGGGGCGTGGCGCTGGAGCGCGTGTGCCATCCGACCGGCGCCCTGCCGGTGACGGCGGCGATGGTGTCGCGGGTGCGAACGATGTTTTCGCGCTCCTGCGCGATCGACATGCCGATGCCTTTCTCCCAGCGCCAGCCATGCGCAGAGACTTCGTGACCCGCCCCGATCGCGTGCTGCGCCAGCCAGGGCGAGCGCTCCACCGCGCGGCCGCAAGCGCTCAACGTGAAAGGCACGCGGTGCGAATCGAAGCATTCGGCGATGCGCCAGTAGCCGACGCGTGTGCCGTATTCGAAGTGGCTGTCGATGCACGGGTCGGGCTGAGGCTGCGGATCGATCACTTCGTAGACCGCTTCGTTGCGGTCGTCGCCGTCGGTCATCGAGAACTCGCCGCCCTCCTCGAAGTTGACGACGAAGGAGACGGCGACGCGCGCCTCGCCCGGCCAGCGTACCGCCGGCAGGTCGCGACCGTAGCCGATGAAGTCGCGGGCACTGGAGCTGGATGCAACGGATGTCATGTCGTGCTCAGAACTGCGCCAGCCGTCGCATGCCGACCATGCGTTCGGCCGCGAACAGCACCACGATCGCCAGCAGGATCAGGCAGGCCGAGATGGCGGCGATGGTCGGGTCGGGCGACTCTTCCAGCGAATGCAGGATCTCGATCGGCAAGGTCTTGCTGCGTGCGTCGGTCAGGAAGATGGAGATCGGATAGTTGTCCATCGACGCCAGGAACGCGAACAGGCCCGACGTCAGGAACGCCGGCGCCAGCGACGGCACCATCACCTGCATCAAGGCCCGCGGCCGAGACAGGCCGAGTGTCTGAGCCGCGTCGATCAGCCGCATGTCGAACAGCGCCAGGCTGGCGTGCACCGTGCGCGTGACGTACGGCA
>CAXTCC010000171.1:4100-5231 GCA_964242015.1 uncultured Variovorax sp.
GCGCTGAACGACACGAGCACCACGACGATCAACGGTGCGAGCATGAAGATGGCGGTGGCGATGAGCAGCAGGTTGCCGCCCCAGCGGCGCAACGAGACGGCGTTCATGCTTCGGCTCCCGCAGTCGCCGCCCGCGCCTGCAAACGCCGCGTCAGCACCGTGCTGCCGACTACCACGATCACCGCGATCGCCAGCAGCACGACCGCCATGGTCGAGCCGGCCTGCCGGTCGCGCATGAAGAGGTAGGCACGCGCCATCTGCGCCGGCAGCGTCTGATAGCGATCGCCGATCAACAGCGACGGAATGACGTACATCGACACCGCCATCGCGAACACGAAGGCGCAACCCGTCACCACGCCCGGCAGCGACAACGGCCACACCACGCTGCGAAACACCATGAACGGCGCAGCCCCCAGCGTGGCCGCCGCCTCGGGCAGACGCGAGTCGATCTGCCGTGCCACCGTGAAGATCGGCAGCACCATGAACGGCAGGAACACGTGCACCGCGGCGATGACCAGCCCGCGCTCGTTGAAGAGCAGCTTGAGCGGCTCGTCGACGAGGCCGAGCGACATCAGCATCTGGTTCAGCGGCCCGTTGCTGCGCAGCAGGATGGTCCAGGCGAAGGCCTTGACGATGACGCCGACCGACAGCGGCAAGATGAGCGCGAGGAACATCAGGCCCTGCACGCCGGTCGACGCACGCGCCATCGCGAAGCCGACCGGGTAGCCGATGAGCAGGCACAGGCCGGTCACGATGCAGGCGATCTTCAGCGTGTTCCACACCACCACCGCGTTGTAGCCATCGCCGAAAAAGGTGGCGTAGCCCTGCAGCGTGAAGGCGCCGTCTTCGGTGCGAAGGCTGGTCGAAAGCAACAGCAACAGCGGCAGTGCGAACACCAGCAGCAGGTAGCCCGCGCCGGGCAAGGCGAGCCACGCGACGCGCGAACGCGGCGCGCGGACTGCGGGCATCGGAACGGTCGCAACGAGGGTCGAGGCCATCGGCTTTCTCCTTCAGTGAGCGGCGGCTGCCGCCGGGAACACCAGCGTGTCCCCGACCGCCCACGACAGCGTCAACTCGTCGCCCGGATGGGGCGCCGCCGATTCGTGCGCGGGCGTTTCGGCCAGGATGCTGA
>CAXTCC010000171.1:5331-8931 GCA_964242015.1 uncultured Variovorax sp.
CCGAAGGCGATGTTCTCGCCGACCGTCAGGTGCGGGAACAGCGCGTAGCTCTGGAACACCACGCCGACGTTGCGCTGGTGCGCCGGCAGCGCGGTCACGTCCTGGTCGCCGATGCGCACGGTGCCGGCATCGGCCTCGGCCAGCCCCGCGATGATGCGCAGCAGCGTGGTCTTGCCGCAGCCCGACGGGCCCAGCAGCGAGACGAACTCGCCCGATTCCACCGACAGGTCGAGCCCGTCGACCACGGCCGTCGCGCCGTAGTGCTTGGCGATGCCCGAAAGACGCAGCGCGCTCACAGCGCCATCTCGCGATCCCAGCGCTCGACCCAGCTCTTGCGGTTCTCGCTGATGTAGGCCCAGTCGGGGATGAAGAGTTCGCCCTTGGGCAGGCCGGCCGGCGCCTCGACGGACGTGTTGGCCGGCAGCGCGGCCGAGACCTCGGTGATCTGCTTTTGCCAGGCGCCGAGCATGGCTTCGATGAAGGCGTTGGCCATCGCCGGCTCCGGGCCGTCCTTCACCTTGGCGATGCCGTTGGGCATGATCATGCCGCCCTCTTTCGGCAGCAGGAACTCGACCGGCGCACCCTTGGCCTTGCGATCGATCGCGTTGGAACCGATCATGCCGGCGATGGCGCTGGCCTCGCCCTGCTCCAGCAGGTTGAGCGCCTGCGGCAGCTGCGTGTAGACGGTCAGCAGGTTGGGCTTGAGCGCCTTGAGCTTCTTGAAGGCGGCCTCGGGCTGGTACTGCGCATCCTTCATCGGTTTGCCGGTTTCCAGCATGGCCGCGATGAGGAACATCGACAGGCCCTCGGTGTTCTGCAGCGACGGGATGATGACCTTGCCCTTCATCGCCGGCTCCCACAGCGCCTGGTACGAAGGCACCGCCTTCAGCTTGCCGCTGTTGACGGCCACGCCGGTCATCGACTGCATGTAGTTGGCCCACATGCCGTCCATGTGAATCATGCCGGGCTTGAGCTTGGCGAGGCTCGGGATGTCGGCGGCGGTCAGCTTGGCCAGCACCCCTTCCTTGACGGCCGGGATCATGACCGGGTCGTCCATCAACACCACAGACATGTAGGGGCGCGACTTGTTGTTGACCATCTTCTCCAGGTTCACCAGCGAGCGCGTGCCTTCGAAGATCACCTTGCAGCCGGTCTGCTTCTCGAACACCGGCAGCAACGCGTCGAGAAACGCCTTGTGGCCGCCAGCGCCGCCGACCACGATCTCCTTGCCCTTGCCTTGCGCGCGGCTCCAGAAAGGCAGCGCCACCGAACTGGCCGCCGCCGCACCGATGAGTTGCCGACGGCTCAGGCCGTGTCGCTTCGCTTGATTGACATCCATGTCGCAATCCTCTGGCCCGCCCGGGCCCCTGGTTGGTGAGCGGCGCCGTCCCATCGCGGGGCGAAGGCGCCATGATTGTGCACAAAACACTTTGTTTTGTGCACATCACGGACTGCATGCATGAAGTGCGCCAGCTTGTCGCTGGTGTGAGCTCGCCAGCGCGAGCGGCGATGATGGCGCGATGCCAATGACGATGATCGATACCGCGACAACGCGCCAGGCGCTGCCGTTCCCCCTGCTGATCGAGGCCTTGCGTCACGCGTTCATCGCGGACTGCGAAGTGCCGCGGCGCCATGTCCACCAGGTGGCACCCAGCGCGCCGGACCGACCGTCGGGCATGACCTCGCTCGTCATGCCGGCGTGGAACGCGCGCTACTACGGCGTCAAGATCGTCAACATCGCGCCCGGCAACGCCGCACTCGGTCGGCCCGGGTTGCACGCCAGTTACCTGCTGCACGATGCGCCGACCGGCGTGCCGCTGGCCTTGATCGACGGCGACCAGATCACGACACGGCGCACCGCGGCCGCGTCGGCGCTGGCGGCCTCCTTCTTGGCACGCGAAGACGCTCGCCATCTGCTGGTGGTCGGCGCCGGCAAGGTCGCGCGCTGGCTGCCCGAGGCTTACCGCGCCGTGCGCGGCATCGATCGCATCACCGTCTGGGCGCGGTCGCCGGCCCAGGCCTCTGCGCTGGTGCAGGAGCTACGCGATGCGGGCATCGACGCGGCAATTTCATCCGACCTCGCCACCGCCGTCGCCCAGGCCGACATCGTGAGTTGCGCCACCTTGGCCACGTCGCCAGTGGTGCTCGGCCAATGGCTGGCGCCTGGCAGTCATCTGGATCTGATCGGCAGCTTCACGCCCGCGATGCGCGAGACCGACGACGCGTGCTTTGCCGGCGCGAGCGTCTTCGTCGACACCGAAGAGGCACTGCAGAAGAGCGGCGACCTGCTGGGTCCGATGGAGCGCGGGGTGTTTCAGGCGGCCGACGTGAAGGCCACGCTGGCCCAGCTCGTCGCGGGCCAGAGACCGGGTCGAATCGATGCATCGGAGCGGACCGTGTTCAAGTCGGTCGGTACCGCGCTCGAAGATCTCGCCGCAGCGGTGCTGGTGTACGAAGCGCAACGCGTGTAGTGGCCAAAGTGCCAGCTGACGCTGCCTTTTCGGCAGCGGAGCGTACAGAACGCTGCATCTCTTGCGCTTCCGCTTGACGCAGCCTTTGGCGACACTGGTTGCATGACCACCAGCCACCGCCTCAGCCGTTACCCCACCACCCTCTACATCAGTGCCCCGGAGATGCTCCGCCTGGTGCAGCGCAAGGGCTTGTCGGCCTGCATCGCCGGCATCGCAGCACGCATCGAGCGCGAGTTCCTGCGCTGGAACGACTTCGACAAGAGCGCCCGCGTGTCCGCGCATTCGGATGTCGGCGTGATCGAGCTGATGCCCATCGCCGATGCATCGCAGTTCGCCTTCAAGTACGTGAACGGCCATCCGACCAACCACCGCCACGGCCTGCCGACCGTCATGGCCTTCGGCGTGCTCGCAGACGTCGCCACCGGCGCGCCGCGCCTGCTGTCGGAGCTGACCCTGACCACCGCGATCCGCACGGCCGCGATGTCGGCCGTCGCAGCGCGTGCCCTCGCCCGCCCGCGCAGCCGCGTGATGGCGCTCATCGGCAACGGCGCGCAGAGCGAGTTCCAGGCGATCGCGTTTCGCGACCTCGTCGGCATTCGTGAACTGCGGCTGTTCGACATCGACGCTGCGGCCAGCGCCAAGCTCGCGAACAACCTTGTGGGCCTGGGACTCCAGGTCCGCATCTGCGACAGCACGGCCGAGGCGGTGCGCGGCGCAGACATCGTGACCACCGTGACCGCCGACAAGGCCAACGCGACCATCCTCACGCCCGACATGATCGAACCCGGCATGCACGTCAACGCGGTGGGCGGCGACTGCCCCGGCAAGACCGAGCTCGACCGCCGCGTGCTCGACGGCGCATCGGTGTTCGTCGAGTTCGAGCCGCAGTCGCGCATCGAAGGGGAGATCCAGCAGATGCCCGCCGACTTCGCGGTGACCGAGTTCTGGCAGGTGTTGGCGGGCCAACGGCCGGGCCGCACGAGCGATGCCGAAGTGACGGTGTTCGACTCGGTCGGCTTCGCGCTCGAGGACTTCGCGGCCTTGCAATTCATGCGAGACACCGCGGCCGAGTTCGGCATGGGAGAGGTCATCGAGCTGGTGCCGCAGCCGGTCGATCCGAAGAACCTGT
>CAXTCC010000172.1:0-2677 GCA_964242015.1 uncultured Variovorax sp.
GCCAGCTCGATGGCGACGGGCGCCAATGCGGCCGAGCTCGACTTCGACTCGGTACAGCGCGGCAACCCCGAGATCGAACGCCGCGCGCAGGAGGTCATCAACCATTGCTGGCAGCAAGGCACGGCCAACCCGATCCTGGCGATCCACGACGTCGGCGCCGGCGGCCTGAGCAATGCGTTCCCGGAACTGACCAACGATGCCGGTCGCGGCGCGCGCTTCGACCTGCGCGCCGTACCGCTCGAAGAGTCCGGCATGGCGCCGAAAGAGATCTGGTGCAACGAGAGCCAGGAGCGCTACGTGCTGGCGATCGCGCCGGAATCGCTGGCGGTGTTCGAGGCGTTTTGCGAGCGGGAACGGTGCCCGTTTTCGGTGGTGGGGGTGGCGACGGAAGCGCGGCAGCTGCTCGTGGCCGACGAAGGCGCGGACAGCCAGCCGGTCGACATGCCGATGGACGTCCTCCTCGGCAAGCCCCCCAAGATGCACCGCGACGTCCGGTCCGTCGCCCGCACCTTCAAGCCGCTCGACCTCACCGGTGTCGCACTGCAAAAAGCCGCGATCGACGTGCTCTCGCACCCGACCGTCGCGTCCAAGCGCTTCCTCATCACCATCGGCGACCGGACCGTCGGCGGCCTGACGCATCGCGACCAGATGGTCGGTCCGTGGCAAGTGCCCGTCGCCGATTGCGCGGTCACGCTGGCCGACTACAAGGGCTTCGCCGGCGAGGCGATGAGCATGGGCGAGCGCACGCCGCTGGCCGCCTACGATGCGCCGGCTTCCGGCCGCATGGCAGTCGGCGAGGCGATCACCAATCTGCTGGCGGCGCCGATCGAGCTGTCTCGCGTCAAGCTGTCCGCCAACTGGATGGCCGCCTGCGGCGAGCCCGGCGAAGACGCCGCGCTGTACGAGACCGTGAAAGCGGTCGGACTCGAGCTGTGCCCGGCGCTCGGTGTGTCGATCCCGGTCGGCAAGGATTCGCTGTCGATGCGCACCCAATGGCAAGACGGCAGCGACAAGAAAAAGGTCACCTCGCCCGTGAGCCTGATCGTCACCGCCTTCGCGACGCTGGCCGACGTGCGCGGCACGTTGACGCCGCAGCTCGACGCCACGGAGGCCGACACCACGCTGGTGCTCATCGATCTCGGGCGCGGACAACACCGCATGGCCGGCAGCATCCTGTCGCAGACGCTCGGCCAGAGCGGCGACGTGGTGCCCGATCTGGACGATCCGGCGCAACTCGTGTCCCTCGTCACGGCGGTCAACGCCTTGCGCGCCGAGGGCAAGATCCTCGCGATGCACGACCGCAGCGACGGCGGCCTGTTCGCCGCTGCCTGCGAAATGGCGTTCGCCGGCCACGTCGGTGTCGCGCTCAACGTCGACATGCTGGTCACCGAAGGCGACGGCATCTCTGACAGTCGCATGGAGACCGGCGACGCCAAGAACTGGGCGACGCAAGTCAGTGCGCGGCGCGAAGAGCTGACGCTCAAGGCACTCTTCAACGAAGAGCTCGGCATGCTGCTGCAGGTCCGCACGGCCGAGCGCAACGAGGTCATGCAGCTGCTGCGCAAGCACGGCCTGAGCGCGCACAGCCATTTCGTCGGCAAGACGCGTCCGGCCGCATCGACGATGGACGTCGGCAAAGGCAAGCTCGAGGTCTGGCGCGATGCCAAGTCGGTCTTCAGCGCGAGCCTGTACGACCTGCATCAGGTGTGGGATGCCGTCAGCTGGAAGATCGCCCGCGAGCGCGACAACCCCGCCTGTGCTGACGCCGAGCACGCCGCCGCCGGCGACCCGCAAGACCCCGGTTTGCATATCGAGTTACCCCCTCTCCCTCCAGCAGACGGTCGGGGTGAGGGCAGTGGCGTTAACGCACCCGCGTACCTCAAGACCCGCCCCAAAGTCGCCATCCTCCGCGAGCAAGGCGTCAACTCGCACGTCGAGATGGCCTACGCCTTCACCGAAGCCGGCTTCGAGGCGTTCGACATTCACATGACCGACCTGCAGACCGGCCGCGCCGACCTGGCGGACTTCAAGGGCGTGGTGGCGTGCGGTGGATTCAGCTACGGCGACACGCTGGGTGCCGGCATCGGCTGGGCACGCAGCATCACCTTCAACCCGAAACTGTCGGCGCAGTTCCAGTCGTTCTTCGGTCGTGCCGACACCTTCGGGCTGGGCGTATGCAACGGCTGCCAGATGTTCGCCGAGCTGGCCGACATCATTCCCGGCGCCGAAGCGTGGCCGCGCTTCACGACCAACCAGAGCGAACGGTTCGAAGCCCGCCTGTCGATGGTCGAGGTGCTCGAATCGCCGAGCCTGTTCTTCACCGGCATGGCGGGCGCCAGGCTGCCGATCGCCGTCGCGCATGGCGAGGGCTACGCCAATTTCAAGCACCGCGGCGATGCGGCCAAAGCCATCGCATCGATGCGATTCGTCGACAACCACGGCCAGCCGACCGAGCAGTACCCGTTCAACCCGAACGGCAGCGCCGGCGGACTGACGGCGGTGACGACCGCCGACGGGCGCTTCACGGCCGTGATGCCGCACCCGGAGCGCGTCTCGCGCAACGTGCAGATGAGCTGGACGTCGGGCGAC
Source organism: uncultured Variovorax sp. (assembly GCA_964242015.1). Taxonomy (GTDB): domain Bacteria; phylum Pseudomonadota; class Gammaproteobacteria; order Burkholderiales; family Burkholderiaceae_C; genus Variovorax. The sequence goes on from CAXTCC010000172.1 coordinate 2,590, forward strand.
CGAAGCGTGTTGAGCCCGTGGTCGCAACTGTGGCGCAACGCGCGCAAATGGGTCGGGTGAGCGCCCGGATAAGCGCTCGGATAAGCGC
>CAXTCC010000172.1:2777-8746 GCA_964242015.1 uncultured Variovorax sp.
CGCAACGCGCGCAAATGGGTCGGGTGAGCGCCCGGATAAGCGCTCGGATAAGCGCCCCATGAAAAAAGCGGCCATCGGGCCGCTTTTTCGTTGTGCCGAGGCACTCGTTGATGCTTACTCGACCTTGGCGGCCGCGCGCAGATCTTCCTGGTACTTCTGCAGGCGCTGCTGCTGCAACTGCTGCGTGATCTGCGGCTTCACCTCTTCGACCTTGGGCAGCTGCGCCTGGCGCACATCGTCGAGCCGGATGATGTGATAACCGAACTGCGACTTGATCGGCGCTGGCGTCGTTTCGCCCTTCTTGAGCGCGATCAGCGCTTCCGAGAACTCGGGGACGAAGCTGCCCGGATTGGCCCAGTCGAGGTCGCCGCCGTTCGCGCCCGATCCGGGGTCCTTGCTCTGCTTCTTGGCGATGTCTTCGAACTTGCCGCCCTTCTTGAGGTCGGCCAGGATCTTGTCGGCCTGTTCCTTGGTTTCGACCAGGATGTGCCGCGCCTTGTATTCCTTGCCGCCGTTGGCCGCGACGAACTTGTCGTACTCGGCCTGTACTTCAGCGTCCGTCACCGGGTGCGTCTTCTTGAAGTTCTCGAACAGCTGGCGAATCATGATCGCCTGGCGCGCCAGTTCGAGCTGCGCCTTGTAGTCGTCGGTCGCGCCCAGGCCCTGCTTCTCGGCCTCCTGCATGAACACCTCGCGGGTGATGACTTCCTCGCGAAGCTGCGGCTGCATTTCAGGGGTGACGGGGCGGCCCGCCGCTGCCAGTTGCTGCGCCAGCATGTCCATGCGGGCTTTGGGCACGGCCTTGCCGTTGACGATGGCGGCGTTCTGCGCCAGCGCCGCGAAAGACACCGTGCCGATAAGCACAGCGGCCGCAACGGCCTGCAGGATTTGTTTTTTCATGTGGGGAAGAGGGGGGAGAAGTGAGGACCTCAAAGGGTCTCGATGGCAATGGCGTGAAGGCCCTGTGCGATAAAAATCTGCAGCGCATCATACACAAGGCGATGGCGCGCGATGCGGGGCTTTCCGTCGAACAAAGGGGAGGCGATGCGCACCCTGAAATGCGTTCCGTAGCCTTCGACGTTGGCGCCGGAATGGCCGGCGTGCGAAGCGCTTTCGTCGATGACTTCGAGCGACGTCGGGCGAAGCGCCTCACGCAGCGTCGCTTCGAGCGCTGCGGTGGTCGGCAACGCAGCCGAAGTCGATGCCGTGTGCGTGCCGGTCTTCATGCCGGTGTTCATGCGGTCGGCTCGTCCGACTTCAGATGCGGCGAAATGTAGAGGCCTTGCGCGATCAAAAACGCGATCGGGAACACATAGCCCCATAGCTTGAAATTGACCCAGGCCTCCGTCGTGAAATACGCCGCCACGTAGCCGTTGATGGCCGCCATGAAGAGGCAATAGCAGATCCACGCGATGTTCAGGTGCGTCCAGATGCGGTCGGGCAATTGCAGCTGCTGACCCAGCATCATCTGCAAGAAGTTCTTCTTGGCCACCCAGTAAGCGATGGCCAGCGCGACCGCCATGGCCGAGTACAAGACCGTCGGCTTCCACTTGATGAAGCGATCGTCGTGCAGCACCAGCGTCAGCGTGCCGAACAGCAGGATGAGCACCAGCGTGGCCTTCTGCATCGTCTGGAGCTTTCCCTCCCTGAAGTAGACGATGAGCATCTGCAGCGCGGTCGCGCCCATCAGCACGGCGGTCGCGGTGTAGATGTCGGCGAGCTTGTACGCGACGAAAAACAGCAGGATCGGAAAAAAGTCGATGACGAACTTCATTCAGGCTTCTTCTGAAAATCCAGCGACGCCGAGTTCATGCAGTAGCGCAGGCCGGTGTCGGTCGGGCCGTCGGGGAAGACGTGGCCGAGGTGGGCACCGCAATTGGCGCAGACGTTCTCGGTGCGCGTCATGCCGTGCGAACGGTCGACGATGTTCTTGATCGCGCCCGGCACCGCTTCTTCGGAAAAGCTGGGCCAGCCGCAGCCGGCGTCGAACTTCTTGCCCGCTTCGAACAGCTTGGCGCCGCAGCAGATGCAGTGGTAGGTGCCGTCGGCCCATTCGGCTTCGTACTTGCCGGTGTAGGGCCGTTCGGTGGCCGCGTGGCGCGTGACCTCGAAGGCGACCGGCTCGGCGCCCTTCTCGGCAAGGATGGCCTTCCATTCGGCGTCGGTTTTCTGGACGGGTGTGGTCATGAGGAGCAGCTGATTTCGATGGAGGAAGCCCAGTCGGGCGGGAAACCGGCATATTGGTCGAAGCCGGGATGTTCTTCAAATGGGGTTTCAAGCAGTTTCAGCAAGCGGTCGACGCCGGTGAAGTCCTTGGCGGCACTGGATGGAGTGCCTTGCGCCAACTCGATCGCCTGCTGCCCCAGGTGGTTCCGCAGCACGAACTTGGGGTTCGTCGCAAGCATCAGCCGAGCCGCAGCATCCGGCGCAACGCCGGCATGGCGCTCTGAAAATGATAGCAGCCACGCATCGAAGCCGGCCCGGTCGATGAAAAGGTCGCGTACCGGCTCGGCAAGGGCGGTGGAAGCTCCGTCGCCCCCTGCGGCGTCGACGTGGTGCGACAGGCGGCGCCAGAAGATCGTCCAGTCGACCTTTTCCGCGGCCAGCAATTTCAGCACGCCTTCGATCAGCGCGCGATCGCCTTCAGCTGCATCCGACAGTCCTTCGAGCCCGAGTTTGGCCCGCATCCGCGCTTCGAACTCCCGCGGAAACACCGCCTTGTACGACTCGAGTGCTGCCACTGCGACCTCCTGGTCGCCGATGAGCGGAAGCAGCGCCTGCGCCAGGCAAAACAAATTCCAGTAAGCGACGTTCGGTTGCTGATTGAAGGCGTAGCGGCCGGCGGTGTCGCTGTGGTTGCAGATGTGATTCGGATCGAAGCCGTCGAGAAACTGGAACGGCCCGTAGTCGATGGTGAGCCCGAGGATGCTCATGTTGTCGGTGTTCATCACGCCGTGGCAAAAGCCGACCGCCTGCCATTGCGCCATCAATGCGGCCGTGCGCTCGCTCACCGTTTCGAGGAATGCAGCGTACGCGTTGCCGTCGAAGCGATCGGTCGTGCGGCAGCCCGGATAGAAGTTGTCGATGACGAAGTCGGCCAGCGTCCGCAGTTCGCCTTCTTTCTGGTTTGCCGCGAAGTGCTCGAAATGGCCGAAGCGGATGAAGCTCGGCGCCACGCGCGCGACCACGGCGGCGGTTTCCATTTCTTCGCGCCGCACCCGCGCATCGGAGCCGGTCACGCTGAGCGCTCGCGTGGTCGGGATGCCGAGGCCGTGCATCGCCTCGCTGCACAAAAACTCGCGAATGCTGGAGCGCAGCACGGCCCGGCCGTCGCCCATGCGGGAGTAGGGCGTGCGACCGGCGCCCTTCAGTTGGAGCTCCAGTCCGGACGCTTCAGGGCTGGCAGCAGCGGTTTCGCCGAGCAGGATCGCGCGCCCGTCACCGAGCTGGCCGGCCCAGACGCCGAACTGATGGCCGCTGTACACGCTCGCCAGCGGCGCCATGCCGGGGAGGAGCGCGTTGCCGGTCAGCACCTCGAGGGCAGCGTCGGAAGCGAACCAGTCGGCGTCGAGCCCCAGCAGCCGCGCCGTCGCGTCGCTGCGGCCGACCCAGTACGGATCGGGCAGGGGTGTCGGCTGCAGCCGGGTGAAGAAGGCCGGGCCGAGCGCGGCGAAACGGTTGTCGAAGTGCAGGCCGTGTTCCGGCGCGGAAGATTCGGCCCGATCGACCGCGGAAGCGACAGCCGACTCGGCAATGGAAGACAAAGTCATGCCCGCGATTGTCCGGCACTTGAAAAGGCCGCACGCGCCGCACGGACCTGAGCAAATCCATGTGCTCCGTGCGCCCCGCGACGCGACATGGGGCATTCCCCATTCGGCGCAGTGCTGCACTGCGCAATACTCCCGCATCGCTTTTTCGCTGCTTTTTGTTTTAAGGAATTCCCCATGCTGGGTTTGATGCAAGACCAACCGCTTTCGATCTCCTCGCTGATCGAATTTGCCGAGCGCCATCACGGCGACGCAGAAATCGTTTCTCGCCGGGTCGAAGGAGACATTCATCGCAGCACCTGGAGCCAGATCGCCGCACGCTCGCGCCAGGTCGCCAACGCACTGGACGAAGAGCAACTGATCTTCAGCGACCGCGTCGCCACGCTGGCGTGGAACGGGTATCGCCACCTGGAGCTGTATTACGGCGTGAGCGGCACCGGCCGCGTGTTGCACACCATCAACCCACGCCTGCATCCCGACCAGATCGCCTGGATCGCCAACCACGCCGAAGACCAGATCCTCTGTTTCGACATGACCTTCCTGCCGCTGGTGCAGGCGGTGCACGCGCGTTGCCCGGCCATCAAGAAATACGTCGCGCTGTGCGACGCCGACAAGCTGCCGGCCGACACCGGCATTCCCAATCTGGTCAGCTACGAAGCATGGATGGGCACCCACTCGACCGCGTACGACTGGCCGACCTTCGACGAAAACTCGGCGTCGAGCATGTGCTACACGAGCGGCACCACGGGCAATCCGAAGGCGGCGCTCTACAGCCATCGCTCCACCATCCTGCACGCGTATGCCGCATCGCTGCCCGACGTCATGTGCATCTCGGCGCGCGACTCGGTGCTGCCGGTGGTGCCGATGTTCCACGTCAACGCCTGGGGCATTCCGTATTCGGCGGCACTGGTCGGCGCCAAGCTGGTGTTCCCTGGGCCGGCGATGGACGGCAAATCCATCTTCGAGCTGATCGAATCCGAAGGCGTGACCTTCGCGGCAGGCGTGCCGACGGTCTGGCAGATGATGTTGGGTCACATGCAGACCAACGATCTCAAGTTCTCGAAGCTGAACCGCACGGTGATCGGTGGTTCGGCCTGTCCGCCGGCCATGATCAAGGCGTTTCAGCAGCAGTACAACGTCGAGGTGCTGCACGCCTGGGGCATGACCGAGATGAGCCCGCTCGGCACGCTGTGCACGCTGAAGAACAAGCACCTTTCGCTGCCGCCCGAAGCGCAGACGCTCATCCGCATGAAGCAGGGCCGCGCGATCTTCGGCGTCGACATGAAGATCGTCGACGGCGAAGGCAAGGAACTGCCGTGGGACGGCAAGGCCTACGGCGACCTGCTGGTCAAGGGGCCGTGGATCGTCAAGGAATACTTCAAGGGCGAGGGCGGCGATCCGCTGATCCCCGACGCGCAGGGCCGCGGCTGGTTCCCGACCGGCGACGTCGCCACCATCGACGCCGACGGCTACCTGCAGATCACCGACCGCAGCAAGGACGTCATCAAGTCCGGCGGCGAATGGATCAGCTCGATCGACATCGAGAACATCGCCGTCGCGCACCCGGCCATCGCGATGGCGGCCTGCGTGGGCGTGGCGCATCCGAAGTGGGACGAGCGGCCGATCGTCGTCGTGGTCAAGAAGCCCGGTGGCGAAGTCACGCGCGACGAGCTGCTCAAGTTCTACGAGGGCAAGACCGCCAAGTGGCAGATCCCCGACGACGTGGTGTTCATCGACGCCATTCCGCTGGGTGCCACCGGCAAGATTCTGAAAACCAAATTGCGCGAGCAGTTGAAGGACTACAAGCTGCCTACGGCGTGAGGTGATTAGGTCTTCAAAGGGCGCTTCGGCGTCCTTTTTTCCAGGGGCGCGTGGCCATCGGTACGCGCGGCATTTTTTCGACAACAACGGAGACAAGACAATGAAGTTCGCGAAGAAAACCATCGCCGCCGGTGCCATGCTGGCCGCTGCCACCGCCTCGTTCGCCCAGCAGGGCGAAACGGTGAAGATCGCATGGCTCGATCCGTTGTCCGGCCTGATGGCAGCGGTCGGCACCAACCAGCTGAAGACCACGCAGTACCTGGCGGAAGAGTTCAACAAGAAGAACCTGTCGGGCGTGAAGTTCGAGGTCATCGGCATCGACAACAAGCTGAGCCCGCAAGAGACCACCAGCGCGCTGCGCTCGGCGCAAGACCAGGGCGC
>CAXTCC010000173.1:0-8722 GCA_964242015.1 uncultured Variovorax sp.
ACCGTATTCATGCCGCGACTTTTTGCGGGCGTCGTGCAGGTGGTGCCGGTCCGCTTCGGCGACCTGGCCGACTCGGTGTTGCTGGTTCCCACCACCCAAAACATTTCGCAGTTCGTGTACATCAGCATTTCGGTGTTGAGCGTTTTTGCATTCGCCAGCCTGTTGCGGTCGGAGCCGATGCGGCGGCACGCGTTGACCGCCCTTTGCTTTGGCGCCGCAGTGGCCGTGGTCACCGGCTTTCTCGACTACATGGCGCAGTCGACCGGGCTCGAATCGGTGCTCGAAGTCTTTCGCACCGCCAGCTACGCATTGCTGATCGAAGACGAAGTGCTCGGCGGCAAGCGCGTGGTCGGCTTGATGCCGGAAGCCTCCGCATTCGGCACGCTGGCGCTGAGTTTTCTGGTGTCGCTGTATTTCTTTCGGCGCGCGATGCCCGCGGGCCTGCTTCGAGACCGGGGTGTGCCTGTCTTGATGGGCTTGTTGCTGCTCTTGATCTGGTTGTCGACGTCGTCGGCTGCCTATCTCGGGCTTGGGCTTTTTGGTGCCGCCGCAGCGGCCGAGTGGTCATGGCGCCTCGTCGCAGCCGGTCGCAATCCCTACCTCCGTCGTGGCATCTCGGGCGAATTCTGGTTGGGTGCTGCGGTGGCCGGCATCTTGTTGCTGGCCGTGCTCGTTGTGCCCAAGGTGTTCAACCCGATGGTCGAAATGTTCGACGCGATGGTTTTGCAGAAGTCGGCCAGCAGCTCGTTCGAAGAACGCGGTATGTGGACCCGGGTTTCGCTCAATTCCTTGTTTGCGACGTACGAGCTCGGCGTCGGCTTGGGTGGCACTCGCGCGTCCAATTTTGCCGTGGCACTTGCGAGCAACACGGGCGTGCTGGGCGCGGCGTTCTACTTTCTGTTCGTCGCGCAAACCGTGTTGATGCGACGGGCGCGTAAGGGCGATGCCAAAGGGCAGGCCGTGTTGTCGGCAGTGCGGTGGTCGTACCTGCCTCCGTTCTTCACCAGCTTGACGATTGGGACGACACCCGACTTCGGCTTGTACAACGCCTTTCTCTATGGCATGGCCGCAGCGATAGCGGGCGGAGCGCTTCAGGGCGTGGGGCGGCCTGCGATCTCCAGGGCGCCACGGCTCGGCCGCATGAGGGAGCCACGTGCCAACTAAATCCCCCAACATCGCCAGCAAGGCCGTGGGCGCGGGAGCCTGGACGGTCGGCACGCGGCTGATTGCCAAGCTCATCGACCTGGCCATGCTACTGTGCCTGGCTCGGTTTCTGGGGCCGGCGGAATTCGGCCTGGTGGCGATGGCCATGGCCGTGGTCTTCATCGTCGAAGCGCTGTTCGAGTTGCCGATGGCCGCAGCGTTGATTCGACTGCCCGCGTTGACGCCCGCCATGTTGCATACGGCCTTCACCCTCAGCCTGTTGCGCGGCATCGTCATCGCACTGATTCTTCTGGCGCTCGCCTGGCCGCTGGCAGCGTTCAACGATGAGCCGCGGCTCACGAGCTTGCTGGCCGTGCTGGCGCTCGCGCCGGCGCTGCGTGGGTTGGTCAGCCCGCGAATGGTCGAGTACGCACGTGCGTTCAACTTTCGGCCCGACTCCGCAATGGAGTTGACGGGCAAGGCGGTTGCGTTCACCGTCTCCGTTGTTATTGCGGTCACCACGCGCAGTTACTGGGCCATTGCAGCCGCGACGGTGTGCGGCCCGCTGGTGTCGACCCTGCTGTCGTACTACATCGCGCCCTTGCGGCTGCGACTGACGCTCGTTCATTGGTCGCATTTTTCCAGCTTGATCGGCTGGAACTTTCTGTCTCAATTGAGTGCGGCACTCAATTGGCAGATCGATCGCTTGATGCTGCCGCGGCTGACGACCAATGCCGTGTTCGGTCAGTACGCCATGGGCAAGCAGATATCGGAGATCCCGTTTCAGGCGCTGATCGCGCCCTTGGCCAGACCTGCGATGACGGCCCTCGCTTCGGCGGGTGCCAAGCAGGGGTCGCGCTATCTGCAGCTGTCGCACGCGATTGCGCTGGTGATGATCCCGGTCGTGGGAGTGCCGCTGTTGTGGTCGGAGGTGATGGTGCGCGTGGCGCTTGGGCCGGCCTGGGTGCCGGCCGCGGAGTGGCTGCGCTGGCTCAGTGCGGTGGCATTGCTCGGTTTGCCGGCGGTGCTGATGGGGTCGCTGGCCATGACCCTCAACCGTGCCCGTTGGGTGGCGGTTCGCACGGTGGTCGAACTGCTGGTGCGGCTGCCGTTGGTCTGGCTGGGTGCGGTGCAGTTCGGCATTGCCGGCGCCATTGCGGGCAGTGCCATCGCCACGCTGTCGGGCACGGTCACCGCGCTGATCATCGTCCGACGCCTCATTGGCACGGGACCGGTGCAACAGGTCATGGCGTTGTGGCGGCCCCTGGTGGCCATGCTGCCGGCCGGCGCCGTGCTCTGGTTTGCCAAGCCCCGATTGCTGGCTGCTACCAGCTTGCCCGAACTGGTGATGGAGGCAATCCCAGTCGGAGTGCTGTACCTGGTCGTCTACGCGCTCATGGTGATGGCGGCCTGGTGGATCGCCGGTCGGCCAGCCGGCCTGGAACGACACCTGGTCGACACCGTTCGCAACCGCTTCAAACATTCGACTAACCCAATGGAGTCTCATGGCACGCAACCTCAATGAAACACAGCCTCTTGGCAACGGAATCGAGCGAGCGGCCATGCCCAGCCTGGTGATCAACGGCAAGTTCCTGCAGCGTTCTACGAGCCGGTCGGGCGTATATCGCGTGGCGCGTGAACTGTTGGTGGCGCTGGACACGCTGTTCGCTGAAAACCCGGCGTTGTCCAACGCGATGCCGTGCCGTGTGATCGTGCCCGGGGGCCAAGGCACCGACCTCGCGCTTTCTCGAATAGGGGTTGAAGTCGATCACGGCTCCAGCGACATGAGGCCTCTGATGCGACGTGTGTACGGTGCGCTGTGGGAACAGCTCGTGCTGCCTCGACGCGCAAAAGGCGACACGCTGATCAGCCTTTGCAACATGGGGCCGGTCATGCATGGCGACGCATTCACCATGGTCCACGATGCGCAGGTCTACACATCGCCTGCGTCTTACTCCCGCCTGTTTCGGACCTGGTATCGGTTGATGCTCCCGCGTCTGGGCAAGCACAACACGGCGTTACTGACCGTCTCTGGATTCTCCCGGAAGCAACTGGATGAGTACGGCGTAGCCGACGCAGCGCGCATCCATGTGGTCTACAACGGCTGCGACCATGTGCTGCGCCTCGTGCCAGATTCGGCAAGGGTGGACGCGGCGGGCCTTGCAGGCAAACGCTATGTCGTTGCGCTCGCCAACATTCAACTGCACAAGAACATCGGAATGCTCTTGAAGGCATTCCAGTCGCCTGAATTGAGCGACATGACACTCGTGCTCTTCGGCCCGGCAAAGCGAGAAGACTTCGAGAGCCGAGGCCATGCCGTACCACCCAACGTGCAGTTCGTCGGGTTTGTCAGCGACGAAGAATTGGCCGGGTTGCTTCAACGCGCGACGGCGCTGGCTTTTCCATCCACCACCGAGGGTTTCGGCCTGCCGCCGCTGGAGGCGATGGCGCTCGGATGCCCGACCGTTGTCGCCCCCTGCGGTGCGTTGCCCGAAGTCTGCGGCGACGCATCTCTGTGGGCCGATGCGAATGATCCGGGTCACTGGGTCAGGCAAATCGTCCGGCTGCGTGACGACGATGTCCTGCGCGCAGACATGAAGCGCCGTGGACGGGCGCAGGCCGCCAAGTTCACCTGGGACAAGGCTGCGCGTCGCTTGCTCGAAGTCGTGATCGGACGACCGTTGGCCGACACAGGCCTCATGGCACCTGCGCATCGCATCGATCGCCTGCTGAGGAGTCGTGCGCTGTGATGCCGTCTCTCAAGATCGCCATTGCCATCGCCACAGCAGGGCGTCGAGAGGTCGTTGCCGAAACGATCGGCTTGCTTGCCGGCCAGTCGCGCATGGCAGACGAGTTGCTGATCTGCCCGGCAACGGAGCGGGATTTCGATCCTGCTTGTTTGCAGGCGTACCCGGGCGCGGCGCGCGTGCTCCGCGGGCCGGTCGGCTCGTCGCCGCAGCGCAATGTGCTGCTCGATGCGACCGACGCCGATGTCGTGATCTTTTTCGACGACGACTTTCTGCCATCGCATGACTATCTTGCGGAAGTCGAAAGGATGTTCGTCGCCAATCCGAATGTGGTCGTGACCACCGGAAAATTGCTGGCCGACGGTGCACTGGGTCCTGGCCTCGTTCACGAAGAAGGACTGCGGCTCTTGAAGGAAGCCGGTCCCAACAGCGAAGCGCAGTCGATGACATCGACGTACAACGGCTACGGATGCAATCTGGCCGTTCGCATGAAAACGGTGCGTGACCATGGCATTCGCTTCGACGAGCGCCTGCCGCTGTACGCCTGGCTCGAAGACGTTGACTTCTCGCGGCAGCTCGCATTGCACGGCGACATCGTTCGGGTCGCATGCCTGCGCGGTGTCCACCTCGGCACCAAACGAACAGGTCGCAGTCCGGGGGGACGCCTTGGCTACTCGCAAGTTGCCAACCCTGTGTATCTGGCGCGCAAGAGAACGATGGGTTGGCCCCTGGCTTTGAAGCACCTCGGAAAAAACATGCTTGCCAATGGCCTGCGCAGTTTTTCACCGGAACCCTGGGTCGACAGGCGAGGGCGGCTGCTCGGAAACATGCGGGCCATCAAAGACTTGATCGGCGGAAAGATGAGTCCAGAAAGGGCGTTGAACGTCTAGCTCGAGACGTTTGCTGGTTGCTCATCGAACCCATGGATTTATCAAGGCACTTTCATTGTCCACTCACATTCAGACCAACTTTTCCGTGCTTCCCGGGGATTTCGTGAACCTGGGAGACGCGATGCTTTCTCTTGCTGCGGCGCGACGCATCACGCGTGACGGCGGTCGCGTGTCGGTCTTGCCCTACCGGCGGCCGAGCGACGAAGTGCGCCGCGAATTCGAGAAAGAAGGATTCGAAGTGATCTCCATGCGGGATCATCCGTTTCTGGCATTTCGCGCCTGCAACAATGCCTCGATCTGGATCGGCGGTGGTCACGCGATCCGAAACGAAGTGTCGATCGGATGGCTTTCGTTCACCACCGTCGTGTCGTGGCTGGCAAGAATGTCGGGACGCAATGTTCGGGTCATCGGCTCGGGCGCGACGCACATCAAGTCGCCTTGGCGCCGATGGCTTTTCGGCAATATCTTCTCTGCATGCGACAAGGTGTGCGTGCGCGATCAGCTCTCGGAGAAATCGCTGAAAGCGGACTTTCCAGCAGTCGCTGAAAAAGTCAATCTGGCGGGTGACCTCGCGTTCCTGAAAGGACGCCTCGATTTTCATGCGCACCTGCTCGAAGAATTTTCTTGCGTCGTTTCGCCGGGTATCGACTCGGTCGAGGGCCGCACCGAAGATCCGCAGGAGATCCTCGATGTATTGCGGATTTTGTTCGAACGGTTCGAGATGAAGCACGTGATCATCGTGTCGCATGACTCCCGGAGCGAGTTCGGGCTTCCCTTTTGTGAAGCTTTTGAAGCGCTCGTGCGCAAGGCACTGCCTGTGACAGTGGAGGTGATCACGCAAAAGGGGATCGAACACGGTCTGATGGAACCGTATGGTCGTGCGCGCTGGATCATCACGGGCCGCCTGCACGGCCTGATCATCGGCGCCATGCTGCGCCGACGCGTGTTCTACACGACCGGTTCGGCCAAAAAACTTCGTCCGTTCGCCGAACTCTTCGAATATGGATTGGCAACCCACGTGCAGGACATTCGGCATCCGGGTGCTGCCAACGACTCCATTGCGCCGGCTGTACTCGAGCAAGGGATTGCCGCTGAATCGAACTTCAATGCGTAGAGAGAGCATCGACTTGCGTACCGATGGATTGCGTCGCGCTGCGCGGTGGGTGGCAGGCGCTGTCTTGCTCGCGGGGGCGATGGCGTCGACCGCCGCCACGGAGCCTGAAAAGACTGCGCGCCCCTTCGGAGATTTCGTCGGCCTCGGCGTCAAGTTCCTCCAGGGGCAGTCGCTCGACACCTTGCCGATGTTGGGCGACCTCAAAGTGAAATGGGTGCGCGAGCATGTCAGTTGGTCTGCCGTGGAGCCTTCACCGGGCCAATCGCCCCCACGCTATGCCGCGCTGCCCGACAACCTGCGAAAGCAACTGGCCTATTACCGGGCCAACGACATCGGGCTGGTCGCGCTCCTCACCCTTTCCAATGGCAAGACTACGCCGCTGACGGCTGCGGATGTCGCCCGCGATTCCGACCCCGCCGCATTCGGTCGCTTTGCCGCAGAGGCTGCCCGGCTGCTCAAGGCGGAGGGCGTGCGCTTCGTGCTGGAAGTAGGCAACGAGCCGCACAACTCGCACCTCGCCAAGGCGCTTGGCGGTCAGTGGCAAGGCAAAGCGCCATCGCCGTGGCTCGATCACTACGTGCGCATGGTGAATGCCGCGGTGAAAGAGGTGAAAGCCATCGATCCGACAGTCAAGGTAATCGCCGGCGACGACATGTGGGTTGTCGATTACTGGATGCTTGCAGGCGGGCTCGACCCTCGTCTGGACGGACTTACGGTTCACCCTTACACACCCGGCATTCCAGAGGTCACGGCGATTGCCCATGACACCGATTGGGTGCGCCCTTTTGTCGCAGTCGATCCGGAACGATCGTTTCAGTCTGCGTTCACCCGGCTGCGCGCAGCGGCGCTCGAGCGACAAGGCCGCCCGTTAGAGATTTGGGTGACCGAGATGGGTTGGCCTGTGGCAGAAGGCGCCAACCCTGTCAAAGGCAGCGTGCCGGAGCGCATTGCGGCTGCCTACATTCCCAGGTCTTTCATCCTGGCCGCCGAGGCGGGCGTCGAAGGATTCTTGTGGTTCTCATCGAACGACTCGGTCGACGGCCCCATGGGACTGACGCGCAACGATCGGACGCAACGGCTTACCTACAGCGCGTTCAAGACGATGACGTCGGAACTCGGCAACCTGCGCTTCGCGCGGCGCCTGCTTGGCGAGCAGGGCACTTCGGCAACCGGACAGGCCTTCCTCTTCACGGACGATCGCGCCAACACGATCGTCGCCTGGCAGGCCAAAGGCAGCATCGGGTCTGAACTCGTCATCCCGCAAGTTGGCACCGAACAGTTGATGGTCACCGACTTCCTGGGTCGTCAGCAATCGCTGAGCGCGACAGACGGTCGATTCGCAGTGGCCCTCAGCGGAGAGCCCGTTTACGTGCGCTTTTCATCGGGCGCTTCGCAGCTTTCACAGATCACGATCCGTTCTTCAACGGCGAAGGATCGTCCATGAGTGCAGCCATGAATGTCGGGGCCGATCGGCTGGCAGGCGTCGATGGTCTGCGCGCAGTCGCAATGACGATGGTGATCGCGCAGCACTGCGGCTTGCTCCCTTTCGGGTGGACAGGTGTATGGCTGTTCTTCGTGATCTCGGGCTATGTGATCACTCGCGGCTTTCTCGCAGAAGAATCCGACGGCGGCACGCGACGCGCGTTGCCTTCGGCGGGCCAGCGCTACGGTGGTTTCGTGCGCCGTCGCTTGCTGCGCATCGTGCCTGCGTACGCTCTCTATGTCGGCGGGTGTGCGCTCCTTTTCGCCGTTCCGTACGGCGTCGCCGGCTCGACCGATCTGCTCGGCATGATCACGTTCACCTACAACTGGCAGATGGTGTTTCAGCCAGACGCCGCAACGGTGCACTGGCCTGCGATCCAGCACCTTTGGACTCTGAGCATCGAGCAGCAGTTCTATGTGTTCTTTCCATTGCTCTTTCTTGGTGTGCCGAAACGGTGGCGCTGGAAGCTGGCAGGCGCCTTGGTGATATTGGCGCCGTTGACACGCTGGCTCTGGCTGCTGTTCGTCGGCAACGCGATGCCGGACGCAGACGCCGGCAAGCTGGCTTTCAGTGTCTATGCAGCGACCCTTTGTCAAATCGACGCCTTCCTGATCGGCGCATTGGTCGCGCGCTTCCAGCCGCAATTGCTGCGCAATCCGCGGCTCCCGATTCGCTGTTTCTGGAGCGCGCTGGGCTTGGTCGCGGTGTTCGCTGTGGTCTACATCGCCCTGAACCATGCGCGCGGCGATCGCGGCGCCGAGCTGCTCAAGAACATCTTCTCCGGAATCCTTTACGGGCAAGGGCGCGAGTTGTTCGGCTACTCCGTGATCAACCTGTTTGCGGCTGCACTGCTGCTGGTGACCATCGTCGGCGCGCGAGGGACAAACTGGCTGTCGATGCCCTGGGTGACGTGGATCGGCCGCACTTCTTATGGCGGCTATTTGTTCCACGCCTTGTTGATTTGGGGCTTGTCTCAGTTGATCGGCCAACAGCTCAAGTACGCACCCGTTGCATGGCGTGTCGCAGGGTTCTTTGCAGTCTTCTTGACTACGGTGAGCCTGGCCTCGTTGTCATTCGTCTGCTTTGAGCAGCCGATCGCCCGGCGCTTCAAGAACTGGGCGCTGGGACGACCTTACGCCGCTTCAGCCGCGTACTGATATTCCGAGTACTTGTAGCCGCCGTGGCGATAGCCCTGGTTGCCGTTGTATCGGCGACTGAAATCCATCCCGTTGAACAGCACGCCATCGATCGTGACACCGGCCTTCGCCAGCCGACGTACGCTCTCGTTCAGCTCGCCTAGCTGACTCTTGCCGGCGCGGGCTACCAGCATCACCAGACCACACGC
>CAXTCC010000174.1:0-8506 GCA_964242015.1 uncultured Variovorax sp.
CGCCCATGCCCTTGACCATCTTGCCGGGGATCATCCAGTTGGCGAGGTCGCCCTTCGCGCTGACCTGCATGGCACCGAGGATGCTTAGGTTGATCTTGCCGCCGCGGATCATCGCGAAGCTGTCGTGGCTGCCGAAGATGGCACTGCCCGGCAACGTGGTTACCGTCTGCTTGCCGGCATTGATGAGGTCGGCGTCGACCATGTCTTCGGTCGGGAACGGGCCGATGCCCAGCATGCCGTTCTCGCTCTGCAGCCAGACTTCCTTGTCACCGACGAAGTTGGCGACCAGCGTCGGAATGCCGATGCCCAGGTTCACGTAGAAACCGTCTTCGAGTTCTTGCGCCGCGCGGGCGGCCATTTGGTCTTGGGTCCAGGGCATCTCAGGCTCCTTGTTTGTTATTGCTGGTGCCGACCGGGACTGTCGGGATCGGCATCTCGACATCGACCACCGCGGCTTGCGCGATGGCGGCCTGTGCTTCCACCTTGGCAGCCGCCACATCGACCGGCGCCGCGGCGCTCACGGTGCGCTTTTCGATGCGCTTTTCAGGCGTCGCGTTGAGCACGATGCGGTGCACGTAGATACCGGGCAGATGAATGTCGTCGGGCGCCAGTTCGCCGACTTCGACGATCTTCTCGACCTCGACGATGCAGATCTTGCCGGCCATTGCGACGGCCGGGTTGAAGTTGCGCGCCGTCAAGCGAAAGCGCAGGTTGCCGGATTTGTCGGCGATGTCGGCCTTGACCAGCGCCACGTCCGGCACCAGCGAATGTTCCATGACGTAGGTTTCGCCATCGAACTCGCGCAGTTCCTTGCCTTCGGCCACCAGCGTACCGACACCGGTCTTGGTGAAGAAGGCCGGAATGCCGGCACCGCCCGCGCGCAGCTTTTCGGCCAACGTGCCCTGCGGCGTGAATTCGAGCTCGAGCTCGCCGGCCAGGTACTGCCGTTCGAACTCCTTGTTTTCGCCGACGTACGACGCGACCATTTTCTTGATCTGCCGCGTGCCCAACAGCTTGCCGAGACCGAAGCCGTCGACGCCCGCGTTGTTCGAAATGCAGGTGAGGTTCTTGACGCCCGAATCGTGCAGTGCATCGATCAGCGCCTCGGGAATACCGCAAAGGCCGAAGCCGCCGACTGCCAGCGTTTGCCCATCGGCGACGACGCCTTTGAGTGCCGCGTCGGCGGACGGATAGATTTTGTTCGCCATGGCCTGTGATCCTTGCTCGGTGAATAAAAACTTGAGGGAAAAACGAAAGGGAAAGCGATAGGGAAGGCAGTACCCGGAATGATCTGCGGGACGGCGCTGCCCGGAACGATACTACGTAGCCTTGTACGTAGTAATTCGTAATGGCGACACCCTACCCCGCTCCTGCCGCCATCGACTACCGGCTGGCCTTCGAGCATGCACCCGTCGGCATGGTGCTGTCGCGCGACCGCACCATGGTCGACTGCAACGCGCGGCTTTGCGAGATGTTCGGCGCGCCGCGCGAAGCGCTGGTCGGCCAGTCGTTTCGGGTGCTCTACCCGAGCGTGGCCGAGTTCGAGCGCATCGGCAAGCGCATGGAGCCGATCCTCAACGCCAGCGGCCGCTACGCCGACAACCGGATGATGAAGCGGCTCGACGGCCTGTACGGTGCGCTGCGTGGCGAGACCTTCTGGTGCCACGTGACCGGTCGCGCCCTCAACCGGGCGGCGCCGCACGAGTCCGGCATCTGGACTTTCGAAGACCTCGGGTCGCGCCGATCGGTCACGGCTGAATTGACGCCGCGCGAGCGAGAAGTCGCCGCGCAAGTGATGCAGGGGCTGACCTCCAAGCAGATCGGCAAGGCGCTCGGCATCAGCCACCGCACGGTCGAGTTGCACCGCGCGCGCTTGATGCGAAAGTACAGTGCATCGACCACCGCGGAGCTGGTGCAAAAACTGATTGCCGCCTGATGTCGCCATACTGCGCCGGCCGACAAGGTGTATCCGATGCTGAACGACTTCCACCGCTGGACCGCATGGTCGCCCTACGAGAATCTCGATCCGGCGATGAAGCGCAGCTACAGCGGTGAAGCCAGCGGCAAAGGCGCGAAGTACGCGTGGGAAAGCAGCGGCAAAGCGGGCGCCGGCCACATGACCATCACCGAATCGTCCGTGCCGTCGAAGCTGCTGATCGACCTCGACTTCATCAAGCCGTTCGAGGGCCACAACATCGCCGAGTTCACGCTGGTACCGCAGGGCGCCGACAAGCAGGCGACGCAAGTGACATGGGCAATGCACGGGCCCGCACCGTTCGTCTCCAAGGTGATGGGCACCGTGTTCAACCTCGACAAGATGGTCGGCAAGGACTTCGAAGTCGGGCTGGTGAACCTCAAGGCGGCGAGCGAACGCTGAGACTGCTGGCAGCGGCATCGGACGACGCTTGCCGTGACGGGCTGCCGTTAACCTCGCGCCAATGCCCTCCAGAACCAACCGAAGCGGGTTGATCGACCGACGTGATTTCCTTGTCGCTGCCGTGGCGGGTGCGGCGAGTGCGGCGTTGGCCGCGACCGCCGATGCGCAGATCCGATCCGCCGCGCTCGACGCCGCCGGCCTCAAGCTGGGCCCGCCGACGCCGTTCTCGTTCGACGGCCTGAAGACGCTGGCGCAGACCCTGGCCACGCAGCCCTACGTACCGCCCCTGCCGCTGGCTCCCGACGTGATCGAGCGCGTCGACTACGAAGCCCACGGCAAGATCCAGTTCAACGCCGACCGCGCGCTCTTCGCCGATGGGCCCGGCGCTTTTCCCGTCACCTTCTTTCACCTGGGACGCTACTTCCCGACGCCGGTCCACATGCACGTGCTCGAGACCTCGGGTGGCGACGCTTTCGCGCGCGAGGTACTGTACGACCCGACCCTGTTCACGATGCCGGACGACAGCCCCGCCAGACAGTTGCCCGAAGGCGTCGGCTTTGCCGGATTTCGCGTGCAAGAGAGCCGCTTCAACGATGCCGCCAAGCTCGACTGGCACAAGAACGATTGGGTCGCTTTCCTGGGTGCCTCCTACTTCCGGGCCATCGGCGAGCTCTATCAATACGGCCTGTCGGCCCGTGCCGTGGCGCTCGACGTCGCGGTCCCGGGCAAGCCCGAGGAATTTCCGGCGTTCACCCGCTTCTACTTCGCGCCGTCGCTCGTCGACCCGTCCGACGACGCCGCATCGATGACGGTCTTTGCGCTGCTCGAAGGACCGGGCATCACCGGCGCCTACCGCTTTGTCATGCGCCGCGACAAGGCAGTGACGATGGACGTCGACAGCCGCATCTTCCTGCGCCGCGACGTCGCGCGCTTGGGCCTCGCGCCGCTCACCTCGATGTTCTGGTTCTCTGAAACCCTGAAGCCGACCGGCATCGACTGGCGGCCCGAAGTGCACGATTCCGACGGGCTCGCGATGTGGACCGGCGGCGGCGAACACATCTGGCGACCGCTCGACAACCCGACCCAGACACGCGCCTCGGCGTTCATAGACAAAACGCCCAAAGGCTTCGGCTTGTTGCAGCGCGATCGTGCCTTCGATCACTACCTCGATGGTGTCGCCTACGACAAGCGACCGAGCCTGTGGATCGAGCCCCGCGGCGACTGGGGCGAAGGCACGGTGCAGCTGGTCGAGATCCCGACCGATGACGAGATCCACGACAACGCGGTGGCGTTCTGGGTGCCTGCGGCGCCGGCGAAAGCGGGCATGCAGTACGACCTTGCGTACCGTCTGCACTGGGCCGCGGACGAGCCGTTTCCATCACCGCTCGCGCGTTGCGTCGGCACGCGCATCGGCCGCGGTGGACAGCCGGGTCAACCGCGGCCGACCGGCGTACGCAAGTTCATGGTCGAGTTCTCGGGCGGCTCCCTCGCCGCGCTGCCATCGGGCGTCAAACCCGAACCGGTGCTGGCTGCCGCGAGCGGCAAGTTCTCTTACGTTTTTTCAGAAGCAGTGCCCGACGGCGTGGCCGGACACTGGCGCGCGCAATTCGACTTCACCGCCGACGGCAATGCACCGGTCGACCTGCGGCTCTTCCTGAAACGGGGCGAGCAGACGTTGTCTGAAACCTGGCTGTATCAGTACCAGCCGTTTTAGTCGCTGCTGACCTGGATGGCGAGCGGATTGTGAGCGGATCGGAAACAGACAAGTCCCGTTCACCGTCTTGGTCTCGACCGTCAAAGCTTCCACACTTGCTTCATTGGTGGCGCGACGCAAGCAATTCGCTTGACGCCGGTGCCGCACGAACAAGGAAGAAACATGACCGACAAACTCAAAGACAAGATCGCCCTCGTCACCGGCGGCACCAGCGGCATCGGCCTCGCCACGGCCAAGCGCTTCGTGGCTGAAGGCGCTTATGTCTTCATCACCGGACGCCGCCAGGCAGAACTCGATGCAGCCGTCGAAGCCATCGGCAGCAAGAACGCCTTCGGCATTCGAAGCGACGTCTCGAAGCTGCCCGACCTCGACCGCGTCTACGACGTCATCAAGACGCAGAAGGGCCGGCTCGACGTGCTTTTCGCCAACGCGGGCGGCGGCAGTCTGGTGCCCCTGGGCCAGATCACCGAAGAGCACTTCGACACCACCTTCAACACGAACGTGCGCGGCCTGCTGTTCACGGTGCAAAAAGCGTTGCCGCTCATGCCCAAGGGCTCGTCGATCGTGCTCAACGCATCGATCGTGTCGGTCAAGGGCAGCCCGGCCTTCAGCGTGTACAGCGCGAGCAAGGCGGCCGTGCGGAATTTCGCGCGCAGCTGGACGCTCGACTTGAAAGAGCTGGGCATTCGCGTCAACGTGGTCAGCCCCGGCATGGTGCCGACGCCAGGGTATGACAACCTCGGCCTGACCACGGAGCAGATCAAGGGCTTCGTCGATTCGCAAGTGCAGAACATCCCGCTCGGGCGTGTCGGCACGGCTGACGAGATCGGCAAGGCGGTGGTGTTCCTGGCGTCGGACGACAGCAGCTTCGTGAACGGCATCGAGCTGTATGTCGACGGCGGCATGGCGCAGATCTGAACCAGCGCGCCCAGCACGCATCCATCCCACTTTTCGACGACTCGACGACGCCATGACGAATGCCTCCTGCACCACTTGCGACGATGTCGGCTTGCCCGCGCTGCCGACCGCTGCGGCGACCTCCGAGGCGTCCAGTCGCTCGGCCTGGCTGGCGGTGGGCTCGCTGAGCGTCGGCAGCTTCGCGATGGTGACCACCGAGTTCCTGCCGATCGGCCTGCTCACCGACATCGCGGGCACGCTCGGCGTGTCGACCGGCACGGCGGGGTTGATGGTGACCACGCCGGGCTTGCTCGCCACCTTCGCCGGCCCTGCCCTTATCGTGGCGTCGGGCCGGCTCGACCGGCGCACGGTGATGCTGGCGCTCAGCGCGCTGCTGGTTGCATCGAACCTGCTGGCAGCGCTGGCGCCCAACTTCGCGACGATGCTGCTGGCGCGCGTCTTCCTCGGGCTGGCGGTCGGCGGCTTCTGGACCTTCGCGCCCAGCGCTGCCACGCAGCTGGTGCCCGCCGCATCGCAAGCGCGGGCGATGTCGATCGTGCTGGCGGGCATTTCGGCGGCGACGGTGCTCGGGGTGCCGGCGGGTGCGTTCCTCGGCACGCTGGCCGGCTGGCGCGCGGCTTTCGCCGTCACCGGCGTGCTCGCGGCGCTCGTATTGGCGGCTCAACTCTGGTTGCTGCCGGCCCTGCCGCCGGCCCGCGCGATTCGTCCGCGCGACCTGTTGACGCCCTTCGGCCAGCGCATGGCGCGGGTCGGTCTGGTCATCATGCTGTTCATGGTGGCCGGACATTTCGCGGCCTACACCTACCTGAAGCCGTTGCTGCAACAGGTGTTCGGGCTGAGCCCGAACGCCGTCACCGCGCTGTTGCTGGTCTACGGCGCCACCGGCTTCATCGGCACCTTCGTCGGCGGCAGCATCGCGGCGCGCACCGTACGCGGCACCATGTTGCTGGCGACGCTCATGCTCACCGTCGCGCTGTTGCTGGCCGCGACCCTCGGCACCGGGATGGTCGCCGCCACGCTGGTCGTGGTGATCTGGGGATTGGGGTTCGGCCTGGTGCCGGTGGCTGCGACCAGCTGGATGCTGGCCGCCGTGCCCGAGACGCCGGAAGCAGGACAAGCCTTGCTGGTCAGCGCGTTCCAGATCGCCATCGCATCGGGCGCGGTGCTCGGCGGCATGGTGGTCAACGGCTGGGGCGTTTCGAGCGCGATGCTGTTCGGCGGCACGCTGATGGTCGTGGCGACCGTGATCGTCCTGTCCGGCCTGGTGCTCGGCCGCATCGGGCGGCCGATCGTGGCGGCCTAAGGCGGCCTGAGGTGGCCTGACGCGGGTTAACGGCCTTACTTGCCCTTGACCGCGATCAGCTCAACTTCAAAGTTGAGCGTCGCATTCGGCGGAATCACGCCGCCCGCACCGCGCGAACCGTAGGCGATGGCCGGCGGGCAGGTCAGCTTGGCCTTGCCGCCGACCTTCATCTTTTGCACGCCTTCGGTCCAGCACGGGATCACGCCGTTCAGCGGAAATTCGGTCGGCTCGCCGCGCGAGTACGAGCTGTCGAATTCCTTGCCGCTGTCCGGGAAGGTGCCTTTGTAATGAACCTTGACGACGTCGGTCGCGGCCGGCGCGGCGCCGCTGCCGTCCTTCAGGGATTGGTAGACCAGGCCGCTCGGGGTGGTGACGGGGGCGCTTTGCGCGAAGGCGGCGGTCGACAGGCACAGGGCAGAAATACAGAGGAGAGATCGCACGGGAAATCCTTGCAGGTTGGGAGCGGTCCATGAAGCCGCTCATGAAAAGGGCCATTATTGCGGTACCGCAGCGTGACGGCCGACACGCGGTGGCACCGGTCTTGCTGTGCAATGGCTCTGCAACCTGGAAGGAAATCCCCATGTCTTCGGGTCTTCAAAAAGTGCTCGGTCCGTTCCAGCTGTGGGGCATCGCGGTCGGCCTCGTCATCTCGGGCGAATATTTCGGCTGGAGCTACGGCTGGAACACCGCCGGCACGCTCGGTTTCCTGGTGGCGACGGTGCTGGTCGCGACGATGTACACGACCTTCATCTTCAGCTTCACCGAGCTGTCGACCGCCATTCCGCACGCCGGCGGGCCTTTCGCCTATGCGCGACGCGCCTTCGGGCCGACCGGTGGATTCGTCGCCGGCTTCGCGACGCTGATCGAGTTCGTCTTCGCGCCGCCGGCCATCGCGCTGGCGATCGGCGCCTACCTCAACGTGCAGTTTCCGGGCGTCAACCCCAAGTGGTTCGCTCTGGGCGCGTACGTGATCTTCATCGCGCTCAACTGGGCCGGTGTCGGCATCGCGGCGGCGTTCGAGCTCTTCGTGACGCTGCTCGCCATCTTCGAGCTGCTGATGTTCATGGGCGTGGTCACGCCCGGCTGGTCGCTGGCCAACTTCACCGCCAACGGCTGGGCCGGCGGCGAGGTGCTGAACGGCGCGGCGGTCTCCGGCATCTTCGCGTCGATCCCGTTCGCGATCTGGTTCTTCCTCGCCATCGAAGGCGCGGCCATGGCGGCCGAAGAAGCGCGCGACCCGCACCGCACCATTCCCATCGCCTACACGACCGGCATCATCACGCTGGTCATCCTGGCCTTCGGCGTGATGATCTTCGCGGGCGGCGTCGGCGACTGGCGCAAGCTGGCCAACATCAACGACCCGTTGCCGCAGGCGATGAAGGTCGTCGTCGGCGAGAACAGCGGCTGGCTGCACATGCTGGTCTGGATCGGCCTGTTCGGCCTCATCGCCTCCTTCCACGGGATCATCATGGGCTACTCGCGGCAGATCTTCGCGTTGGCCCGCGCCGGTTACCTGCCCAGGTACTTCGCCGGCCTGAGCCCGCGTTTCAACACGCCGCACCGCGCGCTGCTGGCCGGCGGCGTGATCGGTGTCATCGCGATCTTCAGCGACGAGGTGGTGAAGTTCGGCGGTCAGACGCTGACCGCCAACATCGTGACCATGGCGGTGCTCGGCGCGATCGTGATGTACCTGATTTCGATGGCCGCGCTGTTCAAGCTGCGCCAGTCCGAGCCCGATCTGTTGCGCACCTACCGCGCGCCGTTCTATCCCGTGTTCCCGGCCATCGCGTTCGTTCTGGGGCTGGTGTGTCTGGGGGCGATGGTCTGGTTCAATGCGATGCTGACGTTGTTCTTCGTCGTGCTGATGGCGCTGGGGTACGTTTACTTTTTGGCGACTTCGAAGCAGCGGATGGCTGCTGCGCCGGACGCGATGCTTTCGACCTGAGCTGTGCCGACATGATGGGTCAACGTGTGCTGTGGGTGGAACGGGATCGCGCCGACGGCGTACTCCCCTCCGCGAATGTCCCCCGGCCTTCGGCCTCCTCCTTTATTTCGCTGCGGGGAGCACACCATCGACGCGATCCCTCAGCGCCTCCATCGAAGGCCGTCCCACACACCCGACGCGCTCAGCACCACACGGCCTCACCCGTGCCGAGGGCATCGGGTGCTTCACGCAGCGAAATAAAGGAGGAGC
>CAXTCC010000175.1:0-8491 GCA_964242015.1 uncultured Variovorax sp.
GAAGCCGGGGGACATGAGCGGAGGGGACTACCCAGTGGCCTCGGCACGAGCCAACACAGCGTCTCCCCGAATTCGGACCCACTGAAATGGCAATAACAACAAAACGCCGTCAGTCCTACGAAGGCGTAGCCGTGGCCGTCCCGGTGACAGTCCCGTACGAGCGTTATTCCACCCGCACAGCCCATTGGTTCCTCGGCCGCGCAGTCGATGCATTGGTCCAATCCAGCGGCATCGGCAAAGACCAGATCGACGGCTTCTGCGTCAGCAGCTTCTCGTTGGCACCGGACACCGCCGTCGGCCTCACCCAGCACCTCGGCCTCTCGCCGCGTTGGCTCGACCATGTGCCCACTGGCGGCGCGTCCGGAGTCATGTGCCTGCGCCGCGCCGCCCGCGCCGTGCAGTCCGGCGACGCCGATATCGTGGCCTGCGTGGCGGGCGACACCAACCATGTCGATTCTTTCCGCCAGACCCTCGGCGCTTTCAGCAACTTCGCGCGCGATGCGACCTATCCGTACGGCGCCGGTGGCCCCAACTCGGTGTTCGCCTTCATCACCGCCAACTACATGCGGACCTTCGGCGCCACGCGCGAAGACTTCGGGCGCATCGCGGTGGACCAGCGCAGCAACGCGCTGAAGAACCCGCATGCCATGTTCCAGAAGCCGCTCACGCTCGAGGCCTACATGGCGGCGCGCCCGATCTCCGACCCGATCCATCTGTTCGACTGCGTCATGCCCTGCGCCGGCGGCGAAGCTTTCCTTGTCATGAGCGAAGAGCGCGCGCGCGACCTGGGCTTGCCGCACGCCTTGGTGCACGGTGCGATCGAACGCCACAACGCGTATGCCGACGATCCGATCATGGTGCGCGGCGGCTGGCGCATGGACCGCGATGATCTCTATGCGCAGGCGGCGGTGCAGCCCTCCGACATCGACTTCGTGCAGACCTACGACGACTATCCGGTCATCGTGATGATGCAGTTCGAAGACCTCGGCTTCTGCGAAAAAGGCGAGGGCCCGGCTTTCGTCCGCGCGAACACGATGACGCACGACGGTAGCTTCCCGAACAACACGAGCGGCGGTCAGTTGTCCGCTGGTCAGGCGGGCGCAGCCGGTGGCTTCCTGGGCATGACGGAAGCGATCCGGCAGCTCACCGACGAGGCGGGCGACCGTGCCGTGCCCGGTGCGCAACTCGGCCTGGTCGCGGGCTTCGGCATGGTCACCTACGACCGCTGCCTGTGCACCGGCGCCGTCATCCTCGGCCGGGGGGAGGGTCGGTCATGACGATGCCCTTCGTCCATCCTCCGAAAAAGAATCCGGTACTGCGCACGCGGCAGATGAACCTGCCGCCGTGGGCGCGCGGGCGCGTCGCGCTCGGCATCACCGCAGCGGCCGCAGAGGGCCGCTTCGAGCTCCAGGTCTGCGACGACTGCGGCACGGTGCAGTACCCGCCGCGCGAGGTCTGCCACAAGTGTCTGTCGGTCAGCCTGCGCTGGCGTGAACAAACCGGCGAGGGCGCACTGCTCGCGACCACCACGCTGCATCACAGCAACGACCTGTACTTTCGCGAGCGGCTGCCGTGGCGGCTGGGCCTGGTGCACCTCGATGTCGGTCCGACGCTCATGGTGCATCTGCACGGCGAAGTCGCAGAGGTGCAAACGGTGCCGACCCGCGTGCGCGTCGGCGCCCGGCTCGATCGCGCGGGGCAGGCGGTGCTCATTGGTTTTCCGAACGAAGGAAGTGCTCATATGGCCGACGACAAGATGCTGCGTGAAATGACCAGCGACCCCAAGTTCCGCAAGGTGCTGGTGACCGATGGCAAGACCGAAGTCGGTCAGGCGCTGGTGCGTGCACTGGTCAAGGCCGGTGCCGACATCGTCTGGGTCGGCCATGCCGAACCTTGGAAGAAGACGGGCGGGCTCGACGACATCTCGGCGCTGCCGCAAGTCACGCTGGTGCCGCTCGACCTGACCAACGGCCGGGCCGTGACCGAGCTGGCCGCCGAGATCGGCGGCAAGGTCGACATCGTGATCAACAACGCCGAGGTGCACCGCACCTTCGGCATCGGCGCGCGCCGCGGTACCGATGCGGCCAAGGCCGAGATGGACATCAACTACTTCGGCCTGTTGCGGCTGGCGCAGGAATTCGGGCCAGCGCTCAAGGGCCGGTCGGCCGACGGCCAGACCGGCGCGACGGCGTGGGTCAACCTGTTGTCGGTCTACGCGCTCAGCAACTTTCCGGCGCACGGCACCTTCAGCGCATCGAAGGCGGCGGCGCTGTCTTTGTCGCAATGCCTGCGCGCCGAGATGCGGCCGGCCGGCATTCGCGTGATCAACGTGTTTCCCGGCCCGATCGACGATGACTGGAACCAGCAGATGCCCGCGCCCAAGCTCGCGCCCGACACGCTGGCCGCCGCGATCGTGAAGGCGCTGCGCGACGGTGTCGAAGACATCTACCCCGGCGACGTCGCGCAGGAGTGGCTGGAGCGCTGGCGTGACAACCCCAAGATCCTCGAGCGCGAGCTGGCCGCGGGCGGAAGCTGAGCGCAGGAGCAACCACAAATGACAACCACGACCGAACTGATGTCCGCCGCCGAGATCCTCGGTGGCTTGGCGAGCGCGATGAGCACGGGCCGCATCCGCGTGATCGACCTGACGCAGACGCTGACGCCAGAATTTCCGCAGATTGCCCTACCGCCGGAGATGGGCCAGTGCTGGCCGTTTCGCATCGAGGAAGTTTCGAAGTACGACGAGCGCGGTCCGTCCTGGTACTGGAACAATTTCTCTTGCGGCGAGCACACCGGCACGCACTTCGACGCACCGATCCACTGGATCTCCGGCCGCGACTTGCCGAACAATTCGGTCGACACGATCCCGGTGCAGAACTTCGTCGCACCCGCTTGCGTGATCGACTGCTCGGCCGACGTGCAGGGCAACGACGACTACCTGCTGAGCGTGGCCGACATCGAGCGCTACGAAGCCGCGCACGGTCGCATCCCGAAGGGCGCCTGGGTGCTGATGCGCACCGACTGGTCGAAGCGCGCCGACCCCGAGGCCTATCAAAATTTCGACGAGACCGGCCAGCACACGCCCGGGCCGAGCACCGAGGCCGTCCGCTTCCTGGTCGAGCAACGCGACGTGCTCGGCTTCGGCTCGGAAGCCATCGGCACCGATGCCGGGCAGGGCTACCACCTGCGGCCGCCGTACCCGTGCCACTACTACATGCACGGGGCAGGGCGCTATGGATTGCAGTGCCTCTGCAACCTCGATTTGCTGCCGCCGGCCGGCGCGGTGCTGATCTGCCCACCACTGAAGATCGAGAAGGGCAGCGGCAGTCCGTTGCGCGTGCTCGCCCTCGTCGGCGCGGATGTCGGAGTCGGCTCGTGAGCGCAGCGCCGCGCAAGGTCGCAGCCGTCACCGGCGGCAGCGCCGGCATCGGCCAGGCGATCTGCGAGGACCTGCTGGCGAAAGGCTACGAGGTCGTGTCGCTGTCGCGGCGCAAGGCGAGCATCGACCATCCGCGCCTGCACAGCATCGAGGTCGATCTCGGTGACCGGGCCGCGACTGCGGAAGCCGCGGCTGAATTGGTGCGCCGCTTCGAGGTCGACACCGTCGTGCACAACGCAGGCGTCATTCGCCCTGCGTTGCTCGCGGACGTCGAGCTCACCGATCTGGACGCGCTGACCGAACTGCACCTCGGCTGTGCCATCCAGTTGGTGCAAGCCGCGCTGCCGCGCATGCGCGAACAACACTTCGGCCGCGTGGTGCTGATGTCGTCGCGTGCCGCGGTCGGCTTGCCGACACGCACCGCCTATTCGGCCACCAAGGCCGGCATGCTGGGCATGGCACGCACCTGGGCACTCGAACTCGCGGCCGACGGCATCACGGTGAACGTGGTCGCGCCGGGCCCGATCCGTACCGACATGTTCTACGACGTGGTGGCGCAGGGCAGCGACAAAGAGCGCGCACTGGCCGCGTCGGTGCCCGTGAAGCGTTTGGGCGAAGCTGCCGATGTGGCGCGCGCGGTCGGCTTTTTCGTCGATCCGGCCAATGGATTCGTCACCGGCCAGGTGCTGTACGTTTGCGGCGGCACCAGCGTCGGCAGCCTGGCGCTCTGATTTTTCGACGTTGCGCCGTTTCTTGCTCTGTGTAGTTTCTTCCGTTCAGTTTCTTCTCAACCTGGAGTTCTTTTCCATGCCCGTCAAACCTCTCAAGTCCATCAAGTCCCTTGTGGCGCTCGCCATCGTCGCCACCTTCGCGGCGCCCGTGCTGGCGCAGGTGAAGATCGGCGTCGTCACCTCGGCCACCGGCCCGACCTCGCTGGTCGGCATTCCGCAAAAGAACACGGTGCCGCTGCTGCCCACCAAGATTGGTGACATCACCGTCGAATACATCTCGCGTGACGACGCCAGCGACTCCACCAACTCGGTGACCGAGATCAAGAAGCTCATCACCGAATCGAACATCGACGCGCTGATCGGCCCGAGCGGTTCGCCCAACGCCATGGGCGTGATCCAGTTCATCGCAGACGCCGGCGTGCCGATGCTGGCGCCGGTCGGCACCGCGGCCGTGGTGTTGCCGATGACCGAGCCGAAGAAGTGGGTCTTCAAGACCACGCAGAACGACGACATCATCGCCAAGGCGCTGGTCGGCCAGATGGTCAAGATGAAGGTCAAGACCCTCGGCCTTATCGCGCTGAACGATCCGTATGGCGAGAACTGGGTCAAGGTGATGGGCGAGCTCGCCGCCAAGAACGACATCAAGATCGTCGTGACCGAACGCTTCCTGCGCACCGATACCTCCGTCACCGCGCAGAGCCTGAAGGTGCTGGCCGCCGCCCCTGACGCAGTGCTCGTTGCTGCCGCCGGTGGCCCGACCGTGCTGCCGCAAACCACGCTGTTCGACCAGGGCTACAAGGGCCAGATCTTCCAGACCCACGGCGCTGCGCTGCCCGACTTCTTGCGCCTCGGTGGCAAGAAGGTCGAAGGCACGATCCTGGCGGCCAGCCTGATGCTGGTGCTGCCCGAGATCGCCGACAGCAATCCGTCCAAGAAGATGGCGGTCGACTACATCGCGGCCTACGAGAAGCTCAACGGCAGCAAGCCCGCGACCTTCGGTGCGAACGTGTACGACGCCGGCCTGCTGCTGCAAAAGGCGATCCCGATCGCGGCGCAAAAGGCCAAGCCCGGCACCAAGGAATTCCGTGCCGCGTTGCGCGATGCACTGGAACAGACCAAGGAGCTGGTCGCGACGCAAGGCGTCTACACCATGTCCGCAGCCGACCACAGCGGCTTCGACGACCGCGGCCGCGAACTGATCACGGTCAAGGACGGTAACTGGAAACTTCTCAAGTAATCGTCTCGAAGACAGAAGCAAAGAAGGCATGACGCGCGTCACCGCATGAATCTCCAGATCGCAGTTCTCCTGGGCCAGGACGGCATCACCAACGGCGCCATCTATGCGCTGCTGGCCTTGTCGATCGTGCTGGTGTTCACCGTGACGCGCGTGCTCCTCATTCCGCAAGGCGAATTCGTCGCCTACGGCGCCTTGACGATGGCGGCCATCCAGGCCGGCCAGCCCAGCGCGGTCGTCTGGCTCGTCGCCTTGCTGTTCGCGGCCTCTGCCGTGCTCGACATCGCGCTGCTGCTGATGCGCAGCGAACGCGCCGTGCCGCTGCGCTGGATGTTCGCCGGCAAGCTGCTCTACCCGGTCGTGATGCTGTTGCTGGTCTACAAGCTGCCGCTCGCCACCCTGCCGATGCCGCTGCAGATCGCGCTGACGCTGGCGCTGCTGGTGCCGCTCGGCCCGCTGTTGTACCGGCTGGTCTTCCAGCCGATCGCCGATGCGCCGGCGCTGGTGTTGCTGATCGTGTCGATCGCACTGCACGTCTCGATGGTCGGCGTCGGCCTGCTCGTCTTCGGCCCGGGCGGTGCGAGCACCACGCCGCTGGTCGACGCGATCATCGAGGTCGGGGGCGTGCGTATCAAGGCGCAGACGCTGTGCGTGATCGCGGTGGCGCTGCTGCTCATCGGCGCGCTCTATCTGATGTTCGGTCGCACGCTGTACGGCAAGGCGCTGCGTGCCGCCGCGATGAACCGCATGGGCGCGCGATTGATGGGCATCTCGCCGGTGTTCGCCGGCAAGGCGACGTTTTTCCTGGCCGCGGCGATCGGCGCGATGTCGGGCGTGCTCATCGCACCGATGACCACCATCTACTACGACTCGGGCTTCATCATCAGCCTGAAGGGCTTCGTCGGCTCGATCATCGGCGGGCTCGTCAGCTACCCGATCGCGGCCATCGGCGCGGTCGTCGTCGGGCTCATCGAAGCCTTCTCGGCCTTCTACGCCAGCACCTACAAGGAGATCATCGTCTTCACGCTGATCATCCCTGTGCTGCTGTGGCTGTCGCTCACCAGCAAGCACGTGGAGGACGAGGAATGAGCGCCAAAGGCTCCTTCATCGCACTCGGCGTCTTCGTGCTGCTGCTCATCGTGGCGCCGCTGGTGGTGCCGCCGTTCTACGTCACGCTGCTCAACTACATCGGGCTCTACGGCTTGGTCGCGCTCGGGCTCCTGCTGCTGACCGGTGTCGGCGGCCTCACCAGCTTCGGGCAGGCGGCGTTCGTGGGCCTGGGCGCCTACACCACGGCCGCGCTGTCGACCGGCGTGATCCCGGTGCCGGAGATGTTCACCTGGGCTCAGCACTCACCGTGGATCGCGCTGGTCGCCGGGCTGCTGTTGACGCTCGCAGTCGCGCTGGTGCTGGGCGCGCTCACGTTGCGGCTGTCGGGCCACTACCTGCCGCTCGGCACCATCGCGTGGGGCCTCGGGCTTTACTACCTGTTCGGCACCTTCGATCGATTGGGCGGACAAACCGGCTTGCCGGGCATCCCGCCGATCTCGCTGTTCGGCGTTAAGTTGGAGAGCGCCAACCAGATGTACTACCTGATCTGGGCCTTCGTGCTGGTGGCAGCGCTCACCACGCAGAACCTGCTCGACTCGCGCCAGGGCCGTGCGATTCGCGCACTGAAGGGCGGTGTGGTGATGGCCGAGGCGATGGGGGTGAACACCGCCCGCTCGCGCATGGTGATCTTCGTCATCGCCGCGCTGCAGGCCTGCGCCTCGGGCTGGCTGTATGCGCACCTGCAACGCTTCGTCAACCCGTCGCCGTTCAGCCTGCAGTACGGCATCGACTACCTGTTCATGGCGGTGGTCGGTGGCGCCGGCCAGGTGTGGGGTGCATTCCTGGGAGCGGGCGTCATCATCGTGATGAAGCAATGGCTGCAGGACATCCTGCCGAGCTTGCTGGGTCGCACCGGCAACTTCGAGATGATCGTCTTCGGCGCGCTGCTGATCCTGTTGCTGCAACGTTCGCGCTCGGGCCTCTGGGGCCTGGTCGCGCGCGGCATGGCGAAGCTGCTGCCCAAGTCGAAGGGCGGTCGCACCCGCAGCCTTTCGCTGACCGCGGAGCCACTGCCGCGCCGGCCGATGCCGCCGCGCGGAGAAGTCGTGCTGAAGGCGACGGCCGTGACGCGCCGCTTCGGAGGGCTGGTCGCCAACGACGCGATGGACCTCACGGTGCATGCCGGCGAGATCCTCGCGCTCATCGGCCCCAACGGGGCGGGCAAGAGCACGATGTTCAATCAGCTCTCAGGTGTCGATACGCCGACGTCGGGCCAGGTCATGTTTCGCGGTCAGTCGATCGCCGGCCGCGGCTCGCGCGCCATCGCCAAGCTGGGCCTGAGCCGCAGCTTCCAGCATGTGCGTTTGATGGCGGAGATGACGGTGGTCGAGAACGTCGCCATCGGCGCGCACTTGCGCGGCAAGCGCGGCGTGCTGGCGGCGGCATGGCGGCTCGACCGCAGCGAAGAAGCGCGCCTGATGGCCGAGGCCGCGCATCAAGTAGAGCGCGTCGGTTTGAAGGAGCACATGTTCGACGAAGCCGGCTCGCTCGCGCTGGGCCAGCAGCGCACGCTGGAGATCGCCCGCGCGCTCGCCAGCGACCCGAGCCTGCTGCTGCTCGACGAGCCCGCCGCCGGCCTGCGCCACAAAGAGAAAGAAGCCCTCGGCGACCTGCTGCGCAAGCTGCGCGGGGAGGGCATGGCGATCCTGCTGGTCGAGCACGACATGGACTTCGTGATGGGCCTGGTGGACCGCGTGGTGGTGATGGACTTCGGCCAGAAGATCGCCGAGGGGTTGCCCGACGAGGTGCAGAAGAATCCGGCAGTGCTCGAGGCTTATCTGGGCGGGGTCGAGGCATGACCACGGTGACCACGAACGCCGACATGACCGCCAAGGTGCTCGAAGTCCGCGACCTGACCGTGTCGTACGGCAAGGTCGACGCGTTGGTCAAAGCCAACATCGAAGTCGGTACCGGCCGCATCGTGACGGTGATCGGCCCTAACGGCGCCGGCAAGACCACGCTGCTCTCCGCGGTGATGGGCGTGCTGCCGTCGCGCGGCGAGATCGTGCTCGACGGCACGGTGCATCACTCGCCGCA
>CAXTCC010000176.1:0-4177 GCA_964242015.1 uncultured Variovorax sp.
GCAGCGACCATCTTCTTCAGGTAGCGGTCGGCCGCCTCCCTGGTTGTCATCACTGACGCGATGAAGGTGATGTTCAAGCAAGCAAGGACACGTCCCTCATGACTCAGCGGTATGGCGATAGCGCCCGTCTTCACCATCCAGTCGTCATGGCGTTCTCCATAGCCCAGCTTGAGCGTGCTCGCCACCAGATTCTTGACGTACCGTACGTCATGCGCCAACGCGTCGTCCGGATGGCCAGTGCGCCGAAGGTTCTCCAGAATCAACTGCCGCTCGGAGGATTCGCAATTTGCGAGGTAGGCTTTTCCTGTTGCCGAGCGCAGCATCGGCAGACGCATCCCCACTGTGAAACCGTCGATCGTCATTGGGCTCTGGTTGCGCGTCGTCTCGCGCAGGTACATCGCATTGCCATGAAACGTCGCAATGTCGGTCGGCCAGACAACGTCCCGCTGTAACGCCACCATGACCGGACCGGCCGCGTGCCTCAACCAGTCTTCATCTTTGAAGCCGTCGCTGAGCGATCGCACAAGCGGCGTCAGTTCGTAGCGCTCTGGACTAGAGCGCTTGCGGACATAGCCTTGCTGGCAGAGCGAATCCACGATCCGGTACAGCGCGGGGCGTGAGACCTGCGTCAGCTCAGCCAGTCTGCCCACACCGGATCCGTTGTGCGCGTTCAGCGCGCGCAGCACCCGCAGCACACGATCCGCGCCACGCATGGTGGCACCTCCACCAACGATCTCTTCGTCCTCTTGTCCCAGACTGCTCGGTTTTTTTGACGACATAGCGTGTCCGGTAGCCGGACAAAACATACAAAGATTTGATGATAGACGCCCGCCGGCGATATCGTTGTTCGTCGATGAATCCCGCGTGGCAGTCATAGCGGGACGTACGGCGGAGACAAAAAAATGAGATCTATCAAAGGCCAGGTTGCGGCCCTGCTGGCCATCGCTTTGACGATGTCGGGAAGCGTCAACGCACAGGGTTATCCGGCGAAGCCGGTACATCTGGTTGTGCCCTATCCCGCAGGCGGTCCTACCGACTTCGTGGCACGAGCGGTCTTCGGCAAGGTCGGCGATGCCCTCGGGCAGCCGGTTGTAATCGACAACCGTCCCGGTGCTGGCACAACCATCGGTGCCGAATTTGTTGCCAAGAGCGCACCCGATGGCTACACGCTGTTGATCGGAGACATGGGCACATTCGCGCTCAATCCGACACTCTACAAAAGGTTGCGGCTGGACCCGATCAAGGACTTTTCTCCGGTCAGCCTGACTGGGCGGGTTGAGCTGGTATTGGTCGTCAACGCCACAGCGTTGCCGGTGGCTACGGTCAGCGAGTTTCTTACCTACGCCCGCGCGCATCCCGGAAAGGTCAACTACGCCGCACCCGGGCCAGGAAGCCCGTTGCACGTCGCCATGGATCTTTTCAAGCAACAAAGCGGCATCGACCTAGTCGGGATTCCTTACAAGGGAGCCGCCGATGCCATCAACGACCTGCTAAGCGGACAGGTGCAGGCGATGTTCCTTGACATTGCCACTGCACAGCAGCACGTCAAGGGCGGCCGGTTGCGCGCGATCGCACTAGGCAGCGACAAAACCAACACGGCGTTGCCTGGCGTTCCGCCCATCAGTACCTCAGGGGTCCCCGGCTTTGAGGCTTACGCATGGAATGGTGTCGTAGCGCCTGCTGGAACGCCGGCCGAAGTCATCTCGAAGCTCAACGCCGCGCTCCTCAAGGCGATGCTGGACCCCGTGGTGAAGCAACGTATGGCTGATGCCCAGATGGAGCCACTGACCGGGACGCCGCTGCAATTCACCAGCTACATGACATCGGAAACGGCGAAGTGGTCGAAGGTCATCCAGGCCAGCCACATCGCGCTCGACTAGTTCATAAATTCTCAACGAAAAGGTTAACTATGAAGTTGGTGAGCTACGGCCCAATGGGCCAGGAACGTGCGGGCATTCTTGATGGTGAGGTCATCGTCGATCTGGAGTCAGCGATGCGTCTGGCGAACGCGGCCAGACCTGTCGCTGACATGCGATTGCTTCTGGAGCAGACAGATTGGCGCGCCCTTATCGATCTCGCATTCGAGCATCGCGGCAAGGCGACTCGGGTCGCGCTTGAGACGGTCCGGCTGGGTGCACCCGTACCCGTGCCCCGCAAACTGCTCATCGCTGGCGCCAACACCCATTCGCACGTGGCCGAAGCGGTGGCGGTTCTAAAGGAAGCGATAGCGCCGAACGAGCCGATGATCCTTGCAAAGGCGACGTCCAGCATTTGTGGTGCGTTTGATCATGTCGTCCATCCACCCGAGACCACCAAGCTGGACTACGAAGTTGAACTCGGCGTGGTTATCGGCAAGACGGCGCGACGTATCTCGCGGTCACAGGTTCGGGATCATGTGGCCGGGTTCAGCGTCATTAACGAAATGTCTGCCAGAGACATCCAGTTGGCCGAGCACGAGACGAACCCTTTCTTCCGGGTGCACTTCATCGGCAAAAGCTTCGACACGTTCAACCCGATGGGGCCCACACTGGTGACGATCGACGAGTTCGATTGGGGGGCCCCGCTGAAGATGAAGACACTTGTGAACGGGGAGGTGCGTCAGTCTGATGACACCAATGATCTGGTCTTCGGGGTGGAAGAACTGGTGTCGTACATCAGCCAGTCGATGACGCTATTTCCGGGCGATGTGATCGCCACAGGATCACCCGCCGGCGTGGCGAACTTCATGACGCCACCCCGGTTCCTCAAACCGGGCGATGTCGTGCGCTGCGAAATCGAGCGCATTGGTTTCATTGAGAACCTGGTGGTAGCCGAGGGTTCATGAGGGCCAGCCATCATCTTGGCCCATCGAGGCTTGATACCCGTCGCTTCAAAGGCGTGAGCCTGGCAGGCCGTTGAAGCGCCCATCCCTGCGACGGTAGCTTCAGCTGAACTACGCTGACTCGCCGCGCCGTGGAAGTGACGTCGAATCGCGCCTAGGCGTCGGCACCGTGGATGCGCCCCAGGTACCGCCTATGCGCCGCATCATGCAGGCTTTGCCAGCATCCAATGCAGCCTGCTTGCTTGGCAGAGGACCCATGGCGAAATCGATCACCAGCGCTTTCTCGCCGGCTTGCGTCTGCTTGACCAACGTCCAGAAAAAATGTCCTGGAATCGGTTCGTCGATGATCAGCTCGTGTGCGTCGGGCATAACTGTGAACAAAAAGTGAACCGCCCAATTGAAGCTTCGTTATCGCAAGCCTGAAAGTAAAAACATCACAACTTCGCGTGCGATCGATTGAGGAATCCAAGTGGCGCTGCCGACCTACATGGCCAAAGCCGCCCGCGGACAGGTCGGACCGGTCAACCGTATCGCACAATCTCTGAAACGACGCCACCAGCGCTTTCGCGCAGGCACGACCCCCCACAGAGATGGCTGAACAAAACCAGACGGCCCTACCTGCCCCAACCACACCGGATGGGCGTTATATCGTGGTACGCGGGCGGCTGTGGCGCGCCGCGAATCCTTCGCTTGACCCCGCGCAAAGGCAGACCTTGGTGGACCAGCTGATGGCAGCGCGACGCGGCGTGGCAGTGGCCAAACAAGCTAAGGACGTACCTGCACTGATGCAGGCACGGCAGCAGGTCGATGCCGCGAAGCACGCCCTAGGCGAGCGCGGTCCGGTTTGGTGGACGGATTGCGCGCCAGACCTGAACCGGCACATGGTTCACACCACGCCGTACGCTGCGTGGTATGCAGCGTTGCAAGGCGGAAGGTAGGTGGACCGATAGGCGCCTTGCGGCGTCCCGCACGGATCAGCGCCCTTTTTCTGACGCCGGCCGCGCCGCCTTGATGAGCGCGCTCCGGCTCTTTTGGAGGGCCGCAAGTTGGGCCAGCTGCGCCGCGCAGTCGGACGTGGAAGCAACTAAAAAAACGGCACTACGGCGAAGTGCGGTGATCTTCTTTTCGGTGTCGGCGGGAGATTGATCCTTGGAAACAAGTCCGGCCTTGACCGCCGCAGTCGACTGCTTGAAGAAAGCCCTCTCGAACGCGGGCGTGCCGCAACGCGCGGCGATCACGCGCAGGTCCGCCTCCTGTTGTTCGCGGCTCGTCGAGTAGTTGTTTGACAGGTCTGCCGCGTAGGCGCCGAGGGATGCGACGATGCCCACCGCCGACATCGAAAGACCTTTGAAAGCC
>CAXTCC010000176.1:4277-8351 GCA_964242015.1 uncultured Variovorax sp.
GCACCCCTAAAGTTGCGCGAAAAAGTCCAGTAACAGGAAGGTAGGCGCCGTACGAATTCTTCGTGATCAGGCGGCGCTTCGTTCCGAGCCCACTGCTGGGACGCGCAAGTACACTGAACCGCACGTTTAGCATGGAAAACTATGAAGACCATTCAGCTAAGCCCCGACGAGAACATCATCGCTGTAGTGCCCGCTTTTGCGGCGGGCCCGGGCTGGTCCAACCAGCCTCTCTGGGTCTACATTGAGCAGTCGGCCACGAAGACGCTGCGCACGGAATGCATTCAGCCCGAGGAACAGTCGCCTGAGATGCGTGCGCTGTTTGCACCGGGGGCGGCCATGGCTGCGGCGCTCATGCGGTGCGTTTCTGTCGAGGAAGTAGCAGCAAAGCCAATCGCAAGGAAGTCGGTCGGAAATGTGCGCGCGAGTGTTGCCAAGAGAAGCATTCGCAGTATCGCCTGACATCTTTTTCCGATGCGTAAGTAGCGGCAGGTAGTGATGCGCTCTGGCAACCTCGCGTTGTGCTGCGCTGGCCGTACTCTGCTCAATTCATTGCAGCTTGCCTGGTCAACTCCCATCCGTTGGCGGAATCAGGCGACCATGCGCGTTCCGAGTTGCCGCACAGTTCGGGCACTGACGCCCTTCCCGGCTATTGCCAGCGCGGGACGGTGTCTCGTCATCCGCTCGAAAACCATTCGTACTTCTTCGGCACCAATGTCGTCGATCATCGCCATCGCTTCCCCCATCGGCGTCGCGGTGCCGCTGGCAAAGAGTTCTTCGACCGCCTGCTCCATCGTTGAGTAGGTTCGCTCTCCGGCGCGCACGCGCGCCACGGTCAGTTGGTTCTTTGCACGCTCCAGATGCACCGGATCTATAGCGGCAATTTGTGCCCGCAGCAGATCGGCGATGGCCGTCACAAGCGCATCCAGCTTGTCCGGCGTGGTGACCGCATGCACGATGAAGTTGGCCCAGACGTCCCCACCATCCATCATGGACTCCGCCGTGTAGGCGAGACCGAGACGCTCGCGCACCGTGTCAACCAGCGGCGCCGACATACCCCCTCCAAAGAGGTTGGCTGCCAGCGCCGCGGCGATGCGCCAGCGCTGCTGCGACATCGCCTCCGGGCGCGAGGGCACGAGCGGATAGGCAATGTTCAGGAACACCTGGGACACCCGCGTGAAGCGACGGGCCAGGTGATGACCGACGTACTTCGCCGGCGCAGGCGAGGGCAATACGCCGAGGTCCTTTGCAGATGGCATCGCGGCGAAAAGTTCTGTTGCGAGCGCCATCCAGGCATCGACGTCGAAGTTCCCAGCCGCAGCGACGACAGTGTTTCCTGCGACATAGTGCGAACCCACGTGACGCACCAGGTCCAGTCGGGTGAAGCCTTCGATGTTGGGGATGGTGCCGATGACAGGCATGCCCATCGGGTCATCTCCCCAGATCGCACGATCGAGCAATTCGCTGGCGCTGTCTTCTGGATCCTCCTCGTACTCGATGGCCTCCTGGCGGATCACCTCAAGCTCGCGCTGCAGCTCGCCTTCCGGGAATGTGCTGTTCAAAACGATGTCAGCCGTCATGCGCAGCAGCTGCGTTGCGTGACGACCCAGGCCGGTCATGAAGTAGCCTGTGGTGTCTTTGCCGGTGAACGCATTGACATCCGCTCCAAGCCGTTCTGCATCCAAATTGATGGCCTGTACCGAGCGGGTGGTAGTGCCCTTGAATGCCATGTGCTCCAGAACGTGACCGATGCCGTTGGTGGATGGCGTCTCGTCCCTTGAGCCAACGCGCAGGAATACACCCACACTGGCGCTCTGAACATGGGGAATGTGAATGGCAAGCAGCCGCGCCCCGTTTGGGAGCTCGTGGAGGACTGTGGTGGTGCGCTCGGCCCGCAGTTCGACCATGGCTCAGCAGGCCTCCAAAAGCTGCGGCCAGCCATCCAGCGCGACCAGGCCAAGCACCTGCCTGATGGCGAAGCCCGGCGGGGCAGCTTCGATATGACCAGCAGTCGGGACATGCGCACCAAGCCGCACGTCGGCGGCATTTTGGCCCTTACCAGCCGCCGGTCGAGCGAGCCTCGTCGTGCCCCCAAATTGGGAGATCGCGGGCAAAGCGTCGCCACGGATGTTTGCCGAGATGCTCTTGCCTTGGTTCATGCGTTCATTGTCACTGGGCGCGCAGCTCGTCCTATTCGCGCAGTGAGGAAAGGCCCCGGCGAACGTGAGCGTCGATGGTCCTGATCCGGTGCACACCTACATGCGGCGTTGTTGCCGCGTTGCATCTTCTGGCTTCTTCAAACCTGAAAGGCTTCAACATGAACCCCACGAACAGCACCGGGCCGATGAGTCCCGGCGACGACGCCCCCGTTGGCACTCCCGGCACAGGGGAGAGCATCTGCCCGACTTGTGGCGGAAACGGCAAGCACGATGGCAAGACGTGCGAGACCTGCGACGGCACGGGCAAAGTCAACAAGGGCATTGGGGGCGCCTGATGTCAGGATGCGCAACGCGGCAGCCGTTAGGGATAAATACGGCCGATGAATCCGTCTGAGCGGGCGCCGCACGGCGCTTAGCTTGAGATCGCAGGGGGCAGCTCCGACCGCAGCTTCGTAAGAGAAAAGTCGGGCTCGGCCTGCCCTGCCGCCTTGCTTTCAGGCATCCCCCTACATCGAAACATGTCCCGGCTGGCTAACTTTGACGCTTTCTCTTCTTAGAAGGAGCCAGCGATGAGCGATGACACGAGCAAGACGGCACAGGACCGCAAAATGATCAGCCTGAAGGAAGATTACGAGGTTCGCGATTGGTGCGCGAGCTTGGGCTGCACTCCCGAGCAGCTGCGCGCCGCAGTCAAGGCCGTCGGCAACTCAGCCGAAGCTGTTCGCGCGTACCTCGCCAAGAAGTAACGAGGCAGACGCAGGCTGTCTGGGATGGCGAAGGCAGCCGATCCACTGGCGCGCTATTGGGCCATGCGCGACTTCGCGGTTACCCGCGAGCCGCGCGGCGAGCACGTCAAGGATGGCCCGGGGAAGAGCCGCTCGCTGACCTTCGTCATCCAGAAACATGCGGCCAGCCGATTGCACTACGACTTCCGCCTCGAACTCGATGGCGTGCTGGTGTCATGGGCCCTGCCCAAAGGCCCAAGCTTCGATCCGCTCGACAAGCGCATGGCAATCCACGTCGAGGATCACCCGCTCTCTTACGGCTCTTTCGAGGGCACAATCCCGCCCAAGCAGTACGGCGCCGGTGAGGTCATCGTGTGGGACCGCGGAACCTGGGAGCCGG
This sequence comes from uncultured Variovorax sp., assembly GCA_964242015.1. Taxonomy (GTDB): domain Bacteria; phylum Pseudomonadota; class Gammaproteobacteria; order Burkholderiales; family Burkholderiaceae_C; genus Variovorax. The sequence goes on from CAXTCC010000176.1 coordinate 7,559, forward strand.
TAGGCGATCCTCGTCAGGGCATGGCCGTCGGCAAAGTGCTCTTCAAACTCCATGGGCAAAAGCTGCAGGGCCTGTGGGAGCTGGTGAGAATCGCCAAGGGCGGCGAGAAGCAGGAACCGTGGATTCTTTTCAAGAAGCGGGATGCGTTTGTGCGGTCGAAGTCGGACTACGACGTGGTCAGCGCCCTCCCGGACAGCGTGATCGCCAAGCCGCTTGTGCCAGTGCGGGGGTTGGCTGATGAAGTCACGAGCAACCCGGCTTCCAACCGCCCATCGCGCAACGGTGCAGCAGGAAGCAACGGCAAGCTGACGGGTGCAGTCAAAGCGGCGCTGCCGGACAAGCTCCAGCCGCAGCTGGCCACCCTCGCGGCCGGCGTCCCATCGGAAGGCGAATGGATCTACGAGATCAAGTTTGATGGCTACCGGATCATGGCCCGCATCGACAAAGGCAAGGCCCGGCTCATCACGCGCGGCGGCCACGACTGGTCGGCCAAAATGCCCGGCCTGGTGACGGAACTGGAGCAAATGGGCTTGCAGTCCGCGTGGCTGGACGGTGAGATCGTTGTTCCCGGTGCGACGGGCACGCCGGACTTCAATGCGCTGCAGAACGCCTTCGACCGCGGACGTGGGGTCGAGAAAATCGTCTACTTTCTTTTCGACGTCCCGTTCTTCGAAGGTTATGACCTGCGTGCGGTCGCACAGCGCGATCGACGCCAATTGCTCAAAGCGTTGCTCGATAACAAGGCCTCCGATCACGTGCGCTACAGCGCCGACTTCGAGGCTGATCCGGCTTC
>CAXTCC010000177.1:0-2775 GCA_964242015.1 uncultured Variovorax sp.
TGGTGCGCCGTGGCGACGACGAGTGGTTCGCCATCGCCAAGTGGGTGCCCAACGCACTCATCGAGGCGGAGGAGGTCGGCATCACGCAGGCCAACATCGACGCGCTCAAGGGCGACAGCAAGGACCCGGCGCAGCAGCGTCTCCTCGGCACCAGCGACGACCTGGGCAAGCTGCTCGGGCTCGACAAGGACTGGTCTTACCGCGCCATCAAGGCGGTCGGCAACTACGGTGAGATCTTCGAGCGCAACGTCGGGCCGAAGTCGGTGCTGAAGCTGCCGCGCGGTGTCAACAACCTGTGGAGCAAGGGCGGCCTGGTGTACGCCCCTCCGGTCCGGTGAAGCCGGCGGCGTCCGGCCGCTGGATCGCCTGGGTCGTTCAGGCCCTGCTGCTGGCCGCCATAGCGGGCGGTGCCGTCTGGCTGGTGTTGCATGCGCTCGGGGTCTTGCGCGCACGCGGCGTGCAGTCGGGTTTCGATTTTTTGCTGGACCCGGCCGGCTTCGGCATCGGTGAAGGCTGGCTCGACTTCGAGTCGGGGCAACCCTACTGGCGCGCCTTTCTGGCGGGGTTGATCAACACGCTCCGTGCCGCCGTGCCGGCCTCGATGCTCGCTGTCGTGTTCGGCACCTTGATCGGCATCGGTCGCCTCGCGCCGCACGTACTGGTGCGCGGCATCTGCGCCGCCTACGTGCAGACGCTGCGCAACATCCCGCTGCTGGTGCAGATGCTGATGCTGTACTTCGCGCTCACGCAGCTGTTGCCCGATTCGACCGAAGCCATCGAGTTGGTCCGCGGCGTCTGGCTCAGCAAGGACGGCCTGACGATCCCGTGGCCGGTGCGCGAGGCCGGAGCCTGGTGGCCGACGCACTTCGACTGGCCGGAGCGCAGCAGCTTCAATGTCACCGGCGGTGCCGCGCTGAGCCCGGAGTACCTCACGGTGGTGATCGGACTGGCGGCGTACACGGCGGCCTTCGTCGCGGAGATCGTGCGCGCAGGCATCGGCTCGGTTTCGCAAGGCCAGAAGCTCGCGGCGCAGGCGCTCGGTCTCACGCCGCTGCAGCAACTTCGCATCGTCGTGCTGCCGCAGGCGCTGCGGGTGATCGTGCCGTCGCTCACCAATCAGCTGCTGAGCCTGACGAAGAACTCTTCTTTGGCGGTAGCGGTCGGCTACCCGGAGCTGATGTCGATCGCCAATACCTCGTTCAACTCGACCGGCCGCACCTTCGAATGCATCGCCATCATCATGGCGGTGTACCTGGCGCTGTCCTTGTCGATCTCGGGGCTCATGAACTTCTACAACGCGCGTGTCGCGCTGCGGGGGTGGCAATGAACGGCAGGATCATGTGGCGAAGCGAGTTGTTCGGTTCACCGATCCGAAGCGCGTTCACGGTCGTGCTGCTGGGGCTGCTGGCGTGGATCGGTGTCAATGTGTTCGATTGGGCATTGCTGCACGCCGTGTTCCGGCCCGACGCCGAAGCCTGCCGCGCCGCCGGCCATCACGGCGCCTGCTGGGGCGTCATCGCCGAGAAGTGGCGGCCGATCCTCTTCGGCCGCTATCCGTACGAAGACCAGTGGCGGCCCGCGCTCGCAGTGACCGTGCTCACCGCCACGACATTGTTGAGTGCATGGCCGCGCAGCTGGCGCGTCTGGCTGCTGCCGCTGTGGATCGTCACGCTGGTGGTCTTCGTGGTGTTGATGCGCGGCGGCTTGATCGGCTTGGCTTATGTGCCGACCAGCCGCTGGGGCGGCCTGCCACTGACGATCAGCCTGGCCGTTGTCAGCCTGGCCCTGGCCTTTCCGCTGGCGTTGCTGCTGGCGTTGGGGCGCCGATCGCAGTGGCCGGTGGTGCGGACGCTGAGCGCGACGTACATCGAGCTGGTGCGCGGCGTGCCATTGATATCGGTGCTGTTCATGGCGTCGTTTCTGTTGCCGCTCTTGTGGCCCGCAGGATGGCAGCCCGATGTGCTGGTGCGCGTGCTGGCCGGGCTGGCCCTGTTCGTCGCCGCCTATCTGGCCGAAATCATTCGCGGTGGCTTGCAGGCGGTGCCGCGTGGTCAGACCGACGTAGCCATGGCACTCGGCTTCGGCCGCTGGCCGGTGCAGCGCGACATCATCCTGCCGCAGGCGCTGCGGCTGGTCGTCCCGGCGCTCACCAACAACGTGGTCGGCACCTTGAAGGACACCTCGCTCGTGACCATCGTCGGGCTCTTCGAACTTACCGGCGCACTGGGTCTGGCGCTCGGCGGCGACACGACCTGGCGGCCGTTCTATCTCGAAGGCTATCTGTTCCTCGCGGCGGTCTACTGGGTGATGTGCTTCAGCCTCTCGCGCTACAGCGCATGGCTGGAGCGACGGCTAGCGACCGGGCACGACTGATCGTCAGTCGGCCAGCGCCTGGTCGACCACCTTCTGCGCTTCGCCCAGGATGCGCTGCAAGTGCTCGTCGCCCAGAAAACTCTCGCCGTAGATCTTGTAGATGTTTTCGGTGCCCGAAGGCCGTGCCGCGAACCAGCCGTTCTCGGTCATCACCTTGACGCCACCCAGCGAAGCGCCGTTTCCGGGCGCGTTGCTCAGGACGTTCACAACCTTTTCCCCGGCCAGCTCCGTCGACGTGATCTGAGCCGGCGACAGCGTCGACAGCCGCTTCTTCTGCGCAGGTGTCGCAGCCGCATCGACGCGGTCTGACACCGGCTTGCCGAGCGAGGCGGTCAGTTCCGCATAGCGCTCGCCGGGATCGCGCCCCGTTTGCGCCTTGATCTCGCCCGAGAGCAGGGCGGC
>CAXTCC010000177.1:2875-4053 GCA_964242015.1 uncultured Variovorax sp.
TCCGGCGGGTTGTGCGAGGGCGAGACCACGATGCCGTCGGCCAGCCCGCTGGATCGGCCGCGGTTGTAGACCAGGATGGCGTGCGACACGGCCGGCGTCGGCGTGTACTCGTCGTCTTTCGACAGCATCAGCTCGACGCCGTTGGCGGCCAGCACTTCGACCGCGCTGGCGAACGCCGGCGTCGACAGCGCATGCGTATCGATGCCGAGGAACAGCGGGCCGTCGATGCCCTTTTGCTTGCGGAAATCGCAGATGGCCTGGGTGATCGCCAGCACGTGCCACTCGTTGAACGAATCGTCGAACGACGAGCCACGATGACCGGACGTGCCGAAAGCCACGCGCTGCGCCGGCACCGAGGGATCGGGACGCCCGCTGTAGTAGGCGGACACCAGCCGCGGAACGTCGACCAGTGATGCATAAGGGGCCGGCTGGCCGGCGAGGGGGCTGATCTTCTGGCTCATTTCGTCTCTCCGGTCATGTCTTGTTCACGTCTTCGCTCAACTTTTCGGCAACGCCGGCCATTGGAAGTCGACGAGGTCGCCGATTCGCTCGACGGTGATGTCGGCCGGCGCATAGGCGGCGATGGCCTGGGTGTCGAACGCGTAGTGGCCCTGGCGCACGAAAACGGTGGTCAGGCGCGCGCCCCACACCGCTTTCATGGCCGACAGGATGCGCAGCTTGTCGTCGATCATCACGTAGTGTCTGGCAGGGTAGGCCGCGGCGATGGCGTCCAGCATCTGCTCCTTGTGCACGTAGATCAACACGCGCCCCTCCACGGCCTCCCACAGCGCCGCCTGCTGCACCTTGCGCGGCTGAAAGACGACGTCGCCGTCCGACACAATGACGACGGGGCCGCGTTGGCGCAGTGCCTTCAGCGCCTCCAACGCGCCCGGATACACGCGGTCGGCGAACGGATAGTCGATCAGGTAGCCGGACATCAGCAGCAGCCGCGAGTCCTTCATGCCGCGCAGGCTCTCGTCGTTGCGATAGCGCTGCAGCGCGCCGAGGTAGTCGACGTAGCCGAGTTCGGTGCGCAGCGTTTCCAGCGCGTCCCAGTAATGGTCGGCACTGGCCATGCCGAAGGCTTCTTCGAGGTGCTGGCGCAGGTCGGAAATGATCCGGTCGTTGTCGAGCAGCGTGTTGTCGACATCGATGAGGTAGACGGTGTCGGTGGGCTC
>CAXTCC010000177.1:4153-8343 GCA_964242015.1 uncultured Variovorax sp.
TCGCCGAGGGTCGTGACCTTGGCGAGTTGCAGGTTCAGGTGATGGTGCGCCAGCACGCGTGCCACCGAATACAGCAGGCCGGCGCGGTCGCTCGCCGAGATGTTGAGCACCCAGCGCTGCGCCTTGTCGTCCGGCACCAGGCTGATGCGCGGGTTGATCGGAAAGCTGCGCACGCGGCGCGACACGCGGCCCTTGCTCGGCGCCGGCAGCGGGCCGGACTCTTCGAGCGCCTTGGCAAGGCCGGTCTCGACCATGCTCATCAGGTCGCGGTAGTGCTCCGGCGCAAAGGCGGTCACGATCTGGAAGGTGTCGAGCGCGTAGCCGTTGCTGGTGGTGTGCACCTTGGCGTCGATGATGCTGAACGACGACTGGTCGAAGTAGCCGCAGATGCGCACGAACAGGTCGGGCTGGTCGGGCGTGTAGACGACCACCTGCAGGCCTTCGCCGATGGGCGAGAGCCGGGCGCGCACGATGGGCGGCGCAGACGGGTCGATCGGCACGCCGCGCATCGGCACGTGGCGCGACAGCTGCTTCGCATGCCAGGCAATCTCGGAAGCGTCGTGCCGCATGAAGTAGCCGACATCGAGCGTTTCCCAGAGTGCCTTGTGCGACTCGAAAGGCTGCGCATAGAGCGCCAGTTGCACCAGCGCGTCGTGCTTGCGCGCTTCGATCTCGGCACCGGCGTCCGGCATGTGACCGCCGAGCGTGCGCAGCGTGGCGCGATACAGGTCTTCGAGCAGCTTGCCCTTCCAGGCGTTCCACACGCGCGGCGAGGTGCCGCGGATGTCGGCAATGGTGAGCAGATAAAGGCCGGTCAGGTAACGCTCGCTGCCGACGCGCCGGGCAAAGGCGCTGATCACCTCCGGATCGCTCAGGTCCTGCTTTTGCGCGACCGTGCTCATGGTCAGGTGCTCGGTCACCAGAAACTCGATCAGCTTCGTGCCTTCGCGGTCGATGTCATGCTGCTGGCAAAAACGACGCACGTCGCGCGCGCCGAGCGTGGAATGATCGCCGCCGCGGCCCTTGGCAATGTCGTGGAACAAGGCGGCCACGTAGAGCACCCAGGGCTTGTCCCAGCCAGCCGCCAGTTGCGAGCAGAACGGATATTCGTGCGCGTGCTCGGCGACGAAAAAGCGGCGCACGTTGCGCAGCACCATGAGGATGTGCTGGTCGACCGTATAGACATGAAACAGGTCGTGCTGCATCTGCCCGACGATGCTGCGGAACACGCGCAGGTAGCGGCCGAGCACCGACGTCTGGTTCATCAGCCGCATCGAATGCGTGATGCCGCGTGGCTCCAGCAGCATGCGCATGAACGTCACGTGATTCACGTGGTCGTTGCGGAACTTGCTGTCCATGACGCGGCGCGCGTTGTAGAGCGCCCGCAACGTGCGCGGCGACAGGCCGTTCACGCCGATGGTCTTCTGGTACAGCAGGAAGGTCTCGAGGATCGCGTGCGGATCGCGCTGGTACAGGTCGTCGCTGACGATCTCGATCAGCCCGCCTTTCTCGAAAAACCGGTCGTTGATGCGGGTCGGCTGATCGGCCTGCGGCTGCAGCCGCTCGGCGATGTTGAGCAGCATGATCTGGTTCAGTTGCGTCACCGCCTTGGCTGCCCAGTAGTAGCGCCGCATCAGCGCCTCGCTGGCCTTGCGCTGTGAAATTCCCTCGTAGCCGAAGGTCGCGGCCACGGCAGTTTGCAGGTCGAACACCAGCCGGTCTTCGCGCCGGTTGGCGATCACGTGCAGCCGTGCCCGAATCAGGCTCAGCAGCGCCTCGTTGCGCTTGATCTGCTGCACTTCGAAAACCGTCGCCAGACCGCTCTTGGCCAAGTCGTCCCAGCGGCTGCCGAATCCCGCCGCCTTGGTCATCCACAAGATGGTTTGCAGATCGCGCAGGCCGCCCGGCGATTCCTTGCAGTTGGGTTCGAGCGCGTAGGGCGTGTTGTCGAACTTCTGATGTCGGTGGCGCATCTCCTGCGACTTGGCTGCGAAGAACGCCTGCGGGTCGATGGCCGCGGTGAAGCGCTTGCGAAAGGTGGTGTAGAGCTTCTTGTCGCCGGCGATCAGCCGTGATTCGAGCAGCGACGTTTGCACCGTGACGTCTTTTTCGGCTTCGTCCAGACACTCGTCGATGGTGCGAACGCTGGAGCCGATCTCGAGCCCGGCATCCCAGCAGCGTCCGATGAAGGCCTCGATGCGCCCAGGATCGATGCAGTCGGCGTGGCCCGCCGGCAGCAGCAGCAGGACGTCGACGTCGGAATACGGAAAAAGCTCGCCGCGGCCGAAGCCACCGACCGCGGCCAGCACCAGCTCGTTGCCGAAATCGGCGTCTTGCCACAGCGTCCGCAACGTTTCGTCCGCCAGCGCAGAGAGCTGGCGCAGCACGCCGTGCACGCTGCGGGTCGGTGCGCGAGCAAAGCGCAGCGTGTCGAACAGGGCGAGCTTGTCCGCGCGGTACGACTCGCGCAGCATCGCCACATCGATGTTCGGAGCTTCGATCACTCGGCGTCGGGCAAACGGTCCGTCATCGGTCAGGTCTTGGTGGCGGTCACGAAAGAAGGCGGTGGCGGGCTGCCGGCGGACAGCGTCAGCACCTCGTAGCCGGTTTCAGTGACCAGCACCGAATGCTCCCATTGCGCCGACAGCGAATGGTCGCGCGTGACGATGGTCCAGCCGTCGTACTGACCGGCCTTGGCGTCTTCCTTGATGTCGCGCTTGCCTGCGTTGATCATCGGCTCGATGGTGAAGATCATGCCCGGCTTGAGTTCTTCCATGGTGCCGGGCCGCCCGTAGTGCAGCACCTGCGGCTCTTCATGAAAATGCCGGCCGACGCCGTGACCGCAAAACTCGCGCACCACCGAAAAGCCATGGCCTTCAGCGAACTTCTGGATGGCGTGGCCGACGTCGCCCAGGTGCGCTCCGGGGCGCACTTGCAGGATGCCGTGCCACATCGCTTCGTAGGTGATGGCGCAGAGTCGCTTGGCGGCGATGGATGCATCGCCGACCACGAACATCCGGCTGTTGTCGCCGAACCAGCCGTCCTTGATGACCGTGACGTCGATGTTCAGGATGTCGCCTTTTTTCAACGGCTTGTCGTTCGGGATGCCGTGGCAGACCACGTGGTTGACCGAGGTGCACAGCGACTTGGGGAAAGGCACGCTGCTGGCGCCCATGTAGCCGACTGTCGCGGAGGTGGTGCCTTGCTCGACCATGTATTCGGCCGCCAGGCGGTCGATCTCGTTGGTCGTGATGCCGGGCTGGATGAAGGGCGTGAGGTAGTCCAGGACCTCCGAGCCCAGCCTGCCGGCCACGCGCATCGCAGCAATGCCTTCGGCGTCGTTGTAGGTAATGCTCATGGACGAATTATCCCATCGGCCCCCGTTAAACTTGAGGGCTCATGCGGATGTCCCCAGTCAGCGGACATCCGGTCTGAAGTTCTCATTTTCTCCAGCCGTTTCGCGGCGCAGGCCCACCATCGTGACGCAGTCCGTTCCCACCGCCAGCCCTCCTGTAGTGACCCTGTTCGAGGGCGGCGCCGCACTCAGCGATTTCAGGGCGCGCCAGTTGCTGCCCCGGCTGCAGGCCATCGAGCCGAAGATCGACGGGCTCGTCGCGCGCTTCGTGCACCTGGTCGTCACCGACACTGCGCCGACCGCGGCCGAGCGTGAGCATCTGGCGGCGTTGCTCACCTACGGCGAGCCGTTCCAGGCGCCCAAGACTTCCACCACCCTGGTCGTGACGCCGCGACTTGGAACCGTGTCGCCGTGGGCCTCGAAGGCGACCGACATCGCCCACAACTGCGGGCTGGCACTGCGCCGTGTCGAGCGCGTCACGCAATATCACCTGAGCTTGAAATCACCGCTGATCGGCAAGGCGCCGATGCTGGCGGACGATCGACTGGCCGCCGTCGCCGCGCTGCTGCACGACCGCATGACCGAGTCGGTGCTGCCCGGCGTCGAGGGTGCCGCGGCGCTGTTCGCGGAACTGCCGGCGCAGCCGATGGCGCAGGTCGACGTGCTGGTCGGGGGCAGGGCGGCACTGGTGGCGGCGAACACGACCTTCGGCCTGGCGCTGGCAGACGACGAGATCGATTACCTGGTCGACGCCTTCACCCGGCTCGGTCGCAACCCGAGCGACGTCGAGCTGATGATGTTCGCGCAGGCCAACAGCGAGCACTGCCGCCACAAG
>CAXTCC010000178.1:0-8260 GCA_964242015.1 uncultured Variovorax sp.
GCCGCCATCGCGCGCACCTATGGCGGTAGCGATTGCCAGGTTGCCGCCGGCGCTCTCGCCGGCCAGCGCCATCTTGCGGGGATCGCCCTTGATGCTTGCCGCGTTGCCAGCCGCCCACTTGTAAGCGGCCAGGGCGTCGTCATGCGACGCCGGGAACTTGGCCTCCGGTGCCCTACGGTAATCGGCAGACACCACCACTGCATTGGCCTGCTTCGCAAGACCCCGCGCGCCGCCATCGTAGACCTGCTTGTCAGCGATCACCCAGCCGCCCCCGTGGAAGTAAACGATGACCGGAAAGGGCCCAGGACCGTCCGGTGTGTAAATGCGCGCCGGAATGTTGCCGGCCGCACCGGGTATCTCGCGATCGACGCTCGTGACACCAGGCACCAAAGCCGTCGGCGCTGTGTCCTTGCCTTTCTTCTTAAGCACCGACATCACAGCATCGGTGGGCGTCGGCTGTTTGCGTGCTTCTTCCGGTGTCAGGGTTTCGATCGGCTTTCCGCCCATCAGGGCGAGCTCGTCCAGAACAGCCTGCATGTCGGCGTTGGCCTTGTACTTCGTTCCGGTCTTGGCCATCGTGTCGCCCGGTGCAGCCTGGGCGGTCAGAGCGCACAAAGCGGCGGCAACGCCGACGGTAAGCATGGTGGCGCGAAGAGTGGTGCGCGGGACGAGAGGAGAAAAAACGGTCTTCATGTTCTGGGTACCGGTAGTTGATTTAGGACTGACTGGTCCAGATTAGGTGCGAATGGCTTGAATGGCAATGCTGGTATCGTGATTCATGACAACTCGCGGCGTTGGCCGACCCAGAAACTTCAACCAGGACGACGCGCTGCGGTGCGCGGTGGATCTTTTCTGGGCCAAGGGGTATGCAGCGACCTCACTGGATGAACTCCTCGCTGCGATGCAGGTGGCGCGTTCCAGTTTTTATGCCGTTTTCGGTTCGAAGCACCAAGTGCTCGTCGCGGCGCTGAAGCTGTACACCGAGGAGCTGTACGCCACCATGACCGCGGCCGCAGCAGCACAGGCGGACCCACGCCAGGCGCTGATGGCGGTGCTGGAAATCGCCGCTTGCAGTGTTCGACCCAGCCAGGGGTGCTTTTTTGTGAACACGGCCACTGAGCTGGCACCAGCGGACGCTGACGTTCGTGCACTGGCTCGAAGCTATTTGCGTAAAGTGGACCAGTTGGTACAAAAACAGCTCGGCAAGGCCGGCGTTGCCTCCTCGAAGCTCAAGCAAAAGAGCGGCGCGCTTTTGGCGCTCGCGACGGGTGCCATTACGTTGCGCAAGGCAGGTGAGCCACCCGCTCGCATTCGGGAAATGCTTGCTGCGATGCGCCTGCTGATCGACCAGTAGTCATGTGATTCAGCCGGGGCAGTTGCCTCCGTCTTGCTGCCGGCAATACTGCAACAGAGCATCTATTTCAGTCGATTTGTCGAACACCGCATCTGCACCGTAGAGGCCCATGCAGCGCGCGCGCATGTCCGGAGTGACATAGTTACTCAGGACCACCATCCTTTGATGTGCTTTTCGAACGCGACAGGTGGCCAGCACCCCAAGGCAACGTCAAGATGCCCACCGCTTGAAACAGTTTGAAAGGCGCTTGTGACCCTCATTGCTTCGTCGTCGACGACAACGACATCATCCTCAACAACCTCACAGAAACACTGGAGGAGTTGGCAGATATCAAGTGGTAGGAGATGACGCTCTCCGAACAGACCGAGTTGTTAAGTCTCGAGGATGCGAACGTTGTTGGGCTGGGACGGAGACTGCGGGTCTCGTCGCATCGGATCAGCGCATTGCGGTGTGACCCGGCAGGTCTATGAGGTCAATTCGCACCGCTTGCTCAGCGTCGCGAATAGCGCATCGGCCGAGCAGCGCTAAAAACCCAGTCAGTGAAGAAAGATACGATGCACTTGATCGTTCAGGGCGTGACCATGCCACCGTTCACATTCAACGTCTCGCCCGAGACATAGCTCGATTCCGCGGATGCAAGGAACACGTAGGCGGGCGCGAGTTCCGCGGGCTGACCAGAACGCTTGTAGGTGCTCTCATCGTCGAAAGTCTTCATCTGCTCGTCGGACACACCGCCCGACACCTGCAGCGCAGTCCACACTGGCCCGGGTGCAACCACGTTGACTCGAATTCCGCGCGAAGCAACCTGCTGCGCGAGACCCTTCGAGAAATTATTGATCGCTGCCTTGGTTGCCGCGTAATCCAAACGTTCCGGTGACGGTTTGTACGCCTCCAGCGACGCGGTGTTGATGATGCTGGCACCTGCCGACATGTATGCAAGAGCTGCCTTGGTGATCCAGAAATTCGCAAAGACGTTCGTGCGGAACGTCAGCTCGAACTGTTCATCGGACAGATCTGCGATTCGCGCAACAGCCACCTGCTTGCCGGCGTTGTTGACCAGGATGTCGAGCCCACCGAGAACGCCAACGGCTTCCGCGACGAGCGCGCGACAGCGACCAGCGTCCGTGATGTCGGCGGCAATCGCGTGCCCTTTCCTGCCAGCCCTCTCTATGTGGCCGAGGATGTGCCCGGCATCCTCTTGCTCGGCAGGCAGGTGCACGATCACGACATCGGCGCCCTCGCGCGCGAACGCGATGGCGACCGCACCGCCGATGCCGGAGTCGCCGCCAGTTATTAACGCCTTGCGCCCCGCGAGGCGTCCGCTGCCACGATACGTCGTCTCACCCAGATCGGGCACTGGCGTCATCCGCGCCTGAACGCCGGGTACCGGCTGGTGTTGCACAGGCGGTTCCACACGACTGTACTGCTTGACCGGATTCGAGAAGCTGTATTGATCACGGGACATGGTATTCCTCTCTAAATGGCGACAAGGACCGGCACATTGGCAAGCACATCACGATTGCGATCCCCGGCACAACTCGCATCCAGGTTCCCTCGCCTACTGTTCGGCTTCGCTACACCGGATGCGCAGAACCAGGGACTACGCGATCCCTGCGCCGCCAGTGACGCCATAGACCTCACCATTGATGAAACTTCCCTCCTGGCTGGCAAGCAGGACATACACGGGCGCAATCTCCACCGGCTGGCCGGGGCGGCCGTATGCGCTTTCGGTTCCGAACTTCATCACTTTCTCGGGAGGCTGTCCGCCAGACGATTGCAGCGGCGTCCAGAACGGACCGGGAGCGACGACGTTGGCCCGAATTCCCTTCTCGAGCAACTGTTTGGCCAGCGCCTTGGTATAGGCCACGATGCCCGCCTTCGTCGTAGCGTAGTCGAGCAGGATGGCCGAAGGGTCGTACGCCTGGATCGAAGCCGTCGTGATTACGGCCGCCCCGGGCGGCAGGTGCGGAACCGCGGCCTGGGCGATCCAGTGCATCGCGTAAAGATTGGTCTTGAGCGTCTTATCGAAGTCCTCCGACGTGACCTTGGAAATGTCTTCACGGTTCTGTTGGCGGCCGGCGTTGATCACAAGAATATCCAGCCCACCCAGCTTCTCGACGGCTTGCGCAACGAGGTCGCGGCACCATGCTTCATCGGTAATGTCGCCCGGCAATGCAACTGCGGTGCGACCCTCCGCCTTGATCAGCGCAATGACTTCCTGAGCATCGGCTTTCTCGCTGGGAAGGTATGCGATGGCGACGTCGGCGCCTTCGCGCGCATAGGCAATCGCTGCGGCCCGGCCGATGCCGCTGTCGCCGCCGGTGATGAGCGCCTTGCGGCCGTTCAGCTTGCCCGAGCCCACGTAGCTTGTTTCTCCATGGTCTGGCACAGGGTCCATCTTGGAAGCCTCGCCAGGCACGGACTGTGGCTGCCGTGGAAACGGCGGCTGAGGGTACTGTTTGCGTGGGTCCTGCATGGAAAGTCGATCGGACATGGTTTGCTCCTGAAAGTTAAAAAATGCGCGAACACGGTCTTCGCGAGGATGGAAAAATTATTTCGGCTTGTCTTCTTCGTTGAGAACAGACAGCGCGATGACGTGAGCCAGGTGGCTGAGACCCTGGGGAAGGTTGCCGAGAAATGCACCGGTCGCCGGATCGACCATCTCGGGCAGCACGCCGTGCCCCTGCGACAGCGCGGCCGTCAGTCGGTCGAACCGTGCGCGGGCTTCAGCGTGGTACCCGAGCTGCGCACGTGCCGCCACCATCCAGAATGAGCACGCAAGAAAGCAGCCTTCTTCCTCTTGCATGCCGCTGTAGCGGTAGTGGAAAGGGCCTGCACCGAGCTCCCGGTCGATTGCATCAAGGGTCTGAAGCAGCCGCTCTCGCCCGTCGAAGCCGAAGCGCACAGCCAGCGCCATCGAGGCGTCCAGCTTGTCACTGCCCGGGTACATGACGAAAGCCTGTTTCTTTTCCGACCAGCACTGCGCTTCGATCCAGGCTGCGATCCGGTCGCGCTCTCGCGACCAACGATCCCTGCAGGTGGTCGGCAACTGACCCTGATCTGCCAGTTCGACAGCGCGTGCCAGCGCCTGCCAGCAACTGATCTTCGACATGGTGTAGTGCTGTTCTTCCTGCAGCTCCCACATGCCGGCGTCGGGTGTCCGCCAGCGATCGGCGCATTCGTCGGCAAGATGGGAGAGCAGCTCGGCATTGGCCGTGTCGAGGAAATTGCCACTGCCGACGAAGCACGATGCCGTCTCGAAGATGTCGCCATAGACGCCGTGCTGGCGCTGGCCGGTCGCTGCGTTGCCGGTGACGACCGGCCTGGAACCGCGGTAGCCCGCGACGTCGAGTTCCATGACGTCCGGCACGACACCGCCCTCCAGCGTGTAGACGACTTTGGTACCCCCGTGACGCAACTGATCCAGCAACCAGGTCAACGCCGCCTTGGCTTCGGCTTGCAGGCCGGCGGTGAGGAACGCCTTGATGGTGTAACCAGCATCGCGCACCCATGCATAGCGATAGTCGTAATTTTTGCTCCCGCCGATCGACTCAGGCAACGACGTCGTGGCAGCGGCAGCGATCGCGCCCGACGGCGAGTACAGAAGCAGCTTGAGCGCAAGTGCGCTGCGAAGGAACACTGGTCGGTCTTTGCCCTCGAAGCGGACCCCTTTGCACCAGACACGCCAAGCTTCATTGGAGACATCGATGCGCTCGTCGACCTCTTCGACGGACGGCGCGACCAACGGCTCGTTGCGACCTGCGACGACGGCCACCGTGCGACGCTCACCGGCCGACACGACCACCTCGCCCGTGACCCCTTCGTCCGACCACGCCACGCGAACCCCTTCGCTGTGGACAAGAAGAGCCATCACGTGTTCCACATGCAGCACGGGGCGGTCCCCGATCGTCGAGCAGTACGGACTGACGGTGTTACCCCGACGCCCGGGCTGCATGACGAGGTTGAAGCGCACGCTTCCTTCGAGGCCCTCGACCCGACGCGCGAGTTCGGTCCATGGCAGGCGACCGGCGGTGCCGCTGTTCATCGATTCGGTGAGCCGGGCCCGCCCATCGGGCGTCGTGAAAATCGTCTCCAGCACGTTGCTGTCGTCCCGATAGCGTCGCTCGACGTCGAACGGTTCGTCCGGCTGCAGAAGGAAGCGGCCACCGTTCTCGGCATCGAGCAGCCGATCGAAAAACGGGGGCGAATCCAAGTTGGGCACGCACCACCAGTCGATCGAACCATCGGCTCCAGACAACGCCACCGAGCGACCGTCGCCAAGCGCGCCGTAATGCGCCAGTGGCAGGTATCCGTCGGTGCGCAACCCGAGACTGTGCATGCGTCGGACCTGCACCGGCTGCTCTCGCAAGCGGCTCAGGATGTCCGCCTGACGGCCAAAGTGCAATCGGTCATCGAGGATTACCCGAGACTGAGGCGGTCAGCGCGCGAACGATGTACGGGGTCATTTTCATGCTTTGAATCGGTTTCATCACTCCAGCTTCAATCCTGCCCAGTGGCATGTTCCCGCACACGAGAAAAGCGCTCGACCTACTGTAGGAAGGCTGATGTGTCCCTTCGATTGATAACGAATACCTCGCACCATCGCCGGAAATGCGACTGGCCCTACCCTGCGCCTCGCGATGCGCTCAGACGCATCGATTTCCTTAATCCGTGTGAGATGAACCATGAATGACCGTCCCGTGCTTTTCCTGCTTCATGCCCTCGGCGGCAGCGCTCGGGCATGGGACGGTGTTGTCGCGGCACTGGGGAATGGATTCGAGGGGATTGCGATCGACCTGCCAGGCTTCGGCGATGCCCAGCCTGCACCCGATGTGACTGTCGTCGGCATGGCCGACCACGTCGCTGCGGCGGTAAGCAAGCGCGGGGCATCCCGTTGGCTGCTGGTCGGCCACAGCATGGGCGGCAAGGTCGCATCGGTCGTCGCTGCGCGAGCTTTGGCCGGCGAACCCGGCTTGTTCGGCTTGGCCGGTGTGGTCTTGCTTGCCGCGTCACCGCCATCGCCCGAACCGATGGACGAAGCCAGACGCCAGAAGATGATCGGCTGGGCCGCGAACAACCCGCTCGATGACGCTGCAGCCCGGGCTTTCGTCGACGCCAACGTGGGCCATGCACTCTCGCCAGCAGCCGACCGGCTGGCCCTTGACGACCTGCAGCGCGCGTCCCGCGAGGCCTGGCTCGCCTGGCTCGAGCGCGGGAGCCGGGAAGACTGGTCGGGCGAGGTCGGCAAACTCGAGGTGCCGGCATTGATCATCGTAGGCGGTGCCGACGGCGACCTGGGTGAAGCAGGCCAGCGTGCAACCAACGCGATCGTGTATCCACGCGCCAGCATCGCAGTGGAACAAGGTGCCGGTCACCTGCTGCCGCTGGAGCGCCCGAAGGAAGTCGCTGACCGGATCGCACATTTCTGGCAACAGAGCGCTGGTATCGGCCCGGTGATTCCCGAGGACTTCGTCCGGTTGATCGCATCCGCTCGTGTGAGCCGCAGGATGCGCGCCGCACTGGCTGTCCGAGCGCTTGCCGATGATGCCGAATACGACCCCAGGGTGTTGTCTTCCCTGCAACTGCAAACTCTGCGCGCGATGGCGGACCGGGTGGTTCCACGAACCGGCCCCGCAATCGATCTGGCGGCCCGAATCGATGCGCAGCTTACCCAGGGCAAAGGCGATGGATGGCGCTTTGCGGACATGCCGCCGGACCGCGAAGCCTACGCCATGGCACTGGATGGCTTGGCTGGATTCGGTGCCCTCGCCGAGAGCGACCAGCAGGCCACGTTGACCCGATTGGCCGAAGGTGAATTCAAGCTCGCGGCGTTGTCCAAGGAGCAGATGAAACGCTGGTTCGAGGATCTGTGCGCCGACCTGGTTCGCATCTGGGTGGCCCATCCTGCGACCATGGCACGCATCGGTTTCGACGGCTTTGCCAACGGCGGAGACGGCACACGCAAGCAGGGCTTTGAGCGGCTGGCTGCCGGCGAGCGAGAGTCGTGGGAGCCGCTGATGGAGGTGTCGCGATGAACCTCGATGCTATGCGCCGGCATGACGAAAGCGAAGCCGTCGATGCGGTCGTCATAGGCACAGGCGCTGGCGGTGCGCCGCTGCTCGCAATGCTTGCCGCGCGCGGCTTGCGTGTGGTTGCACTGGAGGCCGGGCGCAATTGGGAGCCGGGTGAACACACGCCCGACGAGACCGAGGGCACGGACATCAACTGGATGGAAGAACGCCTGAGCGGCGGCGACACACCGACAGCGTTCGGCCCCAACAACAGTGGCACGGGCGTGGGCGGGTCGACCTTGCATTGGGGCGCCTTCACACCACGCCCCGACCCACGCGACATGCGATTGCAGACACTGACCGGCATGGGCCATGACTGGCCGATCGCCCACTCAGAACTCGTCGGCTACATCGAGCGGGTGGAACGCTTCATCGGCGTCTCTGGCCCTTCTCGCTATCCATGGGATGCCGAGCGCAAATACCCTTTGCCGCCTGCGAAGCGAAATGCTTCTGCAGACATGATGGCGCGTGGCTGCGCTGCGCTCGGCATCCGGACGGCAGACGCGCCGGCTGCACTGGTCTCTCGGGACTGGCAGCAAGAGGGCGGCGGTTTGCGCCAGGCATGCGTGAACTGCGGCTCCTGTCACCAGGGCTGTCGCAATGCCGCCAAGGCGAGCATGGACACGACCTATCTGCCGCTCGCTGTTGCCCACGGCGCCGAGATCCGGGCCGAGTGCCGGGTTCACTCCATCGAGCGCGATGCCTCGGGCCGGGTGACCGCCGTTGTCTACCGGCATCGCGGCGTGGACCGAAGACAACGCTGCGCGGCGCTGTTCATTTGTGCTGGCGGTATCGAGACGCCACGACTGTTGCTTCACACGGGCCTGGCGAATGG
>CAXTCC010000179.1:0-1556 GCA_964242015.1 uncultured Variovorax sp.
ACGGCGATGCCGCTCTTGTGGCGGGTGCTCTTGGCGATGCCTTCGAAGCCGAGCTCGAAGACCAGGGTCGGCCTCACGCTGCGAACCGGCCCGAAGCTTTCGATCGTGGTCTTGCGAATGACCGCGTCGACGCGGCCCATCTCGACATCGGTGAGCCCCGAGTACGCCTTGGCGAAGGGCACGAGCTTGCGATCTTCCTGTTCGGGCGGACCGTCCCACACCGCGAAGGTGTAGTCGCTGTAGAGACTCGCGCGCCGGCCGTGACCGCGCTGGGCGTAGATCAGCACGGCATCGATGCTGAGCGGATCGATCTTCCACTTCCACCAGGTGCCGACATCCTTGGTGCGCCCCACGCCATAGTGCGCGCGCCGCTGCTTCAGCATCATTCCTTCGACACCCATCTCGCGCGCCGCCTCGCGTTGCCGCGAGAGGTCGTTCCAATCGTTGCCGGACAGCATTGGACTGGCGATGAGTTGCGGATGCTGCAGCGTGGTGACGATGTCGTCCATCAGCGCGCGGCGTTCTTCTTGCGGCACTTGGCGCTGATCGCGGCCCTGCCATTCGAGCAGGTCGTAGGCCAGCAAGACGACCGGGATGTCGCGCAGCAGCTTGGCGCCGAGTGTCTTGCGGCCGATGCGTCGCTGCAGCTCGGCGAAGGGCTGCACTCTGTCCTCGCGCCACACCACGATCTCGCCATCGAGCACCGTGCCGTCGGGCAACGCCTCGCCCATCGTCGCGAGTTCCGGGAAGCGATCGGTCACCAGCTCTTCGCCGCGGGACCATAACCAGACGGTGCCGGCGCGCTTGACGAGCTGCGCGCGAATGCCGTCCCACTTCCATTCGACCAGCCAGTCGGCCGGTGGCCCCAGCAAGGCGTCGAACTGATCGACCGACACGTTGAACGGATGCGCCAGGAAGAACGGGTACGGCTGGCCACTCGTCACCTGGTTCTGCTCGCCGTCGCTCTCCGGCGCGATGAGCGTGGCGTAGTCGGCCGCCGTCGGCTGCCCCGTGATGTGCGTGTAGCCCATCAGCCGCTGCGCCACGCGCTTGGCATCGATGGTGCCGACCGTGGCGAGCGCCTGCGTCACCTGCAGCCTCGACACGCCGACGCGGAAGCTGCCGGTCATCAGCTTGAAGTAGACGAGGCGCTCGTCGGCTGCGAGCTGGCGCCACTGCGAGCGCAGCGTGTCGGCGAGTTCGTCGGGCGGCGTCTTGCGCAGCGGCAGCAGATGCTGTTCGATCCACACGGCGAGACCGAGATCGTGCTGCTCGGTCGGCGGTGGCAGCAACAGCGAGATGGTTTCGGCCAGATCGCCGACCGCTTCGTAGCTCTCGTCGAACAGCCATTCGGGCAAGCCGGCGGCTTCTTGCGCGAGCAGGCGAAGCAACTTGGTCGGCACCAGTTGGCGCGGCTTGCCGCCTGCGAGAAAGTAGACGGCCCAGGCGGCGTCTTCCGGTGCGGCGCTTTGCAGGTAGCGCTGCAGTGCGGCCTGCTTGGCGAGGCTCGACGTCGTCGCGTCGAGTTCGCGATAGAGCGCAGCGAACGCCTTCAC
>CAXTCC010000179.1:1656-8251 GCA_964242015.1 uncultured Variovorax sp.
CCGGTGCCTGCGATGGCCTTCTGCAAGCCCGGCCAGTCGGCGTGGTCGCTCATGACGAAGCCGCGGTCGACGCCGCGGCGGCGCCGCGTGCCGCGCAACTGCATCCAGCCGCTGGCGAACGCATCGCTGTAGTTGCCGAAGCGGCGCATCCACGGCGTGCCGTGTGCAGATGGCGGCGCCAGCACCAGTGCGCGCTTCAGCATTTGCGGCGTGACGCCCGGGTCGGTCACGCGCACGGTCGGCGGCAGCGCGACACCGGCGGCGCGATAGACCGCGTTCAACGGTTCGACCGCGCCGTGCACCACGATCGGCCCGATGCTCGGGTCCGCGCCATGCAGGATGCGCTGCGCCTTGCCGAAGGCGTAGCAGAGCAGCACCGATGCGCGGCCGTCGTCGGCGTTGCGTCGCCACCAATCGTTGATGTCGGCGCACAGCGCGGCCTGCGTCGGCCAGCGATAGATCGGCAGGCCGAAGGTCGACTCGGTGATGAAGGTGTCGCACGGCACCGGCTCGAAGGGCGCGCAGGTGCCGTCGGGTTCGGTCTTGTAGTCGCCGGACGCCACCCACACCCGGCCACCGTGTTCGAGCCGCACTTGCGCGGAGCCCAGCACGTGACCGGCCGGATGCAGCGAGATGCGCACACCGTTCTGCACGATCGATTCGCCGTACGGCAGCGTTTGCAAGTTGATGTCGGCGCCGAGCCGTGCGCGCAGCGTGCCCTCGCTGTCGGTCTGCGCCAGGTAGTGACCGTGGCCGACGCGTGCGTGATCGGAATGCGCATGGGTGATGACGGCGCGATCGACCGGCCGCCAGGGATCGATATAGAAGTTGCCCGGCGGGCAGTACAGGCCTTCGGGCCGCGCCACCACCAGATCGTCGGGGCGCGAGGCGAAGCTCATCGGGGTGTCGGGCACGTGCATGGCCGAGACATCGTAGGGGCGGCGATGCGATTGCGGGCCGATGCGTGGCCGCGAAGCGCTGTGAGCACGGGCCTACGCCCAGCGCGCCCGCTTCGCCGGCGGCGTGGTCAAGAACGCCAGCTCAGTCGAGCTTGATATTGGCCGTCTCGACCACCTTGCTCCACTTCGGAATTTCTTTTTGAAGCAAGGCGGCAAAAGCCTCGGGCGTGCTCGCCACCACTTCGACGCCCTGGTCGCGGAACAGCTTGACCACTTCGGGGTCGCGCAGGATGCGAACGATGTCTTCGTTGGCGCGCGCTACCGCGGCCTTGGGCGTGCCGGCCGGCATCTGCATGCCGAACCACACGTTGACCTCGTAGCCCGGCACGCCGGCCTCGGCAACGGTCGGCACGTCGGGCAGCAGCGCCGCACGCTCGGCCCCGGTGACGGCGATCGCCTTCAGCTTGCCGGCCTTGATCTGCTGCATCAGGTTGGGCACGTTGTCGAACAGCACATCGATCTCGCTGCCCAGCATGCCCATCACCGCGGGGGCGCTCCCCTTGTACGGCACGTGCGTCATGCGCGTGCCGGTCATGCTCATGAAGAGCTCCATCGACAGGTGGTTCGACGAGCCCGAGCCGGTCGAGCCGAAGTTCAGCTTGCCGGGATTTTTCTTCGCGTAGTCGATGAGTTCGCGCACGTTGTTCACGCCCAGGTCGTTGCGCACGACCAATGCGTTCTGCGTGCTGCCGGCCCACACCAGCGGCGTGAAGTCCTTGACCGCGTCGTAGGGCAGCTTGCCGCCGTAGAGCGCCGGCAGTGCCGAATACGGCAGCGGCGTGATGAGCATGGTGTAGCCATCGGCAGGCGCCTTGGCCGCGAGGTTGTTGCCGAGAACGGTGTTGCCGCCCGGCCGGTTGTCGACGACGACCGACTGCTTCCACACCTTCGACAGTCGATCGCCGACGGTGCGCGCCAGCGTGTCGTTGAAGCCGCCGGGCGTGTACGGCACGATGATGCGCACCGGCTTGCTCGGGTAGTCGTCGGCTGCGGCGGCTGCACCGGCCACGAGCGCAGCCACGATGCCAAGGCACAACGGCGCCAGCACCTTCGATAGATTTTTGAACATGGTGTTGTCTCTCGTTTTTTGGTTTGCTGTCTTGTCTTGCAGTGCTTGCTGCAATCTCGTTCGTCAGAACTTGACGACGTAACCCGGTCCATCCTGCATCGGGTACTTCTCGAAGATCGACTCGTCCACCTCGATGCCGATGCCCGGTGCGCTCGGTGGCTCGACGCAACCGTCGGTGCCGATCGCGAAGGTCGTGCCGAACATGTCGCGGAACGGATTGAACTTCGACACGCAGGCTTCGAAGTAGCCGGCGTTCTCGGTCGCCGCCAGAAAATGCAGCGTGGCCGCGTGATTGAGGCCAGTCGCCGAGCTGTGCGCGTGCACCGGGATGCGAAAGGCCGAGGCCATCGCCGCGATGCGCACGCCTTCGGTGATGCCGCCGCTCTTCGACAGATCGGGCTGCCAGACCTGCACTGCGCGCGCGTCGAGCATCTGCCCGAACTCGAAGCGGGTGAAGTGGTTCTCGCCGGCCGCCAGCGGCACCAGCGGCGTGATCTTCGCGGCCTCGCGGTACGAAGCGAAGTCGTTGCAGGCGAAAGGCTCTTCGAGCCAGCCGGCATGGATGTCGGCCAGCGCAGGCAGCACGCGGCGCACGTCGGCGATGGTGTAGGCGGTGTTGGCGTCGGTCAGGATGTCGATGTCGTCGCCCAGCACCTCGCGCACCTTGCGCACGCGGGCGATGTCGTTCTTGATGTTGTCGCCGACCCGCAGCTTGACCGCCTTGTAGCCCTGCTCGACATACGACTGCGCTTCTTCGGCCATCGACTCGGCTGGCTGGTAACCGAGCGCGATGCCGCCGGCATAGGCCGGTATGCGCCGCTTGCTGCCGCCCAGCAGCTCGTACAGCGGCATGTTGGCCGCCTTGCCGCGGATGTCCCACAGCGCCATGTCGATGCCCGACAACGCCAGACAGGTGCCGGCACCCAGGCCGTGGCTCGACAGCTGCATGCGGTGCACGCGCTGCCAGGCACCGACGCAATCGGTCGCCTGCATGCCGAGCAGCAGCGGCTGCAACGTGTTGTGCACCAGGCTGACGATGGCACCCGGACTGCGGCCCGGATGCGCCTCGCCGTAACCGGTGATGCCTTCGGATGTTTCGACGCGGATGATGATGGCATCGCGCTTGAGCGTGCTGCCGATGCCCATCGTCACCGTCTTGCCTTCAGGCAGGCGGTACGACAGCGGAATGGCCGTGATGCGGGTGATCTTCAAAATGCTTGTCTCCTGAAAAGAAGTCTTGTGGACTCTTCAAATTTTGGGACAAGCCCGCTGCGCGCTACAGCGGGTAACTATCGAATCAGGCTACTTTTTCTTGCCCATCATCTCCAGCACGTTCATCTTCATGCCGTTCGACATGATCATGTCGCCGGGCTTCTGATCGGCCTTGCACGGCCCGACCCACTTGGCCTCGATCACCGCACTGCCTTCGGTCTTGCCCATGAAGGGCGGGCTGTAGGTCGACTTGCTGTCCATGCGATAGCCGGTGCTCAAGTCGCCGGTGACCACGGCGTGCGTCGTCGCCATGCTGGTGCCGACCTTGCACACCGAGTCGACGATCGTCGTGCCGCCCTCCTTGCGCATGTCCTGCTTCGAGCAAGCATCCTTGCCGCCACCGGCGCCCATGCCCTGCGCCATGTCACGCATCGCCTTGTCGCTGTTGGCGTCGATGCACTGCTGAATGGTCTGGTCCGCCGGCGACTTCTTGTCGCCGTCTCCGACCTTCATCTCCCACAGGCCAGGCTTGCGCGCGGGGTAGTCGATAGCGAAAGCCGGCGTCGCCGCGACACACGACAACAGGCACAGTGCCGCAACGGGCAAACGAATCTTCATGAACGACTCCGAAAGATGAGTAGCCCCGAGCTTGTACCGCGCGGGCCGAGGTGGAGAAATAGCGCGATCGGTCTAGACCGACCCGACGACCATTGTCACCATGCCGTCCACTTGGCTTCGCTCGTCGCCGATGCGACGGTGCGCTCGATGAAGCGCACGCCACGTGCGCCGTCTTCTACGCGCGGATAGTCGGCCGACATCGCGTCGGCTGTGGTGCTCGCGAGCCGTGCGCGAATGTCCGCCGCGATGCCGGCGTAGACATTGGCGAACGCTTCGATGAAACCTTCGGGATGGCCGCTCGGCAAGCGGCTCGCACGCTGCGCCGACTCGCACAACCACGGCGAGCCTCGCGTCAGGATCTGCTTCGGCCCGTCGTGCGGCAAGTGCACGAGCTGGCTCGGATCTTCTTGCCGCCATTCGAGCGTGCCGAGCGAGCCCGACACGCGCAGGCGCAGGTCGTTCTCTACGCCGGTGTTGACCTGCGATGCGATCAGCACACCGCGTGCGCCGCCGACGAAGCGCAGCAGCAAGCTGCCGTCGTCGTCGAGCGTTCGGCCCGGCACCAGCGAGGCGAGGTCGGCGCACAGGCTCTCGATCTCCAGGCCCGTGACGGTCGCAACCAGGTTCTCCGCATGCGAGCCGATGTCGCCGATGGCACCCGCCGCGCCGCTGCGCGCGGGGTCGGTGCGCCAGTCGGCCTGCTTGTTGTTGCCGCCGACTTCGAGCTGCGTCGCGAGCCAGCCCTGGTTGTATTCGACGACCACCTTGCGCACGGTGCCGAGCTGGCCTGATCGCACCATCTCGCGCGCCTGGCGGACCATCGGGTAGCCGGTGTAGTTGTAGGTGACGCCGAACACCGTGCCTTGCCTTTGCACGGCCGCGACGAGTGCGTCGGCCTGCGCGCGCGTGTGCACCAGCGGCTTGTCGCACACCACATGAAAGCCGGCATCGACGAAGGCCTGCGCCACCGGAAAGTGCACATGGTTGGGCGTGACGATCGAGACGAAATCGACGCGTTGGTCGGCCGGTCGCTTCAGTTCGTCGGCGAGCAGGGCCTGCCAGTCGCCGTGATTGCGATCGTCGGCAAGGAACAGGTCGCGGCCCGACGCGCGGGCCTTCTCGGCGTTCGACGATAACGCGCCCGCGATCAGGTCCATCTGCCCATCGAGCGCGATGGCCTTGCGGTGCACCGCGCCGATGAAAGCGTCGCGGCCACCGCCGACCATGGCGTAGCGCAGCTTGCGCGGTGCTCTGTCTGAGACGGTGTCTGCGGCAATGTCTGTCATCAACGGTCTGTCATCAATGTTGGGTGGCGTCGAAAGGGTCGTAATTGCCGAAGTTCCAGACGTTGCCTTCCGGGTCGCGAGCGTCGTAGCTGCGGCCGGGATAGCCCTCGTTGGCATGGGGTTCGGTGATGATCTCGGCGCCCGCCGCACGTGCGACGGCGCAATGCGCGTCGGGGTCGTCGATGACGGCGCAGACGCACATCGTGATGCAGCCGGCATCGCCCGCGGTCTTCCATTTGTACTTCTCGGTCACGCCGCCGGGGCGGTCGGAGCCGAGCATGATCATCTGGCCGTCGAGCAACAGTTGCGCGTGGTGCACGACCGACGCGTCGGCGTCGTCCGTGTACACCGCCTGCCGCTCGAAGCCGAACGCCTTGCAGAGAAAGTCGATGGCCGCCGGCGCATCCTTGTAACGCAGGCAAGGGATCAATGCGTGGTGGACAGTCATGGCTTTCTCCTTTCAGGTGTCGGCTGTGTCGATGCGGTCGGTACCGTCGCGATCAGAACGGCGAATCGGGATGGTAGAAATCCTTGGCGTTGTCCTTGGTGATGAGCACCGAAGGAATGATCGTCGTCGCCGGCAGCTTCTCGCCCTTGAGGCGCGCTTCGGCGGTGAGCTTGATCGCGTCGTAGATGAACTTGGGTGAGTAGCTCACGTCGGCACCGATGCGCTTGTCCTTGCCGTCCATGATGGTCTTCACCATGCCCTTGGCACCGGCACCGCCGAAGACCACCTTGATGTCGGTGCGCTTGGCTTGCTCGATCGCCTTCAGCACGCCCACGGCCATGTCGTCGTCGGCCGCCCAGATGGCGTCGATGTCCTTGAAGCGGGTGAGGTAGTCCTGCGTGACCTTGAAGGCGTCGTCGCGGTTCCAGTTGGCGTACTTGGCATCGAGCAGCTTGATGTCGGGGCTGCCCTTGAGCACCGCGTTGAAGGCGTCCATGCGCTCGTTGTCGAGCGTGGTCGCGATGCCGCGCAGGGCGACCACGTTGCCCTTGCCGCCGAGCGTCTTCACGATGTACTCGGCCGGGATGCGACCGAAGGCGGTGTTGTCGCCGGCCACGTAGGCGTCTTGCGCGCTGGTGTCGGTGAGGCCGCGGTCGACCACGGTCACGTAGGCGCCCTTCGCCTTGACCTGCGCGACCGGCTTGGTGAGGGCCGCCGATTCGAACGGGAAGACGACCAGCGCGTTGATCTTGGTGACCGTCGACAAGTCCTGCAGCTGGTTGGCTTGCTCCGGCGCATTGGCCGCCGTCTTGATCGTGATCTTCAAGTCCTTGTGTTGCTTTTCCAGGTCCTTCTTCGCCTGGTTGGCCCAGTAGTTGATGCCGCCCATGAAGCTGTGCGTCGCGGCCGGGATCGACACGCCGAGGTTGACCTTCTCGTCGGCGAAAGCGGGGCTGCTGGCGAGTCCGATGGCGGCAACGGCCACGGCCGTCAGCGCGATGCG
>CAXTCC010000180.1:0-3253 GCA_964242015.1 uncultured Variovorax sp.
GGTGAAACCGAGCAGAACATGGCCCACATGTTCAAGGAAGCCGAGGCTGAAAAGGCAGTGCTGCTGCTGGACGAAGCCGACAGCTTTCTGCAGGACCGCCGCGGCGCCCAACGGACCTACGAGGTGACCGAAGTCAACGAGATGCTGCAAGGGATGGAGCGCTTCGACGGGATCTTCGTCTGCACCACCAACCTGCTGGATCGGCTCGATCAAGCCGCCTTGCGGCGCTTCACCTTCAAGATCAAGTTCATGCCGCTCACGGCAGTGCAACGTGAGCGCATGTTCGTGACCGAAGCGCTGGCCGGCGATGCGTCGCTGATGACGCTCGAGATCGCCAGGCGGCTGGCGCATCTCACGCAGCTGTGTCCCGGTGACTTCGCGGCGATCAAGCGACAGACCGAGATCCTCGCTGCGGAATTTTCAGCGGCAGAGTTTCTGGATCAGCTGGAAGCGGAGCACCGCATCAAGCCGGAAGTTCGTGAGTCGCGCGGCATGGGATTCGTGCAGTAGCACTCTGCGAGCGCTCACAAGCGCTCTACGCGCGTTCGAATACCGCAGCGGATCAGTGGTCGGCTACGACCCGCAGCACGTCCGCCCCGTACGCATCCAGCTTCTTCGCCCCGATCCCGCTGAGCCCTTGCAGGTCTTCCAGCGTCGCCGGCGCACGCTCTGCGATGGCGGCCAGCGTGGCATCGTGAAAGATCACGTAAGCCGGCAGGTTGTGCTCCCGCGCCACTTCGGCGCGCCAGGCTTTCAGCGCAACGAAGCGCGACTGCCCGGCCTCGTCGAGCTTGGCCGCGGCGGGTGAGGGCGCGCCGCGCGGTGTCTTCTCGCGGCGCGTTTTGCCTGAGCCGCTGCCGCCACTGCTGCGCGCCACCGGCGACGATACCGATTCGCGCAGTGTCACCATCGCTTCGCCCTTCAACACCGCACGCGAACCGTCGGTGAGCTGCAGCGTATTGAAGGCCTGGGAGTCCACCGCCAGCGCACCGGTCGCAATAAGTTGCCGCAGCACGCCGCGCAATTGCACTTCGCTGAATTCGCTGCCGATGCCGAAAGTGCTGACCGACGCATGGCCGAACTGCGTCACCTTGTCGGTCGTCTTGCCGCGCAGGATGTCCATGATGTGACCGGCGCCGAAGCTGATGCCGCTCATCTGCTGCACGCGATAGATCGTGCTGAGCAACTTGCGCGCGGCGTCCGTGCCATCCCACACCTGCGGCGGCGTCAGGCAGTTGTCGCAATTGCCGCAAGGCGTGCTTTGCTCGCCGAAGTAGCCGAGCAGCCGCACCCGTCGGCAATCGCTCGCTTCGGCCAGCGACAGCAGCGCATCGAGCTTGCCGCGCATGACCTGCTTGAACTCCTCGCCGGCCGGGCTTTCGTCGATCATGCGGCGCTGGTTCACCACGTCCTGCAGGCCGTAGGTCATCCAGGCATCGGCCGGCGCACCATCGCGACCGGCGCGGCCGGTCTCCTGGTAGTAGCCCTCGATGTTCTTCGGCATGTCGAGGTGCGCGACGAAGCGCACGTCGGGCTTGTCGATGCCCATGCCGAAGGCGATCGTCGCGGTCATGACCACGCCTTCTTCGCGCAGGAAGCGGTCCTGGTGCTTCTGCCTGATCGAAGCATCGAGGCCCGCGTGGTACGGCAGCGCATTGATGCCCGCAGCCTGCAACGCGACCGCCACGTCTTCGACGCGTTTCCGCGACTGGCAATACACCACGCCGGCATCGCCCTCGTGCTCGCGTTCGATGAAGCGCAGCAACTGCGTGGTCGCGTCTTTCTTCTCGACGATGCTGTAGCGGATGTTCGGCCGGTCGAAGCTGGAGACGAACTGGCGCGCTTCTTCGAGCTGAAGCCGCTCGACGATGTCGGCGCGCGTCAGGTCGTCGGCGGTGGCGGTGAGGGCGATGCGCGGCACGCCGGCATAGCGCTCGTGCAGCACGGTGAGCGAGCGGTACTCGGGCCGGAAGTCGTGGCCCCACTGGCTGACGCAATGCGCTTCGTCGATGGCAAAGAGCGACAGCTTGCCGCGCTGGTGCAGCGAATCGAGCTGCTGCAGGAAGCGCGGCGTGTTGACGCGCTCGGGCGCGGCGTAGAGCAGCGTGATCTCGCCGCTCAGCATGCGGCGCTCGACGTCCTGCGTCTGCTCCCAGTCCAGCGTCGAATTCAGGAAGGCGGCGTTGACGCCGGCCTCGTGCAGCGCGCCGACCTGGTCGTGCATCAGCGCGATCAGCGGCGACACCACGATCGACACGCCGTGACCCGCGCGTTGTCGCGCGATCGCGGGGATCTGATAGCAGAGCGACTTGCCGCCGCCGGTGGGCATCAGCACCAGCGCGTCGCCACCGCCCACGACATGGTCGACGATCTCCGCCTGCGCTCCGCGAAAGCGCTCGTAGCCGAAGATTTCGTGGAGGATCTGCGCCGGGTCGGCAGAAAGAATGTCGGAAGGCAGTGCGGACAAGACGGGCAAGCTGAAGTGACGCGCACCCTGCGGCACGCAAGCCGCCATTGTCGCCGTACGGTCGCTCCCGGCGGCTCAGTGCCCGAACTGTTCGGCCCAGGCCAGGGCCTGCAGATGCGTGTCGATCATGTGGCTGGCCGCGATGCGATTGCGCACCGACAGGATCTCGAGCAACGCCTCGTCGGTGTGCTCGCAGGCCTTGGCGATGGCGAGGTATTGCGCGAACGGCCCGTCGCCCGACAGGATCGCATCGGTGATGGCTTTCGGCAAATTCACCAGCGCCAGCGCGTCTTCCAGCGGCATGCCGAGCAGGGTGTCGAGCATCGAGAACATGCCGGTGACGAAAGCCAGGTCGGCGTCGGCCGGGCTCATCGTTTCCAGCGCCAGCAGTTCCATCAGCCGCCCGCGAACGATGGCCCGCGTTCCGGCGGCGGGCGCTACGCTGCCCGGCGGCGTGTTGGTGATGAGCAGGGCGGTCCAGCGAAACAGCTTCTTCAGGCCGACGGTCAGCACCGCGTGGCGGAACGAGGTGATCTCGATGTTCGAGCCGAAGCCGACCGAGTTGATGTGCCGCAAGAGCTTGTAGGCGAGCGTCGGCTCGTGCTTCAGCAGCTCTTCGATCTCAGTGGAGTCGGCCTCGCGCATCACCATGTTCAACAGCTTGATCAGGCCGGCATACGACAGCTGGATCGACTTGTCGGTCTTGACCGGCGGTTGGGCGTACCAGTGGCCTTCGAACATCTGCACGCCGGCATCGGCCAGCGTTTCGTATTCGGCGGAGGTTCG
>CAXTCC010000180.1:3353-8225 GCA_964242015.1 uncultured Variovorax sp.
TTGGCGAGCCGCGTTGCGCTCTCAGCCGATTTGGCGGTGCCTGCGTCGTCGAAGCATGCGCCGGCTGTCTTGGGCGTCGCTTCGGAAGGCACGAGTTGATAGCCACTGACCACGCGCTTCTCGTCCACGAGCATGCGCCGCGCCATGGATGGCGCAGGCACGGGGGCCGGTGCAAGATCGAAATCATCGTGCTGCATCAGCGGCATGGGCTGGCTGTTTGCAGCGGCGCGAGGGGCGCCGGCAGTGATGTTGAACATCGCAATCTCCTCTTTCTCAGGTCCGGAGGCTTATCCGGAGGTTCGTATTGGTTATCGGCGGGGCAATGGCGAACTTGAATGCCACGTTGGCATACCCCTTGCAAACGACCGCAGGTATTCGCCTTCGACGGGCCTGTATAGACAGCATTCTGGTGCATGGGCCACGAGCCCTGCACCAATAGCGCCAAGGCGCTGGTGCTTTCCGTGCATGGTGCTGCCGGGTTAACCTGTATATACAGGCTCGGCTCGGGCGAATGACACTGTTCTTATCTTGTTCGACGCTTCATATCCACAGGAGAGCCGCATGGCCATCACCGTCACCAACGTTCCGAATATCAAGAAACTCGCACGCTCGCTGATGGCGGCCGGCGTATGCATCGCGGCCGGTACGGCCTCGATCAGCGCCAGCGCCCAGACCGCCATCGCGCTCGGCATGTCGGGCTGGACCGGCTTCGCGCCGCTCACGCTCGCCGACAAGGCCGGCATCTTCAAGAAGAACGGCCTCGACGTCGAACTCAAGATGATTCCGCAGAAAGACCGCCACCTGGCGCTCGCCTCGGGTGCCATCCAGTGCGCGGCCACCACGGTCGAAACCCACGTGTCGTGGAACGCGAACGGCGTGCCGATCACGCAGATCTTCCAGATGGACAAGTCCTATGGCGCCGACGGCCTGGCGGTTCGCAACGACGTCAAGACCTTCGCCGATCTCAAGGGCAAGGCCATCGGCGTCGATGCACCCGGCACCGCGCCGTACTTCGGCCTGGCCTGGATGCTCAACAAGAACGGCATGACATTGAAAGACGTCAAGGTCGTGACGCTGGCACCGCAGGCTTCGGCGCAGGCCTTCGTCGCCGGCCAGAACGATGCCGCGATGACCTACGAGCCGTATCTCTCGACCGTGCGCGCCAACCCCGCCGCCGGCAAGATCCTGGCGACCACGCTCGACTACCCGATGGTGATGGACACGGTCGGTTGCGCACCGACCTGGCTCAAGACCAATGCCAAGGCCGCGCAGGCGCTGACCAACTCGTATTTCGAAGCGCTTGAAATGATCAAGGCCGACCCGGCCAAGGCCAACGAGATCATGGGCTCGGCCGTCAAGCAGGACGGTGCCGCCTTCGCCAAGTCGTCGGCCTACCTGCGCTGGCAAGACAAGGCGGCCAACCAGAAGTTCTTCTCGGGTGAACTCACGCAGTTCATGAAGGACTCGGTGCCGATCCTGCTCGAAGCCGGCGTCATCCGCAAAGCGCCGGACGACCTGGCCGCGACCTTCGACGCAAGCTACATCAAGTGATGCGCATGGCGCCGCTCGAGCCGGTCGGCGCGCGCGGGCGATGGGTGCTCGGCGTCGGCTTCTTCGTGCTCTTCGTCTGCGTGTGGAGCTTCTTCACGCTGGGCGGCTTCGTCTCGCCGACCTTCCTGGCGAGCCCGCCGACGATGGTCAAGGAGGCCTACCTGCTCTTCGTGGAGTACGGCTTCATCCGCGACATCGGCATGACGGTGTGGCGCGTGTTCGGCGGCTTCGTGCTGGCCACCATCGTCGCGGTGCCGCTCGGCATCGCGATGGGTGCGTACAAGCCGATCGAAGCCTTCCTCGAACCCTTCGTTTCGTTCTGCCGCTACCTGCCGGCCTCGGCGTTCATCCCGCTGCTGATCCTCTGGGCCGGCATCGGTGAAACGCAGAAGCTGCTGGTCATCTTCATCGGCTCGGTGTTCCAGATCATCCTGATGGTGGCGGTCATCGTCGGCGGTGCGCGACGCGATCTGGTCGAGGCGGCCTACACGCTGGGCGCCGACAGCAACGGCATCGTCAAGCGGGTGCTCATTCCAGGCGCGGCACCGGGCATCGCAGAGACGTTGCGGCTGGTGCTGGGCTGGGCCTGGACGTACGTGATCGTGGCCGAACTCATCGGCTCGTCGTCGGGCATCGGCCACATGATCACCGACAGCCAGGCGCTGCTCAACACCGGGCAGATCATCTTCGGCATCATCGTCATCGGCATCATCGGCCTGATCTCGGACTTCGCCTTCAAGGCGCTGAACCGGCGCCTCTTCGCCTGGAGCGCGATCTGATGAACCAGCTCTCCATCCAGGCGGTCTCGCGTGTTTTCGAAGGCGCCAAAGGCCAGCGCACGCAGGCGCTGCAGCCGATCGATTTCGAGGTCAGGGAAAACGACTTCGTCACCATCCTCGGCCCGTCGGGTTGCGGCAAGTCGACGCTGTTGCGCATCGTCGCGGGGCTCGGCCATCCGACCAGCGGCCAGGTGTTGCTGAACGGTCAGAAAGTGATTGGGCCCGGCGCCGACCGCGGCATGGTGTTCCAAAGCTACACGCTCTTTCCGTGGCTCGATGTGGAGCAGAACATCCGCTTCGGACTGCGCGAGCGCGGCATGCCCGAAGCGCAGCAGAAAGAACGTGCCGACTACTTCATCGCCAAGGTCGGGCTGCGCGGTTTCGAGAAGCATTTCCCCAAGCAGCTGTCGGGTGGCATGCAGCAACGCACGGCGATCGCGCGTGCGCTCGCCAACGACCCGAAGATCCTGCTCATGGACGAACCCTTCGGCGCGCTCGACAACCAGACGCGCGTGCTGATGCAGGAGCTTTTGCTCGGCATCTGGGAGGCCGAGCGCAAGACGGTGCTGTTCGTCACGCACGACATCGACGAGGCGATCTTCATGGCGAACCGCGTGGCCGTGTTCAGCGCGCGGCCGGGCCGCATCAAGGCCGAGCTGGCGGTCGATCTGCCGCACCCGCGCCACTACACGGTCAAGACGACGCCCGAGTTCATGGCCCTGAAGGCGCGTCTGACCGAAGAGATCCGCGCCGAGTCGATGGCCGCCGCCGAGCACTGACACCATGAAGCGCGACCTGCCGTCCCTCGCCCTCTACGAGCAGGTCAAGGAGCACATTGCCCGCAAGATCCAGGACGGCTCCTGGCCGGCAGGCCACCGGTTGCCCTCGGAGCACGAACTGGTCGTGCAGTTCGGCATCTCGCGCATGACGGCCAACCGCGCGCTGCGCGAGCTGGTGGCGCAGGGACGCGTGGTGCGCGTGGCGGGCGTCGGCAGCTTCGTTGCCGAGAACAAGCCGCAATCGACGCTGCTGCAGATTGCGAATATCGCCAGCGAAATCCGCGCGCGCGGCCACGACTACGGTTACCAGCTCCTCACCGCCGAGCGCGTCGCGTCGCCTGCCGAGGTGGCGGCATGGCTCGACTTGCGCTCGGGTGAATCGGTTTTTCACAGCGTCTGCCTGCACCTGGAAGACGGCGTGCCGGTGCAGCTCGAAGACCGCTACGTCAACCCGCGCGTGGTACCCGACTACCTCGACCTGGACCTGGCCAATCTGCAGCCCAGCGAGTACCTCGTGCGCAACGTGCCGTTCGATCAGATCGAGCATCTGGTCGATGCGGTGCTGCCCACCGCCGAGCAGGCCATGCGGCTCGCGATGCCCGCGGCCGAGCCCTGTCTTTTGTTGACGCGCCGCACCTGGACACGCACGGTGCCCGTCACGCTGGTGCGCTGCCTGCATCCGGCGTCGCGCTATCGGTTGGGCAGTCGTTTCAGCGCCGACGGCAACCCGCGTTCTGGTTGAAAAAAAGGCCGAATCACATGCCGCATCCCATCCCCACAGAGACCGTTCTCCTTTTGCCCGGCCACGTCGATCTCGCGCTGCTGCGTCGCATCCATGCAGGCCGCGACATCACGCTTTCGCTCGATCCTTCGACGGCGCAAGGCATGGCCGCCGCGCAAGCCGCGGTGCAACGCATCGTCGACAACGACGAAGTCGTCTACGGCATCAACACCGGCTTCGGCAAGCTCGCGAGCACACGCATCGGCAACGACCATCTGGCAGAGCTGCAACGCAATCTCGTGCTGTCGCACAGCGTGGGCACCGGCGCGCCGCTCGATGCGGCCGTCGTCCGGCTGGTGCTGGCGACCAAGGCGGTGAGCCTGGCGCGCGGGCACTCGGGCGTGCGGCCCGCGCTGGTCGATGCGCTGCTCGCGCTCTTCAATGCCGGCGTCACGCCGCACATCCCGGCCAAGGGGTCCGTCGGTGCATCGGGCGACCTCGCGCCGCTGGCACACATGGCCTGCGTGCTGATCGGCGAAGGCCAGGCCACGATGCCGGATGGCGCCGCGGTCAGCGGGGCCGAAGCGATGCGCAGCATCGGCCTCGAGCCGTTCGTGCTCGGCCCGAAGGAAGGGCTGGCATTGCTCAACGGCACGCAGGTGTCGACCGCGCTGGCGCTCGCCGGCCTCTTCGGCGCGGAGAACGTTTTCGCATCCGCGCTGATGTCCGGCGCGCTGTCGCTGGAGGCCATCCAAGGCTCGATCAAACCCTTCGATGCGCGCATTCATGCCGCCCGTGGGCAGCCGGGGCAGATCGCTGTGGCCGCTGCGGTGCGTACCTTGCTCGAGGGCAGCGAGATCGTGCCGTCGCATGCCGATTGTGGTCGCGTGCAAGACCCGTATTCGGTGCGCTGCATCCCGCAGGTCATGGGCGCATGCCTCGACAACCTAACGCATGCGGCGCGCGTGCTGCAGACCGAGGCCAATGCGGCATCGGACAACCCGCTGGTCTTTCCCGACACCGGCGAGGTGATTTCGGGCGG
>CAXTCC010000181.1:0-8211 GCA_964242015.1 uncultured Variovorax sp.
TCGCCCAGGAGTTCATCAACAAGGAAAAGGTGACCGCGGTCGTCGGCTACATCAATACCGGCGTGGCGCTGGCCTCGCAACGCTTTTTCCAGGACGCGAAGATCCCGGTGCTGAACAACGTGGCGACCGGTTCGATCATCACGCACCAGTTCGACAAGGACCCTGAAAACTACGTGTTCCGCAATGCGGCGCACGACAGCATCCAGGCACCGATGATCGTGGAAGAAGCCATTGGCCGCCGCGGCTACAAGAAGGTCGCGATCCTCGCCGACTCCACCAACTACGGCCAGCTCGGCCGCGAGGATCTGGAGAAGGCGCTGAAGGCCAAGGGCATCACGCCGGTCGCGGTCGAGAAGTTCAACATCAAGGACGTCGACATGACGGCCCAGCTGCTGAAGGCCAAGGAAGCCGGCGCTGAAGCCGTGCTGACCTACGGCATCGGCCCTGAACTCGCGCAGATCGCCAACGGCATGACCAAGCTCGGCTGGAAGGTGCCGATCGTCGGCAGCTGGACGCTGGCGATGGCCAACTTCATCGACAACGCCGGCCCGGGCGGCGACGGCGCGCGCATGCCGCAAACCTTCATCCAGGAGCCGACCACGCCCAAGCGCAAGGCCTTCATCGACAACTTCGTGACGACCTTCAAGCCGAAGAACAACCGCATGGACTCGCCGGTGTCCGCCGCTCAGGGCTACGACTCGATCTACCTGCTGGCGGCTGCCATCAAGCAGGCCAACAGCACCGAAGGCCCGAAGGTCAAGGCGGCGCTGGAAGACCTGAAGACACCGGTCGAAGGCGTGGTGACGACGTACACCAAGCCGTTCAGCAAGGACGACCATGACGCCATCACCTCGAACATTCCGGTGTTCGGCGAAGTCAAGGGCGGCCGCGTGGTGTTCGCCAACGCCGAAGACCAGAAGTCGGCCGGCACCGTCCGCCTGAAAAAGTAAAGCGCCTCGCGCCAAGCGCCGCCCCGGGGTTCAGCCTCGCGGCGGCGCGTTTTTTCGCTCAACCAAAAAGCCCAAAGAGCCGTCATGCAAATCCTGACCCAACTCATCTTCAGCGGCATCGCGCTGGGCATGATCTACGCCGTCATCGCGTTCGGTTATCAACTCACCTTCGCGACTTCCGACACGTTGAATTTCGGGCAGGGCGACGCGCTCATGCTGGGCGCACTGGTCGGCCTCACGCTGGTCGGGCTGGGGGTCAACTACTGGCTGATGATCCCGATCGTCTGCGTCTTCGGCGCCTTTCAGGGCGCCGTGGTCGAGCGCATCGGCGTGCGGCCCGCCATCAAGATCAAGAGCGAGTTCGGCTGGATCATGTCGACCATCGCGCTCGGCATCATCTTCAAGAACGTGGCTGAAAACGTGTGGGGTCGCGACGACCTGAAGTTCCCGTCCCCGCTGCCCGAGTCGCCGCTCAAGTTCCTCAACGCGAACGTGTTGCCGATGGAGATCCTGGTGGTGGGCGGCGCACTGCTGATGATGCTGGCGGTCGAATTTTTCAACCGCAAGACCATCTACGGCAAGGCGGTCGTCGCGACCTTCAACGACCGCGACGCGGCCAAGCTGATGGGCATCAACACCGGCTTGGTCATCACCTTTTCTTATGCGCTGTCGTCGATGACGGCGGCGTTCGCCGGCGTGTTGATCGCGCCGCTGACGCTCACTGGCGCCACCATGGGCGCGGTGCTGGGCCTCAAGGCTTTCGCAGTCGCCATCATCGGCGGCCTGACCAGCGGCATGGGCATCGTGGTGGGCGGGA
The DNA here is from genome assembly GCA_964242015.1 of uncultured Variovorax sp. Classification (GTDB taxonomy): domain Bacteria; phylum Pseudomonadota; class Gammaproteobacteria; order Burkholderiales; family Burkholderiaceae_C; genus Variovorax. Next base: position 1,768 of record CAXTCC010000181.1, read on the forward strand.
TCATCCTGGGCATCGCCGAAACCACCACCGGTTTCTACCTGAGCACCGGCTACAAGGACGTGCCCGGCCTGGTGCTGTTGCTGATCGTGCTGGCCGTGCGGCCGGCGGGCCTGTTCGGCAAGACCGCCATCAAGAAGGTCTGAGCGAGCTCACCCCGACATTCCCATGAAAAAGCAACATTTCCTTCTCTACGTCATCGGCTTCGCCGCGCTGATGCTATTTCCGGTCGGCATCGACAACCCGTACTACATCCACTTGCTCGAAACGATCATGATCTATGCGATCGTGCTGTTCGGGCTGGACATCGTGGTCGGCTACACCGGCCAGGTTTCGCTCGGCCATGCGGGCCTCTTCGGGCTCGGTGCGTACACGGCCGGCGTGCTGGTGATGAAGCTCACCGCGCCGATCTGGATCACCATCCCGGCAGCCGTGCTGTTCACCGCCGGCTTCGGTGCGCTGCTGGCTTTGCCCGCGTTGCGCGTGTCGGGCCCGTACCTCGCGATGGTCACGCTGGCCTTCGGCACCATCATCCAGATTCTCATCAACGAGATGAGCTTTCTGACCGAAGGCCCGATGGGGATCAAGCTCAACAAGCCGACGCTCTTCGGCCACCGGCTGGACGAGCGCGAGTACTACTGGCTGGTGGCCGTGCTGATGGTGCTGGCGCTGATCGTGGTGCACCGCATCCTGCGTTCTCATCTCGGTCGAGCCTTCGAAGCCTTGCGCGGCAGCCCGGTCGCGTCCGACTGCATGGGTGTGTCGGTGTATCGCTACAAGGTCTATGCCTTCGTCATCAGCGCCGGCTTCGCGGGGCTGGCCGGTTCGCTCTATGCGTACTCCGAGCAGTACATCTCGCCCAACTCGTACAACTTCGAGCTCACCGTGCTGTTCCTGCTGGCGGTGATCATGGGCGGACGCAAGAGCCGCATCGGCTCTCTTGTCGGCGCCACCATCATCGTGCTGCTGCCCAAGCTGCTCGACGACATCGTGATGTTTCGCTACGTGTCCGTGGCGCTGGCCGTGGCGGTGCTGGCGGTCGGCATCGTCGCGGTGCGGCGCGGCAAGTCGACGCCGGCGCAGATGGCGATCCCGGTGGTCGGCACCATCGCCCTGGCCGCCCTCTCGTTCTGGCTGCAGACCATGACCGACTGGCGCCTGTCGATCTTCGGTGTCATCACGCTCTTCGTCGTGTATTACCTGCAGGACGGCATCGTTGGGTTCGTGCGGACGGCTCTCAACCTGAAACGCCCCAAGGCACGCTCGGACATCACCGGCGACGTGCAGGTCGCGCCGGTGGATGCGGTGACGCAGGCGGCCGGCGCCAATGCCGGCGCAGAGGTGCTGAGCGCGAACGGCGTGCTGATGCAGTTCGGCGGCCTCAAGGCATTGAACAACGTCGACTTGAGCATCAAGCGCGGCACGATCCACGGCCTCATTGGCCCCAACGGCTCGGGCAAGAGCACGATGATGAACGTGTTGACGGGCATCTACGTACCGACCGCCGGTGCTATTTCTTTCGCGGGTCGCTCACTGGTCGGACGCACCTCGTCGGACATCGCGTTGTCGGGCATCGCGCGGACCTTCCAGAACGTGCAGCTGTTCGGCGAAATGACGGCTCAACAGAACGTGCAGGTCGGCCTGCACCACACCTTTGCGAGCAACCTGATCGACGTGTCGATCCATACCCCGCGCTATCGGCGCGAGAGCGTGGCGTCGATCGAGCGGGCGCTCGGCCTGCTGCGCTTCGTCGGCCTCGAAGAACTGTCGCAGGAGGAGGCGCGCAACCTGCCGTACGGCAAGCAGCGTTTGCTGGAGATCGCGCGTGCGCTGGCGCTCGACCCGCAACTGCTGCTGCTCGACGAACCCGCCGCCGGCCTCACGGCACCCGACATCAAGGAACTCATCGCGATCATCCGCAAGATCCGCGATCACGGCGTGACCGTGATCCTGATCGAGCATCACATGGACGTGGTGATGAGCATGTGCGACACGGTGTCGGTGCTCGACTTCGGCCAGAAGATCGCCGAGGGCGAACCGGCCGCGGTGCAGGCCGACGAGAAGGTCATCGAGGCCTACCTCGGTGGTCAAGCCTCCGAAGAAGCACAACCCGCCTGAGGCAGCGAGAGAACCACATGCTCACCATCCAGAATCTCTTCGCCGGCTACGGCAAGGTGCAGGTGCTGCAAGGCATCTCGATCGAAGTGCCAAAAGGCAAGGTCGTCACGCTGATCGGCTCCAACGGCGCCGGCAAGACCACGACGATGCGCGCGGTCTCCGGGATGATCGCGCCGACCGGCGGCGAGATCACGCTCAACGGCAAGCGCATCGACGGGCTCGAGTCGTATCACATCGCCAAGCTGGGCCTGGCCCACTCGCCCGAAGGCCGGCGCGTTTTCGCGACCATGACGGTGACCGACAACCTGATCCTCGGTGCCTTTCCTCGCCTGACCGGCAGCCGCCCCAAGGGCGATGTCAACGCCGACCTGGAACGCGCGCTCGAGCTGTTTCCACGGCTGAAGGAACGCCGCATGCAACTGGCCGGCACCCTGTCGGGCGGCGAGCAGCAGATGCTGGCGATGGCGCGCGCCATCATGCTGAATCCCGAGGTCGTGCTGCTCGACGAGCCGTCGATGGGCCTGGCGCCGATCCTGGTCGAAGAAGTGTTCCGCATCATCGCGCGGCTCAAAAGCGAGGGCGTGACGATGCTGCTGGTCGAGCAGTTCGCCGCGGCCGCGCTGAAGGTGGCCGACTACGGCTACGTGCTGGAGAACGGCCGCATCTCGGTGCACGGACCGGCCGAGAAGCTGCGCGACGATCCGGCGGTGAAGGCGGCTTATCTGGGCGGTGGGCACTAGCCGCGGGCCCATCTAAAAGCCTCCGCCGGCAGAGTCAGCCGGCGGGCGATCGCAGACCGGTCGCCACGGTCGGATGCTGCAGGCGCACACGCAGCTCGCGCTTCATGCGCGTGTTGTCCAGCCGGCGCGATTCGCCCATGAAGCTGAGCAGCGACAGCGGCAACTCGGCCTTCGCTTCGTCGCGTGCGATGCGTCGCGGTCGCGGCAAGCCATAGAGATCGGCCGCCAGGTCGACGTAGTCGCCCATCTTGATGTCGCTGTCGTCGTTGACGTTGAAGACACGCTGCGTGCCGCCGCGCCACAGCGCCGCCACGCAAGCCCGTGCCAGGTCATCGGCATGAATATGGTTGGTGTAGACGTCGTCTTCGCTGCGCAGCACCGGCGTTCCTTTGCGCAGGCGCTCGCGCGGCGTACCGCCCTCGCGGTCGGGCGCGTAGATGCCGGGAATGCGCAGGATGCGGACCGCCACGCCGGCACGGCCGAGCCATCGCACGGCACGCTCGGCATCGACGCGGCGGTGCGCACGGGGCGTGTGCGGTTGCGCGATCCGCGTCTCGTTCACCAGCGCGCCGCCGCAATCGCCATAGACGCCGCTGGTCGATCCGTAGACCAAGGCGTCGGGCAGCGATCGCAGACGCAGCGTTCGAACCAGCGCGGTCGTGCGTGCATCGCGCCACCATTGCGCGCCCTCGACGTTGGCCGGCGGCGCCAGATGCAGCACGCGCGTCGCGATACCGGCGATGCGGCCCAGCGAACCCGCTTCATCGAGATTGGCGACCAACGGCGTGACACCGGCCGCGCGCAGCGCCGGTACGCGGTCGGGCGATGAAGTCACCGCGATGAGCTGCACCCGGCCGCGCAAGGCGCGTGCGGCGCGCAGCCCGACATCGCCGCAGCCGACGATGAGTACCCGTGCGCGGCGGAAGCGCGCTGGCCTCGCGCCGATAGGGCTGTTGATTGAAGGCAAAATCCGTGTCCCTCCCAGAGATTGACCGAAGAATACCCATGACCAGCGCCGCGCCGCACGAAGCGGGCTTTTCCATCAGCATCGAACCGAGCGGCAGAAGCTTCGTCGTGCAACCCGACGAGACCATCCTCGCCGCCGGCATTCGACAAGGCGTCGGCCTGCCTTACGGCTGCAAGGACGGCGCTTGCGGGTCGTGCAAGTGCAAGAAGCTGTCGGGCGAAGTCACGCTCGGCGCCCATCAGAGCAAGGCCCTGAGCGCCGACGAAGAACTCGCCGGCTACGTGCTCACCTGCTGCGCGCACCCGCAAAGCGATGTAGTGCTGGAGTCGCGCCAGGTCACCGAGGCCGGCGCCTTCCCCATCCGCAAGATGCCGGCGCGAGTCGCGGCCCTGGTCAAGAAATCGCACGACGTCGTGATGCTGCGCTTGCAACTTCCGGCGGGGGAGCCGCTGCAGTTCCACGCCGGCCAGTACGTCGAGTTCATCCTGCGCGACGGCGCGCGTCGCAGCTATTCGATGGCCAATGCACCACATACGTTGGGCGAACCCGGCACCGGCATCGAGCTGCACATTCGCCATCTGCCCGGCGGCAAATTCACCGACCACGTCTTCAGCGCGATGAAGGAGAAGGAAATCCTTCGCATCGAAGGCCCGTACGGCAGCTTTTTCTTGCGCGAGGACTCCGCCAAGCCGATTGTGCTGCTGGCGTCGGGCACCGGCTTCGCGCCGATCAAGGCGCTGCTGGAGCACATGAAGTTCAAGGCAATCGATCGCCCGGCCACCTTGTATTGGGGTGGCCGTCGGCCCGAGGATTTGTACATGGACGAGTGGGTGCAAGCGCAACTCGCCGAGATGCCCAACCTGCACTATGTGCCGGTCATTTCCAACGCCGTACCCGACGACAACTGGACCGGTCGAACAGGCTTCGTGCACCAGGCCGTGCTGGAAGACTTCGCCGATTTGTCGGGCTACCAGGTCTATGCTTGCGGCGCGCCGATCGTGGTCGACTCGGCCAAGCGAGACTATGTGGCACTGGGCGGACTTCCTGAAGAAGAGTTCTTCGCGGACGCCTTCACGACCGAGGCCGACAAGGCCATTCCCTGACGCCACCACCATGAACAAACGCACTCTTCTCGCACTGCTCGCCCTGGGCGCCGTCGTCGCCCATGCACCGGCTCAAGCCCAACTCAACGGCCGGCCCATTCGACTCGTCGTCCCCTACGCAGCGGGCGGCCCGATCGACGTCACCGCCCGCATCCTGGCCGAGCGCGTCAAGGATGTCCTCGGCCCCGTCATCATCGACAACAAGCCCGGCGCGGGCGGCAACATCGGTGCCGACATCGTCGCCAAGGCACCGCCGGACGGCCTCACGATCGGCATCTCTGCAACCGCGACGAACGCGGTCAATCCATGGCTCTACAGCAAGATGCCGTTCAACGCGGCGACCGACTTCGCGCCCATCACGCAGATGGTCCGCGTGCCCAACGTGCTGGTGATGAATGCCGCTGCAGCGGAACGCCTCAAGATCAACACAGTGGCAGACCTGATCCGCTATGCCAAGGCGAATCCCGCCAAGCTCAACTACGGCAGCGGCGGTAACGGCAGTGCCGGCCATCTGGCGGGCGAACTGTTCAAGAAGGAAGCCGGCATCTTCGCGGTGCACATTCCGTACAACGGTGGCAGTCCGGCGCAACTGGCATTGGTTTCGGGTCAGGTCGATTTCAATTTCGACAACCTCGCGACCGCCGCGCCGAACATTCGGTCGGGCAAGCTGAAGGCGATCGCGGTCACGACGCTGCAACGCAGCCCGTCGCTGCCCGAAGTGCCGCCGGTCGCCGACACGCTGAAGGGATTTTCGGTCGACACCTGGTGGGGTTTGGTCGCGCCCGCCGGCACGCCGCCCGACGTGCTCGCCAAGCTGAACAAGGCCTTCGTCGATGCGCTCAATGCACCGGAAACCAAGACGCGCTTCGCATCGCTGTTGGCCGAACCGGTACCGACGACGCCGGATCAGTTCGGCGCGTTCATGAAGAGCGAAATGGCCAAGTACGAAAAGGTCGTCAAGGCCACCGGCGCCAAAGTCGATTGAGAGGCTATTCGCCCAGGTAAGCGGCCCGGACCTTCGGGTCGCTCAACATCACCTTGGCGTCGCCGAACATCGAGATCAGTCCCGACTCCATCACGTAGCCGCGGTCGGCGAGCTGCAGCGCGCGATTGGCGTTCTGCTCGACCAGCAAGATGGTCACGCCCTGCGACGCCACCGTCTGCACGACCTCGAAGATCTTGTCGCACATGATCGGCGACAGGCCCATCGTGGGCTCGTCGAGCAGCAGGACCTTGGGACGCGCCATCAAGGCACGGCCCATCGCCAGCATCTGCTGCTCACCGCCCGACATGGTGCCGGCGAGCTGCGTCGCACGCTCCTTCAAGCGAGGAAAGGTCGTGAAGACGCGATCGATGTCGTTGCCGATCTCGACCTTGTCGTTGCGAAGGTAGGCGCCGATCTGCAGGTTCTCGGTGATGGTCATGCGCGTGAACACGCCACGGCCCTCGGGCACCATGACCAGACCTTCCTTGACGAGATCCCAGGCGCCGCGGCCCTTGATGTTCTTGCCGAGGAATT
>CAXTCC010000182.1:0-8189 GCA_964242015.1 uncultured Variovorax sp.
TGGCCGAAGAACCAGAAGATGTGCTGGTACATCACCGGGTCGCCGCCGCCGGCCGGGTTGAAGAACGAGGTGCCGAAGTGGCGGTCGGTCAGCGTCATCGTGATGGCGCCGGCGAGCACCGGCATCACGGCGATCAGCAGGTAGGCGGTGATCAGCCAGGTCCAGCAGAAGAGCGGCATCTTCATCAGCGTCATGCCGGGCGCGCGCATGTTGAGGATGGTCACGATGATGTTGATCGAGCCCATGATCGACGAGGCGCCCATGATGTGCATCGCGAAGATGCCGGCGTCCATCGACGGGCCCATCTGCAGGGTCAGCGGCGCGTAGAGCGTCCAGCCCGCCGCCGGCGCGCCGCCCGGCATGAAGAACGACGCGACCAGCATCAGCGCCGCCGGAATCAACAGCCAGAAGCTGAAGTTGTTCATCCGCGCGAACGCCATGTCGGATGCGCCGATCTGCAGCGGCACCATCCAGTTCGCGAAGCCGACGAAGGCCGGCATGATCGCGCCGAACACCATGATGAGGCCGTGCATGGTCGTGAACTGGTTGAACAGTTCGGGGTTGACCAATTGCAGGCCGGGCTGGAACAGCTCGGCGCGGATCAACAACGCCAGCACGCCGCCGACCATCAGCATCGTGAAGCTGAACAGCAGGTACAGCGTGCCGATGTCCTTGTGGTTGGTCGCGAAGACCCAGCGGCGCCAGCCGACCGGCGCTCCGTGGTGTTCGTCGTGCCCGTGGTCGTCGTGGCCGACTGCGTGGCCGTGGGGATCGAGGACTGCGCTCATGAAATCTTCCTTGGCAATTCGGGGATCGACGGCTTACTTGCCGCGCTGCGCCAGCACTTCGGCGGGCTGGACGAGCTGACCTGTCTTGTTCGACCAGGTGTTCTTCGTGTAGGTCACGACCGAAGCGATGTCGGTGTCGCTGAGCTGCTTCCATGACGGCATCGCGCCATTGTTCTGCCCCTTCAGCAAGACCTGGATCTGGATCGCGTGATCCGGGTTCAGCACCTTTTCGTCGCCGTCGAGCGCCTTGATCGGGCCGGCGCCCTTGCCGTTGGCCTGGTGGCAAGCGGCGCAATTGGACGCGTAGACTTTTTCGCCACGCGCCAGCATGTCGGGCAGCGTCCAGACCTTGGCCGGATCGTCCAGCTTGGCGGCGGCTTCCTTCTTCTTGCCGTCGACCCACGTCGTGTAGTCGGCAGCGGAAACCACCTTCACGTGGATCGGCATGTAGGCGTGCTCCTTGCCGCACAGCTCCTGGCATTGGCCGTAGTAGTCGCCGATCTTGTCGGTGCGAAACCAGGTGTCGCGCACAAAGCCGGGAATGGCATCCTGCTTGACGCCGAACTGCGGCACGGCAAAAGCGTGGATCACGTCGTTGGCGGTCGTGATGATGCGGATCTTCTTGTCGACCGGCACCACCAGCGGGTTGTCGACCTCGAACAGGTAATTGTCCGGCACGGCGCCCTTGGCACCGTTGTTGGAAAACTCGCGATGCGTGGCCAGCAACGTCGAGATGAAGCCCAGGCCTTCGCCCTCGCCCTTCAGGTAGTCGTAGCCCCATTTCCACTGGTAGCCGGTCGCCTTGATGGTCAGGTCGGCGTTGGTGGTGTCTTTTTGCGCGACCAGCACTTTGGTCGCGGGCAACGCCATCACGATGACGATCAAGAACGGAACGATGGTCCAGATGACTTCGACCACCACCGATTCATGGAAATTGGCCGCCTTGTGGCCGACCGACTTGCGGTGCTTCCAGATCGAATAGAACATCACCGCGAACACGGCGACGAAGATGACCGTGCACAGGATCATCATCCCGTTGTGGAGCAGATGCTGCTCCTGAGCGATCTTGGTCACACCGACCGGCAGATTCAGCTGGCGCACCGAAGGGCCGCCGGCCAGATCGTTGACTGCATGCGCCGCGCTGCTGAACGCCGCGCCGGCCGCCAGCAGTAGATTCGCCGGCTTGTACTTGTTGCGCCAATTGCTCTTCATCGTGTTCACTTCTTGAAAACCAGTTAACCCTGTGACCGCACGCCGATGCCCCGCTTGCGCGTGCCTGCCTCTTCAGGCGCTCCGCAAAGCCATGCGAATCTCGCGCGCCAGCGCCGCGCGCAGCTCGGGGCGTACATAGCGCCCCACTCTGACTGAACGACCTTGTCCCGACACTTCGATCAGCGAGCGGTCGCCCGCCTGCGGTTCGATCCGTACCTGATGCGGCAAAAACTCTGCCCGCTCGTAGTGGCCGCCGTTTTCCAGTTCGACCACCAGCCGGCCGCCCTGTAAAGCAATTTTTTCCCCGTCGGTCGCATGCCGCGCGTAGAGCATGAAAGCGATCCCGACCGCCGCGAGTTCGAGCCACGCGAACGGCAGCACCAGCGGCGCGCCGTGCACCCAAAACACCGTGCCGATGCCGAGCGAGATGACACACAAGGACGCGTAGAGCCAGCCGAGCTGGCTCGGAGTGACCGAGCAGTTGCGCTTCAGAAACCAGTGGATGCTCTGGCCTGAAACAGTGGCAAATCGAAACACGGAATTCGTCAAGGGCGAGTTCGGCAAATCGGTGCGCCGCGACTGTCAGACCGATGTCCGACGGGCCTCGATCACGGGCCAATTCCCGCGAGTTCACGCAACGGCGGATTGTAGCGGGTGCTTTGTGCAATAAGCCTCATCAGCCCGGCCGTCCACGCTGCAACATGGTGCGCATGTCGCGCAGAGACACCGCACTTTCGTTCGACAAGGAAACGCGGGGCGCCGGTTTGAAGGCATGGCCATAGATGATCTCGAAGGTCAGCGTGATGCGACCTTCGTTTTCAGCGGAGCCGTGCAATTCGGTCAGCGCGTCGCCCAGCCGGCTGCGCCAGCCCCTGCCGCGCAGCTGCGCGAACCGCGCCGGATGCAGATTGCGCCCGAGCGTGCGAAGCTCCGCCAGCGCCGCCTCTGGCGTGGCCCAGGTCAGCACGATGCGCTCCATGTCCATGACAGGCTCGGCAAAGCCGGCGCCGACCAGCATGTCGCCCCAGTCGTGCATGTCGGTGAACTCATGACCGGCCGGCGGCCAGCCGTGCCGTGCATAGAGCGCCCGAAGCTCATGCACCGTGTCGGGGCCGAAGCACGAAAACATCAAGAAGCCGTTGGTGGCGACGGCGCGATGCCATTCGCCGATGAGCGCCTGCGGGTCGGCCGCCATGTGCAGCGCCATGTTGGCCCACAGCAGGTCGACGCCCGCCTCCGGCAAGCCGTCGAAGCGCGCAGCGCCGCCCTGCCAGCGGCGCGCGTTCCACCAGGGGACCGACACGGCCGCCGCAGTGCGCTCGACCAGCCCGCGCTCCTGCTCCACGACGTAAGACGCCGCTTTGGGATAGCGCTTGGACACCAGCCCGTGCGCCTCGAGCCCGCCGTGCAGGGGCGACCAGTCCGCCCATGTCGTCGGCTGCGCCTTGATCCACTGAAGCCGGTCTTCCATGCGGCGTCCGATTTCTTCGTGCAGCCAGGGCGACCCTTCAGCGGGAACCCATCGCAACCAGCGTGCCGCCGCCGCGGGGTCGATGGTCGGCGGGCGGCGTTCGGGAGCTGTGGACATGGGGCGGCCAGTATATTGAGCGATGTCTGGCCCCTCGCTCGCAGGCTCTTTGCGGCCTCTCTCCTCTCGGTTTACTTCCTGGCTCGCGCAGCTGCCGAGCCAGTGCGCCGTGTGCCACGCCTGGCCGTCGCGCCGCATGTGCGATGACTGCATTGCCCGCTTTGCGCCACCGACATTGCGCTGCCGCACCTGCGCATCGCCGCTGCCCGAAGGCCTTGTCCAGTGCGGCGACTGCGTGAAGCACGCACCGCCGCTCGACGCCTGCATGGCCGCCTGCGCCTACGTCTGGCCTTGGCCCGAATGCATTGCGCAGTTCAAGTTTCGCGACGACGCCGGCTGGGCTGCACCGTTCGCGACCTTGATGCGCAGCACGCCCTGGGTCGAGCCGGCGCTCGAGGCGTGCGACCTGGTGCTGCCGATGCCGTTGTCGCGCGAACGGCTGCGCGAGCGCGGCTTCAATCAGGCGTTCGAACTGGCCCGCCGCCTTGCGCCCAAAAGCAAATGCGACGCGACCTTGTTGCTGCGCACGCGCGAAACGACGGCGCAGAGCGGGCTGACGCGCGTCGAGCGCCTGCGCAACCTGCATGGCGCGTTCGCGCTGGAGCCATTACGTGCGACTGCCGTGCAAGGAAAACGCATCGTGCTCGTCGACGACGTGATGACGAGCGGCGCCTCGTTGTTCTCGGCAGCGCAGGTACTGCGAACGGCCGGCGCGGCGCACATCACGGCCGTGGTGCTGGCGCGCACCGATCCGCCGAGCTGACCGACGGAATCGGCCCGTGCAACCCTTGGTCGTCGTGCCCGTTGCGACAATGCGCGCATGTTCCATATCGTCCTGGTCGAGCCCGAGATTCCGCCCAACACCGGCAACGTCATTCGCTTGGCTGCCAACACCGGCTGCATGCTGCATCTGGTCGAGCCGCTCGGTTTTTCGATGGACGACCGTTTGCTGCGGCGGGCCGGACTCGACTATCACGAGTACGCCGAGGTGCGCCGTCACGCCGGTTGGCAGCAATTGCTCGACAGCGAAGCGCCGCCGCCCGATCGCATGTTCGCGCTCACGACGCGCGGCAGCCGTCCGGTCTACGAGGTGGCTTTTGCGGATGGCGACTGGCTGGTTTTCGGCTCGGAAACCAAAGGGCTTGAACCGACACTGCGCGAATCGTTTCCCGAAGTGCAGCGACTGCGGTTGCCGATGCGCGAAGGACAGCGCAGCTTGAATCTGTCGAACGCGGTGGCGGTGACCGTGTTCGAAGCCTGGCGGCAGACCGGGTTCAGATAGGCCGATCTGCGTTGTCTTACTTGCAGCGAATCACTTGTAGCGACGCACCACCGATTCGGCGACGCACGCCGGCTTGGGCGAGCCTTCGAGTTCGATCGTCGTTTCCCAGGTCATCTGCAGACCGTCGTTGGGGATCGGCTCCGAAGTGAGCAGCTTCATGCGACCCCGGAGCCGGCCGCCGACCGGCACCGGCGCCATGAACCGAACGCGATTCAAACCGTAGTTCACGCCCATGCGCGACTCGGCGACCTCGAACGCCGCCTCGTAGAACTTCGGCAGCATCGACAGCGTGAGGAAGCCATGCGCAATCGGCCCGCCAAAAGGCCCCGCCTTTGCGCGCTCCACATCGACATGGATCCACTGATGGTCGCCCGTCGCGTCAGCGAACCGGTTCACCTGCTCCTGCGTCACGGTGATCCAGTCGCTCACCGCGACCTCCTGACCGACGCACGCCGCAAGATCCTGAAGGGTCTGGAATGTTTTCATGGCGGGACTCTATCGCCGCGTCGGCCGGCGTGACTGTCTGAAGCGTGACAGGGGTTGCCCCGATTGCGCTATGTTCGCGAGATGAGCTCAAACCCCGCACCTGCTTCGACGTCCGCATCGCCGTCTGCGTCGAAGACGCCCAACATCTATCTGTTGGCCGCGCATCCGCACTGGCGCGACTCGCGTGTCAATCGCCTTCTGGTGCGAGCCGCGCGCGCGGTCGAGGGCGTCGAGGTGAACGACCTGTACGACAGCTATCCCGACTTCGCGATCGATGTCGAGGCAGAGCAGGCCAAGCTGGCGCGTGCCGACCTCGTCGTGCTGATGCATCCGATCCACTGGTACTCGATGCCGCCGCTGCAAAAGCTGTGGCTCGACGAGGTGCTGAGCTATGGCTGGGCCTACGGCACGGGCGGCACCGCGCTGGTCGGCAAGGACTTGTGGCTGGTCGCGACCACCGGCGGCCCTGAAGAGAGCTACCACCCGCAAAGCTACAACCGCTATTTCTTCGACGCGTTTCTGCCGCCCTACGAGCAGACTGGCGTGCTCTGCGGCATGCGCTTTCTGCCGCCATTGATCCTGCACGGCGCCCGCAGTGCGAGCGACACCGAGGTCCGTTCGCACGTGCAAACATTTGCGGAGCGACTCGGCAGCTTCCCGAACTGGCCCGAGATCGACGAGCTCGGCGACTGCCCGACCTGCGTGGTGCCGCCGACCGATCGGCCGCAGGAGGATGAAGACGCCGCGTCGACGGCGCGCGCCATCGACGCCATGATGAAAGGCGGCAAGGCCGCGCTGGAGGATTCGCATACCGCGGGCACCGTCAGCACCGTCATGGCCGGGGGCGCCTGAGAATGGAACACGCACCGGTCTGGCTCACCAGCAGCCTTATCTATCTGGGCGCCGCCGTGCTGGTGGTGCCGCTCTCCAAAGCGCTCGGCCTCGGCTCGATCATCGGCTACCTGGTCGCCGGCATCGCCATCGGCCCCTGGGGACTCGGTCTGGTGTCGAGCGTCGAAGAGGTGCTGCACTTCGCCGAGTTCGGCGTCGTGCTGATGCTCTTTCTGGTCGGGCTCGAGCTGGAGCCCAAGCGGCTGTGGAACTTGCGGCGGCCGATCTTCGGATGGGGCTTCGCGCAGGTCGCGAGTTGTGCGGTCGTGCTCTTCGGCATCGGCTGGATCGCCGGCGCGGAATGGCGCGTCGCCCTCGTGGCTGCTCTTGGACTCGCGCTGTCTTCCACGGCAATCGCCCTGCAGGTCTTCGGCGAGCGCAACCTGCTGAAGACCAGCAGCGGCCAGGCCGGCTTCTCGATCCTGCTGTTCCAGGACGTCGCCGCCATTCCGATCCTCGCGCTGCTGCCATTGCTGGCCGGCGCCGCTGCGGGCGCGCATGAGGTGACCGGTCTCGATCGGCTGTTCGAAGGCCTGAAGATCGTCGGCGTGATCGCCGGCATCGTCTTCGGCGGCCGGCTCGCATTGCGGCCCTTGCTGCGCTGGATCGCTCGCAGCAACACGCCGGAAATCTTTACCGCGACCGCGCTGCTGCTCGTCGTCGCCATCGCGGCGCTGATGCAGTTCGTTCACCTGTCGATGGCCCTCGGCGCCTTTCTGGCCGGCGTGCTGCTGGCAGAAAGCGAATACCGGCGCGAACTCGAAACCGACATCGAGCCCTTCAAGGGCCTGCTGCTGGGACTTTTCTTCATCGCGGTCGGCATGTCGATCAACTTCGGCGTGCTGATCGCGCAGCCCATGATGATGGCGCTGCTGGTGATCGGCTTCATGGTGGTGAAGCTGGTGGTGATCTACGCGCTCGCCAAGGCGATGGGCATCCCCTACCAGCAGCGGCCCGTGTTCACCTTGCTGCTGGCGCAGGGCGGCGAATTCGCCTTCGTCGTGTTCCAGGCCGCCGGGCCCAACGTGCTGCCGCCGGAAGTGACATCGCTGCTGATCGGCGCCGTCGCGCTGTCGATGCTGCTGTCGCCGTTGCTGCTGGTTGTCATCGACAAATGGGTGCTGCCGCGCTACAACGAGTACGCGAAGAATGCGGGCCCGAAGATCGACGAGATCTCGGAGCAGCAGGAGCCCAAGGTGCTGATCCTCGGGTTCGGCCGTTACGGCCAGATCGTCGGCCGCATGCTGTGGTCGCAAGGCCTGCCGCTGACCGTGCTCGACCATGATTCCGACACCGTCGAAGGTTTGCGCGAATTCGGTTTTCGGGTGTTCTATGGGGATGCGACGCGGCTCGACCTGCTGCGCACTGCAGGTGCGGCGACCGCGCGCGTGGTGGTGGTGGCGGTCGACGACATCGAACAGTCGCTCACCATCGTCGATCTGCTGCGCGAAAACTTTCCACAGGCCCGCATCATCGCCCGTGCGCGCAACCTCGGGCATCTGTTCCAGCTGCGGGATCGAGGCGTGGAGCACATCGAGCGGGAGGTATTCGAATCGTCGTTGCGCAGCGCGCGCGCCACGCTCGAAGGTCTCGGTTGGCCGGCCTATGAAGCACGCGAAACGGCGATGCGCTTTCGTGACCGGAACATCAAGCTGATCGACGCGACCTACCCGCACTACAAGGACCGCGCCAAGGTGATCGCCGTGGCCAAGGAAGGCCGTCAGCAGTTCGAAGAGCAGATGACGAAGGAGCGCGAGGAGCGTCAGAAGCGGTCGGGAATCGACTGGGGGAAGCTGGAGGCTGAGGAGGAGCGGAGCTTGCCTTGAAGGCTTGTTGACTGCCCCGGACTGGTGTCGTCGAGCGGTTTCGTAGCGACTGCGCGAGAGTCGGCGGGCGGTGCGGTGTGTGATCGCCCCTCTGCGCCGCTGAGGAGCGCAGCGTT
>CAXTCC010000183.1:0-8180 GCA_964242015.1 uncultured Variovorax sp.
TTGCTCGAAGCCATCGTGCCTGCGACGCAGACGATGCTGCAAGCGTGGCGCGAAGCCGGCGGCCTGGTGGTGCACACGCGCGAGGCGCACGAGGCCGACCTGTCGGACTGTCCACCGGCCAAACTGAACCGCGGCAGCCCGAGCTTGCGCATCGGCGACGAAGGGCCGATGGGCCGCATCCTCGTCAAAGGCGAGCCGGGGAACCAGATCATCGAGGCACTGGCGCCGGTCGAAGGCGAACTGGTCATCGACAAGCCGGGCAAGGGCATGTTCTACGCGACCGGCCTGCACGAGATCCTGCAGAACCGCGGCATCACGCATTTGCTCTTCGGCGGGGTGACCACCGAGGTCTGCGTGCAGACCAGCATGCGCGAAGCCAACGACCGTGGCTACGACGGCTTGCTGCTGGAGGACTGCACCGAGAGTTACTTCCCGGCTTTCAAGGCGGCCGCCATCGACATGATCCGCGCCCAGGGCGCCATCGTGGGCTGGACCGCGCCGAGCCACGCGGTGTTGACCGCCTTGCACGGCGCCGGCAAGGGCTAACATTCCGCGGTGTCTACCGTTCGAACCGCTGCTCCGCGCGCCATCCGTCCCGTCGGTTCCGCTGCCGTGTCCGCCACCCCATCGCTATCGGACGCCATCGTCGTTCCGGGCCCGGTGCTGTTTCGCACCCGCGCCGACGAGGTCTATGCCCAGCTGAAGCGCGACGTCGCCGAGTTCCGCATGGTGCCCGGCGACCGCTTCACCGAGAACGAGATCAGCGAGCGGCTGGGCGTGTCGCGCACGCCGGTGCGGCAAGCGCTGTTTCGCATGCAGCAGGAGGGCTACGTCGAGGTGCTGTTCCGAAGCGGCTGGCGCGTGCTGCCGTTCGACTTCGACCAGTTCGAGCAGCTGTACGACCTGCGCATGGTGCTGGAGACGACAGCGGCCCATCGCCTGTGCGAAACCGACCGCCACATCGACCGCGCAAAACTGGATGCGCTGGTCGCCATCTGGCTGGTGCCCAACACCCAGCGCAGCACCGACGCCGCCCAGGTCGCGCTATGGGACGAAGAGTTCCATTGCGCCCTGGTCGCCGCCGCCGGCAATACCGAGATGGCCCGCGTGCATCGCGACGTGACCGACCGCATCCGCATCATTCGGCGCCTCGACTTCACCAAACAGCCACGCATCGACGCCACCTACGACGAGCATTCCAAGATCCTCAAGGCCGTGCGTGCGAACCGCGGCGATCAGGCTGCGATGTTGTTGCGGGCGCACATCGAGACCAGCCAGGCCGAGGTGCGCAAGATCACGCTGCATCAAGTGCATCTGGCGCGGCATTCGGCTGGGTAGTTCAGCGAGAAAGCGGGCCCGTCAAGCGACGGGCTGCACACCTCAAGATGGCGTCGTGCGCGCGGCCGACCGCTGCCGCTTCATCTGCTCGGTGACTTTCACGACGACTTCTCTCAGTTCCTGAACCATCGGATCGCCCTGCAGCGCACTGGTCGTCAGGAAGCTCACGGGCGGAAGGTTCCAGCCGAGTCGATAGGGCAATGCGCGCCAGTGGCCCTTCGCCTCCATCTCGTCGACGACGTCGCGCGAGAGGATCGAAATGGCGTTCGGCTCATCGCGCAAGGCCGTCTCGAGTGTCCTGATCGACGTGGACTCCAGGATGGGCACCGGCGGTTGCACGCCGGCGCCGACGAACACCGCGTTGTAGGTGCGTCGCATCGGCGTGTTCGGCGGCGGCAGGATCCAGTCGAGCTTCGCCAGCTTCGCCCAATCCAGCGGGCCGCGCGACAGCCTCTTGGCGCTCTTGGCACTGACCACGAGGCACGGCTCCTGTTCATAGACCGCTTCTTGCACGAGGCCGGTCGCGTCGCCGTCGTAGGAGCGGCCGATGGCGCAGTCGAGTTCGCGGGCGAGCAGCAGGCCGACCAGCTCGTCCGTGGTGCCTTCGCGCACCATGGCCGCCACGCGCGGCGTGCGATGGAGCAGGTGATCGAGCAAAGCGGAGATGAACTTCTGCGGCACCTGCTGCGTGAGTCCGAGGCGCACGCGGCCGCCGCGACCGGCTTCATAGGATGAAAGAACCTGCGCGGTCGCTTCCAGCTCGGCCAGCCAGCGCTTCGCGTACGCCAGCACCGCTTCACCGGAAGTCGTGGGCACGAGGCCGCGACTCGTCCGTTCGAAGATCGGGCTGCCGAAGATCTCCTCGACCTCTTTCAGCGCCTTGGTAACCGCCGGTTGACTCAGCCGCATCTCGGCGGCGACCCGGCCCAGCGTGCGATGCCGATCGATACGCTGCAGCAAGGCCAGTTGACGCAGCTTGAGCCGCGACAACAGGGTCTGATGCAGCACCGCGGCGGGATCGCGAAAGGACGCCAAGTCATAACTCCATGGTTATCGGTGCATCAGTTTATAGGCGCTTATCGTGAATCGACGGGCCTAGACTTTCTTCATGAAGTCGCCATGCAGCCTCACCAGTCAAGACCTGGACGATCTCGCGGCCTGTACCACCGCGGCGCAGGGGCTGGCCACGCTCGACGGCCTCAGGCGCCGCATCGCCACGCAGTCGATCTTCAGCATCCAGCAGAACGTGACGACCGCGCGCGATGCAGAGGGCGAAGTTCTTTTGCGCCGCTTCCATTCTTCGGAGGCGGTCAGCTTTCCGGTCGACGGTACCAAGCGCAAGACGCTGACGCCCTGGGCCGAATGCCTGTTCGTCGAGGGGCGCGTGTTCGTCGGCGAAGGCGAGCAGGTGCTGGCGGAGCACTTCGACGACTTCGAGCAGATGCGGGCCCACCGGATGCGCAGCGTGATCAACGTGCCGCTCATGCAGGGCACGCTCTGCTACGCGACCTTCAACGTCTTCGGCACCCGCGACCATTGGCAGCCGGATGAAATTCTCGGCATCCGGCTGCTGGCATTGGCCGCTGCGCGCTGGGTGCCGGTCACGCCCGGGCTCGCTTACCGGTTGACGAAGTCGCCCGCCGCATCCACCGTGGATGTGCAACTGGACTGAAGGAGTCATGCCATGCCCGTCGCCGCCTTGCACCACTACACGATCCGCTGCACGCCGGAGGAGCTGCCCGAGCTGCTGGATTTCTACACGCGCGTGATGCGCCTGGAGGTCGGCGCGCGGCCGGAGATTCCGGCACCGGGGGCCTGGCTCTATGCGGGCGGGCAGCCGATCGTCCATTTGTATGCACACCTGTCCACACCGGATGTCATGCCCGACATCGCACCCGGTGGCGCATCGCAGCCGCCGACCGGCCACGTCGACCACATCTCCTTTCGTTCGCACCGTCTCGACGAGATGCGCGCGCATCTGGGTGCGCAGGGCGTGCCGTTCACCGAGGCGCCGATCCCGGGCTGGGACATCCACCAATTGTTCCTGCACGACCCCCGCGGGCTGAAGGTCGAGATGACCTTCTGGCTCGCCGATGAAGCACAGGACGCTGCATGACGCACTACGCGCAGGCCGGCGAGGTGCGCATCGCCTACGACCGCGAGGGCGACGGTCCGCCGTTGTTGCTGATGCATGGCGCCGAAGCCACGCGGCAGATGTTCGCGGCGCTGGTGCCGTATCTCGCCGACCACTTCACCGTCATCGCCTACGACCAGCGCGACTGCGGCGAAACCGAAGCGCCGGAACAGGCGTCCACCTTGTCCGATCTGGCGGACGACGCGCAGCTGTTGATCGGCGCGCTGGGCTTCAAGCGTGCGCACGTGTTCGGCTCGTCCTTCGGTGGCCGGGTGGCGCAGGCGCTGGCCTTGATGCATCCGCGCGTCGTCGATCACCTGGTGCTGGGAAGCACCTGGCCGCTGCCACGGCCCATCGAAGAACTGTGTCCCGATGCACGACGCCTCGCCGAGGTGCGCCGCGGTCTGCCGGGCACGGCCGAAGAGCTGGCGACCTGGTTCTTTCCCGAGGCCTTTCTGCAGCAGCGGCCGGAGCTTCGGCAGTTCTTCGCCAAGGCGAGGCCCGGGTCGGAGCGATCCGCACGCCGCTCGGCGACCGTGGCGACGACGCTCGACCAGGGCGTGGCAGACATCGTCGCGCCGACGCTGGTGCTGGCCGGCGAACTCGATCGCGTGGTGCCGCCGAGCGTGACGCTGGCGATGGCCGCCCGCATCCGCACCGCCGATGCCGTGCTGCTGCCGGCGATCGGCCACGTGACGGCGATGCAGGCGCCCGAGGTGCTCGCACGCCACATCGTTCGTTTCTTGCATCCGACAGGAGTCAACGCATGAATGCATCGCCAAGGCCCGACTACATCCGCATCGCGGGGTTGACCAAGACCTTCGGTGGCGGCAGCGACGGCGTGCTCGCCCTCGAGGGCATCGACTGCAGCATCCAGCAGGGCAGCTTCGTGACCATCGTCGGCCCCAGCGGTTGCGGCAAGAGCACGCTGCTGCGCATCCTGGCCGGACTGCTCGACTACAGCACCGGCACCGTGATGCTCGACGGCCAGCCGATTCGCGGCACGCGGCGCGACGTCGGCGTGGTGTTCCAGAGCTCCATCCTGCTGCCGTGGCGCACCATCCTCGAGAACGTCATGCTGCCGGCCGAGGTGCTCGGGCTGGACATGAAAAAGGCACGCGAGCGCGCCATGCAGCTGCTGCAGATGGTGCGGCTCGAAGGCTTCGAACACAAGATGCCGCGCCAGTTGAGCGGCGGCATGCAGCAACGCGCATCGATCGCGCGGGCGCTGCTGCACGACCCCAAGATCCTGCTGATGGACGAGCCTTTCGGTGCGCTCGATGCGATGACGCGCGAGCGCATGAACCTCGAGCTGCAACGCATCTGGATGGAAAGCGGCAAGACCGTGGTGCTCATCACGCACTCGATTCCGGAGGCCGTGTTCCTCGGCGACAAGGTGTTCGTGATGTCGCCGCGCCCGGGCACGCTGGAGCGCGTGCTGCCGATCGACCTGCCGCGGCCGCGCTCGATGGAGGCGATGTCGCACCCCGTCTTCGCCGCCGCGTCGGCTTCGATTCGCGAACGCTTTTCCCACGCCGCCTCGTTCGACTGAAAGGGCCATCGCATGACCACCGCCATCATCAAGTCCCATGCGCCCGTGCCGCCGCCCGCTGTTCAGCCGGCCGCTGCTCAAGCCGTCGCGATCGCTGCGACTGCTGCTGTTGTGCCGCCGCGTCGCCGCAGCAACCCGCTGGCATCGACCCGCGTGCAGTCGATGCTGCTGTTGATCGCGTTGCTCGGCTCCTGGGAGGCGGCGGTGCGGTTGTTCAAGGTGCCGCGGCATCTGGTGCCGCCGGTGAGCGACATCGGCGTGGCGCTGTGGCGCGGCCTGGCCACCGGGCCGATGGCGAAAGACGGCTTCTGGTATCACGGCGGCATCACGCTCGCGGAGATCCTGCTGGGCTTCTTCATCGGCGGCGGCATCGGTCTCGCGATCGGCATCGTGATCTCCCAGATGCCTCGGCTCGAAGCCCTGCTGGAACCCTACGTCGCCGCGCTGCAGAGCGTGCCCAAGGTGGCCGTGGCGCCGATCATCGTCGTGTGGTTGGGCTTCGGCATCAGCTCCAAGGTGGTGATCATCTGCCTGCTGACGTTCTTTCCGGTGCTGGTGACCAGCATCGCCGGCTTCAAGGCAGTGGACACCGACCGCATCGACCTGCTGCGCTCGCTCTCGGCAACGCCCTGGCAGATCTTTCGCAAGGCCAAGTTCCCCGGTGCATTGCCCTACATCTTCGCGGGCCTGAACATGGCCGCCGCCTTCAGCGTGGTGGGTGCGGTGGTCGGCGAATTCGTCGGCGCGCAGGCAGGCCTCGGCGTGCTCATCCTGCAGATGGAAGCGCAGGCCGACACCGGCGGGAGCTTCGCGGTGTGCGTCGTGCTGTCGGTCATCGGCATCTTGTTGACCTCTGTATTGCGCCGCGTGCAACGGCGCGTGTTGCACTGGATGCCGGCCGACAGTTCGCAGCGCACGGTGAACAGCTGAAGCACCGCCGAACTCATTTCTTTTCAAGGAGCTGACCAATGTTGACGCGACGTGATTTCGGCCTCGGCCTCGGTGCCCTGGGTCTTGCCGCCGGTTCGCCGGCACTGGCGCAAAGCGTGCGCGTCATGAAGCTGGCGAACACCGCGGCGGTGAACGATCCGCAGCAGTGCTTCGTCACCGCGGGCCAGCATCCGCGGCTCAACTTCTACAAGTCTGGCGGCGTGGACGTGGAGTACGTCAACATGTCGAGCATGACGCAGGCCCTGCAAAGCCTGCGCGCCGGGCATGTCGAGTTCGGCCCTGCGGTGCCGGGCATCCTGCTCCCGACGATGGCGAAAGATCCGTCGCTCGATCTGGTGAGCGTCTACAAGTGGCTGCCCGGCAATGCCAACACGATCGTGGTCAAGCCAGGCAGCCCGATCAAGACGGCGGCGGACCTCGCCGGCAAGCGCATCGGCGTGCGCAGCCAGGGCGATGCCGGCATCGTCGTCACCAAGACGATGCTGGCCGAACTCGGCCTGAAGGACGACAAGTGCGAGTACATCGCGATCGGCGACGGCGCGCCCGCCGGCGCAGCGATCGACAACGACCGGGTGGACGCGATGGTGGCTTTCGACACCGCCACCGCGCGCATCGAACTGGTCGGCACCAAGCTGCGCTATGTGCCGCTCACGCCCAAGTTCGCGCGCCTGGGCTCGGGCTGGTTGTGCGTGCCGCGCGACTTGCTCAAGAAAGAACGCAAGGCGGTGGTGGCGACCTTCCAGGGCATCGCGAAGTCGACCATATTCTCGAACGCCAATCTCGATGCGGGGATCGATCTGCATTGGGCGGTGTACCCCGAGAGCAAGCCCAAGGGCCGCACCGAAGACGAGGCGCGCAAGGAGCTGGCCTTCATCCTCAAGGACCGCAAGAACAGCTGGATGCGTCGAGCCGACGATCCGGACCAGCGCATGGGCGCCTCGTCATTGGCCGAATGGAATTCGAACATCGAGATGGCCGCCGAAAGCAGCAAGAACCCGAAGCTGGCCGAAGAGCTCGGCGACCCGAACCGCCTTTTCACGAACGACCTGATCGACGAGATCAACGCCTTCGACAAGCAGGCGGTGATACGGATGGCCAAGGATTTCAAGCTGTAGTCGCCCTCTCGACGGTCAGCACCTCGGCAGTCAGTACCCGGCAGTCACCACTCAGGAGCAGCACCATGAACGTTCTCATCTCCGGCGCGAGCATGGCGGGCCTCTCGGCCGCCTACTGGTTCGCGCATCTCGGCCACCGGGTCACCGTGGTCGAGCGTGCCGACGGGCTGCGCCCCGGCGGTGCGCCGATCGACGTTCGCGGACGCGCGCTCGGAACGGCGGAACGCATGGGCATCCTCGCGAAGATCGATGACCAGAAGGTGGTCGTGTCGAATCCGGCACCGGTGCTCGACGGGCAGGGCGCGCAGGTCGCGACCCTCGACCTGCGCTGGTTCGCCAACGAGACCGATGAGGACATCGAGATTTCACGCGATCGACTCAACCAGATCCTGCTGGACGCGATCCCGGACGATGTCGAGTTCCGCTACCGGACATCCATCACGTCGCTGGTGGATGGCACCGATGGCGTGGACGTCGCCTTCACGGATGGCGCGCAAGGTCGCTACGACCTGGTCGTCGGCGCCGACGGCCTGCACTCCAATGTGCGCAAGCTCGCCTTCGGACCCGAGAAGGACTACGTTCGGCACTTCGGCTACTACGTCGCACTCGTCGATCTGCCGAACGATCGCGAATGGCGCCGAGGCATGCTCAACATTCCCGGTTTGAAGATCAGCGTGCGCAATGCGGGGGACGGCCCCCAGGCCATGATGCTCGCCGCCAGTCCGGAGATCGACTACGACTACCGCGACCTGGCCGTTCATCGAAAGCTCATCGACGACTTCCTGTCGCGCATCGACGCCTGGCAGGTGCGCGAGATACGCGAGGCCTTCATGGACCCTGCTGCCAAGGGCTTCTACTTCGATTCGGTGAGCCAGACCCACATGCCGAGCTGGATCAACGGCAACGTGGCCGTCATCGGCGATGCCGGCCACTGTGCGGCCTTGCTGTCGGGCATGGGGACCACCCTGGCGATGGTCGCCGCGGAAACACTGGCGACGACCTGGACCGAATGCGATGGCGACATGGGCACGGCATCGTCGCGCTACGACGAGCGCCTGCGCCCTTATGTCGAGCAATGCCAGGCCTTCGC
>CAXTCC010000184.1:0-4060 GCA_964242015.1 uncultured Variovorax sp.
TACCCCGACAAGCTGCTCGACGTCACCGACCTGGCCGAATACCTCGGCAAGAAGTACGGCGGCTGGTATCCCGCCGGCGAGGCCTTCATGCGGCCCGATGGCAAGAAGTGGCTGGGCCTGCCGCTCGGCGCTTCCGGCTCGCTCATCGTGTACCGCGAGAGCATGGTCAAGGCGGCGGGTTTCGAAACCTTCCCGAAGACCACCGACGACTTCCTCAAGCTCTACAAGGCGCTGAAGGAAAAGGGCACGCCCGGCGGCATGGCGCTCGGCAACGCCACCGGCGACAGCACCTGGTGCAACTGGCTCATCTGGTCGCATGGCGGCAAGCTGGTCGACAAGACCAACAAGGTCGTGATCGACAGCCCGGAGACCATCAAGGCGCTGGAGTACGGCAAGGAGCTGTACGCCAACTTCATTCCCGGCACGCTGTCGTGGCTCGACCCGAACAACAACAAGGCCTTTCTCGACGGCCAGATCAGCGTCACCAACAACGGCATCTCGATCTACTACGCGGCCAAGAATTCGCCGGACCCCAAGGTCAAGGAAATGGCCGCCGACATCAATCACGCGGTGTTTCCGATCGGCCCGGCCGGCGTGCCGACGGAGTCGCATCTGTTCTTCAACCAGATGGTCATGAAGTACACGAAGTTCCCGCAGGCCTCGAAGGAGTTCCTGCGCTTCATGATGGAAAAGGAACAGTTCGATCCGTGGCTGCAAGGCGGTGGTGGCTACGTCGCCCAACCCTTGCGCGCCTACGAGGCCAGCGCGATCTGGAGCTCCGACCCTAAGAACCTGCCGTACCGCGATTCGGTCAAGAACCTGCGGCCGGGTGGCTACGACGGCAAGCTGGGCTACGCCTCTGCCGGCGCTGCCGCGGACTTCATCATCCCGAACATGGTGGCCGAGGCCGCCAGCGGATCGAAGACGCCGAAGGAAGCCGCCGAGCGCGCGCAAAAGCGCGCCGAGCGTTACTACAAGCTCTGATAAGTCTCTCGATCAATGTCCACTCCACGGGTCGTCACTTCACCGGCAGGCGCAGACGGTATTCGGCTGCAGCCGACCGCCGCCGCGCGCCCGATGCCGCTGCTCGCGCGGATGCAGAACAGTCGCAACGCGCTCGGCTTCATGTTCATGTTGCCGGCCGCGGTGCTGCTGCTGCTGTTCTTGACGTACCCGCTGGGGCTGGGCACCTACCTGGGCTTCACCGACGCCAAGGTCGGCCGCCCGGGCCAGTGGATCGGGCTTGAAAACTACGAGTACCTGTGGGGCGACGCCGTGGTGCGGCTCGCGCTTTTCAACACGCTCTTCTACACAGCCGTGGCGAGCGTGTTCAAGTTTTTCCTGGGCTTGTGGCTGGCGATTCTTCTGAACAAGAACATCCGCTTCAAGACCTTCTTTCGTGCGGTGATCCTGCTGCCGTACATCGTGCCGACGGCGCTGTCGGCCATCGCGTTCTGGTGGATCTACGACTCGCAGTTCTCGATCATCAGCTGGGCGCTGGTGAAGATGGGGCTGATCGACACGTACATCGACTTCCTCGGCAGCCCCTGGAACGCACGCATCGCGGTGATCATCGCGAACGTGTGGCGCGGCGTGCCCTTCGTCGCCATCACGCTGCTGGCCGG
The DNA here is from genome assembly GCA_964242015.1 of uncultured Variovorax sp. GTDB lineage: Bacteria > Pseudomonadota > Gammaproteobacteria > Burkholderiales > Burkholderiaceae_C > Variovorax. Next base: position 1,626 of record CAXTCC010000184.1, read on the forward strand.
CCTGCAGACCATTTCGCCTTCCTACTACGAGGCCTCGGCCATCGACGGTGCCACGCCGTGGCAGCAGTTCCGTCATGTGACGATGCCGCTGCTCACGCCGATCATCGCGGTGGTGATGACTTTCTCGGTCCTTTTCACCTTCACCGACTTCCAGCTGATCTACGTGATCACGCGTGGTGGCCCGCTCAATGCGACGCACCTGATGGCGACCCTGTCGTTCCAGCGTGCCATCTCGGGCGGCGCGCTCGGTGAAGGCGCTGCCATCGCCATCGCGATGGTGCCCTTCCTCCTGGCCTGCGTGATGTTCAGTTTCTTCGGCCTGCAACGCCGTGCATGGCAACAAGGCGGGAGCGACAAATGAGCAATCCCAACAGCCAGGTCGACACTGTCGGCATGAGTTTCCTGGACTCGTTGCCACGCAAGATGGTGACGGTGTATCTGCCGCTGATCGTCTTTTTGATCGTGCTGCTGTTCCCGTTCTACTGGATGGCGATCACTTCGGTGAAGCCCGACGGCGAGCTGTTGTCGCGCGACGGCAATCCGTTCTGGGTCATCAAGCCGACGCTGACGCACTTCTACAAGCTGCTGTTCCAGACCTCGTATCCGCAATGGCTGTGGAACACGGTGCTGGTGTCGGTGGTGTCGACCTTCGTTTCGCTCGCGGCATCGGTGTTCGCGGCCTATGCCATCGAGCGGCTGCGCTTCACCGGCTCCAAACAGGTCGGCCTGTCGATCTTTCTGGCGTACATGGTGCCGCCGTCGATCCTGTTCATTCCGCTGGCCAACGTGGTGTTCAACCTGGGATTGTTCGACTCGCGCTGGGCCTTGATCCTGACGTACCCGACCTTCCTGATTCCGTTCTGCACCTGGCTCCTGATGGGTTACTTCAGGTCGATACCGGCCGAGCTCGAAGAGTGCGCGCTCATCGATGGCGCCAACCGCTGGCAGATCCTCGTCAAGATCGTGCTGCCGCTGGCAGTGCCGGGTCTGATCTCGGCGGGCATCTTCGCTTTCACGCTGTCGTGGAACGAGTTCATCTATGCGCTGACGTTCATCTCGTCGTCCGAGATGAAGACGCTGCCGGTCGGCGTGGTGACGGAGCTGGTGCAGGGCGACGTCTACCAATGGGGCCCGTTGATGGCCGGTGCGCTGCTCGGCTCGCTGCCGGTCGCGTTCATCTACTCGTTCTTCGTCGAGTACTACGTGTCGGGGATGACGGGCTCGGTGAAGGAATAAGCGGCAGAAACGCGGGTCGCCGGGCGATCAGTACTTGATCGTGATGCCGGCCTTCACGCCCTTGTTCTCCTTGCCGTCGGAGTTGACGCCGGCCGAGAAAGACGTGTTGCCACCCGTGCTGCCGCCCACCGAATAGGTCGGCCGCGGCGTCGAGGTGTCCATGCCCGTGTAGACGCCGCTACCGTCCTTTTGCTGGACGCCGACCGTGGCGCCCTTCGACTCCATCGAGGTTTCGCTGGAAGAGACGTTGGGGGCGACGTAGACCGAGCCCTTGTCATCGGTCTGGATCGGAACCTTCGGCGCGTCCTGGGCGAGCGCGACCGTGCAGCAGGCCATGCCTGACAGGACCAGCAGGGCGCGCAGTGCGGGTATCGATTTGCTCATGGGTACCACCTTAATCGCCTTTCGACGCCGGCGGAACCGCCCCGCCCTTTTGCCGCTCGCGGAACAGGGCTGCCCGCATCAGGAAGATCGTCGTCACCGGCGCGGTCAGCGCGACGAAAACCGCGATGAGCAGCGCATGCAAGAACAGGTTGCCCCCCTGTACCGAGAAGTAGACGATGGTCGCGATCGTCATGCACCACACGCCCAGGGTGGCGCCGATGGTGGGCGCATGGATGCGCCGGAAAAAGGTCGGCAGGCGTACCAGCCCGAACGAGCCGATGGCCGCGAAGCCGGCGCCGACCACCACGAACACCGCGGTCAGGATCTCTGCCCAGAGCGGCAAGGGGCCGCCGATGAAAGCTTCGTTCATTCGATCACCTCGCCACGCAACAGGAACTTGGCCAACGCCGTGGAGCCGACGAAGCCGAACAGCGCGATCAGCAATGCTGCCTCGAAGTAGACGTTGCTGGCGTACACGATGCCGAGCACCAGCATCATCAGCATGCCGTTGATGTAGAGGCAGTCGAGCGCGGTGATGCGGTCCTGCGCGGTCGGCCCGATGGTCAGGCGCGAGAGCGCGCACAGCATCGCCACCGCCAGCAGCAGCAGCGCCAGCTTCAATGCCCAGAGCAACACCGGCGTCATGATTCGAAGATCTCCATCAGGGGGCGCTCGTAGCGTTGCTGTACCAGCGCGATGAACGCAGCCTCGTCGTCGACGTCGAAGACGTGGATGAGCAGCACCGAACTGTCGAACGAGAGTTCCGCCCAGGCGGTGCCGGGCGTCAGGCACAGGATCATCGCCAGCACGGCGAG
>CAXTCC010000184.1:4160-8168 GCA_964242015.1 uncultured Variovorax sp.
AGCAGCAGGGTCGGTGCATCCATCGACTGGTTGAGCAGCAGCCACACGACGAAGAGGGCGAGCGACAGCGGCGGAGAGGGCAGCCAGCGCTTCATCGCATGACCTCATCGGGAACGTCACCGGCAACGCGACCCGGCGCGGCGGCCGCGCGCTTCGCCGCCGGATTGGCGACCTGCCGTGCGTTCATCACCGCGTGCCGATACGCGGTGGCCGAGTGCAGCCCGTCTGCTGTCTCGATCGCGTGATGCATGACCGGGTTGGCGAAGATCGTCCAGGCGGCAGCGGCGACGAGCAGCGCTGCGACGGGCAGCACTTCGAGTGCTGGCAGGGCCGGCATGGTCGCGTGCACCTGCGTCCAGAAGTGGCGGATGCCGGCACGGCTCAATGCCAGCAACGTGAGGAAGCCCGATGCGATCAGCAGCGCCATGAAAGCGATGCCTGCAGTGGTCACCACCGGTGCATCGAGCAGGCCCGACAGCATCGCGAACTTGCCGACGAAGCCGGAGAGCGGCGGCAAGCCGGCCAGCAACAGCGTGCAGGCCATGAAGCTCAGGCCGAGGAACGCGATGCCGGCCGGAATGGCGCGGCCGTAGAGCGCCTGCTGTTCGTCGTCGAGGTTGACGTCGGCGAGCGGTTTCAGGTCTTCAGCGAGGAACGGCGCGTGGCCCGACTTCTCGTGCGGCGCGATGCTGACGCCGGCGTTGCGCCAGCGCTCGATCATGTCGATCAGCAGGAAGAACGCGCTGACCGCGAGCGTCGAACTCACGAGGTAGTAGAGCGCGCCGGCCCAGACGGCCGGATCGCCGAGCCCGACCGCGGCCAGCAGCGTGCCGGCGGAAATCAGCACGCTGTAGCCCGCCAGATTCGACAGGCGCTGCGTGCCGATGATGCCGAGCGCACCGATGCACAGGGTGACGAGGCCGACGCCGATGAGCACGCCCTGACCGAACTGCGCCGAAACGCCGGTGTCGGGCGCGAAGAGCGTCGTCCACAAACGAAGGATCGTGTAGATGCCGAGCTTGGTGAGCAGCGCGAACACCGCACCGACCGGCGACACCGCGGCGCTGTACGCCGGCACCAGCCAGAAGTTGAGCGGCCACGCACCGGCCTTGGCGAAAAATGCAGTCGCGAGGATGGCCGCTGCGGCGTGGACCAGGCCGCGATCGGCTGGCGCGATCTGCGCGATGCGCATGCCGAGGTCGGCCATGTTGAGCGTGCCGGTCGCGCCGTAGAGCATTGCGGCACCGACCAGGAACAGCGACGACGCCGCGAGGTTGATCGCGATGTAGTGCAGGCCGGCCTGCACCCGCAATCGGCCCGAGCCATGCAGCAGCAAGCCGTAAGACGCCGCCAGCATCACTTCGAAGAAGACGAAGAGGTTGAACAGGTCGCCGGTCAGAAACGCCCCATTCAACCCCATCAACTGCAGTTGCAGCAACGGATGAAAGTGCACGCCGGCACGGTCCCAGCGCGAGGTCGAGTAGATCGACGCCGCAAAGGCGATGACGCCGGTGAGCGCCACCATCATGGTCGAGAGCCGATCGGCCACCAGCACGATGCCGAAGGGTGCTTTCCAGTTGCCAGGCAGGTAGACGCCGATGGAGCCTGCGCCGGTGCCGGTATCGGGCGCGTTCACCCAGCGCAGCAAGGCCAGCGCCGCGAGCAGGCCGATCAGCCCGGAGATCACGCTCAGCGCGGACTTGAGCCGCCGATGGTGCTCGCCCAGCAGCAGCATGAGCGCGGCGGTGAACATCGGCACCAGGATCGGCACGGCCACCAGGTGCGGCATGCTGAACTCGAGCAGCCGGTCGAGCAGGTGCGTCAGCTCATTCACGCTGCGCCTCCTCGCCGTCGACGTGGTCGGTGCCGGTGAGTCCGCGCGAGGCCAGCAGCACGACCAGGAACAACGCGGTCATCGCGAAGCCGATCACGATGGCGGTGAGCACCAGGGCTTGCGGCATCGGGTCGGCGGTGTTGGCGAGCGTCGCCTTGATGCCGGTCACCAGCACCGGTTCGCTGTCGACCGCAAGCCGGCCGGTGCTGAACATGAAGAGGTTGACCGCGTACGACATCAGCGTGAGGCCGACGATGACCTGGAAGGTGCGCGGGCGCAGCAGCAGGTAGACGCCCGAGCCGGTCAGCACGCCGATCGCGATGGCAAGGACGATCTCCATCAGGCGCCCGCTCCAAGCAGCGGCGCGCTGGAAGCCGACTCCGTTGCGGCTTTGGCTTCGGCCTCGCGCTCGTCCTGCTCCTCGACCCAGCGATGGCTGCGCACCGATTGGTGGGCCAGGGCGGTCAGGATCAGCATGGTGGCGCCGAGCACCAGAGCGAACACGCCGATGTCGAAGAAGAGCGCACTCGGCACATGCACCTCGCCGAGCAGCGGCAGCTGCAGGTGCGCGGTGTGCGTCGTCATGAACGGATAGCCCAGCAGCACCGCGCCGCCCCCGGTCGCGAGCGCCAGCAAGAGGCCAATGGCGATCCAGCGGCGTGGATAGATGCGCAAATGCTCCTCGACCCATTCGGTGCCCGATACGATGAACTGCAGCAGCAGCGCCACCGACATCACCAGCCCGGCGACGAAGCCACCGCCCGGCGCGTTGTGGCCACGCATGAAGAAGTAGACCGACACCAGCACCGCCAGCGGCAGCAGCAGACGCACCAGCACGGCCGGCACCATCAGGTAGCCGACGGCGGTGTCCTTGGCGCGGCGCGGGTTGAGCAGGTCGCTGCTGCCGTCGTCTTTCTGCCTGCGCTGTTGGGCCGGCAGCGCCATCGATTCGGGCGCTGGCCGAAAGCGGCGCAGCAGTGCGTAGACGGTCAGCGAAACGACGCCGAGCACGGTGATCTCGCCGAAGGTATCGAAGCCGCGGAAGTCGACCAGCATCACATTGACGACGTTGGTGCCGCCGCCTTCGGTCAACGCATGCTCCAGAAAGAAGGGCGAGATGCTGAGCGGAAACGGTCGCGTCATAAAGAGCCAAGCGAGCGACGCCATGCCGGCGCCTGCGGCCGTGGCGACCAGCAGGTCGCGGCCGCGCCGGCCCCAGGGACGCAGCCGCGTGCGCGCCGGTTGGGCCGCCTCCTTGCGCATCGGCAACCAGCGCAGGCCGAGCAGCATCAGCACGGTGGTGACCGCCTCGACCACCAGTTGCGTCAGTGCCAAATCGGGCGCGGAGAACCAGATGAAGGTGATGCAGCAGACCAGGCCCGCACCCGACGCCAGCATCAGGGTGGCGAGCCGGTGGAACTTGGCCTGCCACGCCGCGCCGAGCGCACACACGATGCCGATGAGCCACATCATGGCGAACATCGGAGAGAAGGGCAGCAACTCGCGATGGCCGCGCGCGACCGGTGTTTGCCACAACGCAGCACCCGCGGCAACGACCGCGAAGACGATGATCAGCAGCAGTTGCGACTGCAGCCGGCGCGTGCCGAGCAGGCGCCGGCTGCGGCGTCCCGCTTCGCTCAGCTGTGCGAGTGCATGCTCGAACATGCGCTGGCCGTCGAAGCGATGCAGCAGCGGCGTGTGTTCCAGGTCGCCTGCCGCGCGACGATGTCGTTGCAGCAGGTAGAGCGCAGCGCCACCCGCCAGGGCGACGAGGCTCATCACCAGCGGCAGGTTGAAGCCATGCCAGACGGCGAGGCTGTATTCGGGCAGTTCTCCACCGACGACCGGCGTGGCGGCGGTCGCCAGCAACGCGCCGATCGACCAGGCCGGCGCCACGCCCACCACCAGGCACGCCAGCACCAGCAGTTCGACCGGCACGCGCATCCAGTGCGGCGGTTCGTGCGGCGTGCGCGGCACCTCGGGCGGCGCGCAGCTCGGGCCGAAGAACACGTCGAACACAAAGCGCGCGGAATAGGCCACGCTGAAGATGCCCGCCAGCGTTGCGAGGATCGGCAGGCCCCAGTTGATGAGCGGCGTCGACTCGATGAACACGGTCTCAGCGAAGAACATCTCCTTCGACAGGAAGCCGTTGAGCAGCGGCACGCCGGCCATCG
>CAXTCC010000185.1:0-4281 GCA_964242015.1 uncultured Variovorax sp.
ACCTCCACTTTCCCCAACCGCCCCTCGATCACGCTGATCTCCACGATGCCGTCGCGCACCGTCTGCACCGGCACGATGGCGGTCGCCAGAAAGTAGCCGCGGGCGCGGTATTGCGCAGTGATGGCCTGGGCCAAGGCTTCGAGGTCGCCCAGCGTCACGTCACGCCCGATATAGGGCTGCGTCACGCTCTTGAGTTCCTCGCTCGACAACGCTTGCGCGCCGTTCAGGCGAAGGTCGTTCAGGCGGAAGGCGCTGACCGTCGGCGCAGGCGCGGCGGGCAGGCTCTGGCTGTTCGGATTGGCCGATCCGGTGGGTCCGGCGGGACCGGTGGGCGCCTGTGCCACCGGCCGATCGCAACTGCCGCACGGGTCTTTGGTCGGCAGCAACGGGACGGCGGCATCGGCTGCGTTCGCCTGTTGTGCATGCTGTGCAGCGAAGGCCAGCAGCATCGAGATCAGGAGAGGCGAGCGCTTCATGCTCCGGTGCCTCCGACCGTCAGCCGCCAGTTGCCTATGAGGTTGAACGGTGCCCAGAAGAACGGATGTGACATGCGCGGGTTCTTGAGCACGGCCAGCTGCCCGGCCTGCATCGCCTGCTGCACGTCGCGGCCTTTCGAAAGCTCGGTGTAGAGCGTCGTCATCAGCACTTCGGTGGCGTCGTCGGACACCGGCCAGAGCGAGGCGATGAGGCTCGACGTGCCGGCCGACAGGAACGACCGCGTGAAGCCGAGCACCTCGTCGCCTTGCGCGATGCGGCCCAACCCCGACTCGCACGCCGACAGCGTGACGAGCGCCGTGCTCTGCATCGGCAGCCCGAGGATTTCATGCGCTTCCAGGAAGTTCTGCTTGCCGTTCTCGTTGGCCAGCAGGATGCGCGAATAGAGCGGATCGATCTGGTCCGCTTCGGCATGCGCGGCCACGTGCATCAGGGGCGAGCGTGAAGCGACATCGCGAAACTGCGTCTTGGTGGCGGCCGCGCCGATGTAGAGGTTGTTGCGCGGAAACAGTTGCGCCAGTTGCTTGACTTCGACCTCGGCGCCCGGCAGCTCGTACTTCTCGTCGATGCGCGGATTGCCGAAAGCGGTGAGCGACGCCGACACGCGCGGGCTGCGCTGCGCCAGTTGCACCGCGATGCTCATCGACGGCGACACCGACACCGGATGCGTCTCGATCAGGTAGCGGCCGTTGAGCCGCAGCGCCTGGAACGGCAGGTAGTGCAATGGACCATGCGGCACCACGATCAGCCTTTGGCCGTCCTGCAAAGCCAGCGGGCCGAGCAGCTGTGCGCCCAGCTTGTCGGCGGTCGCGATGGCTGCGCGCCGACCACGCACGACCGAGTTGCGAAACGACTCGACCGCTTCGGTCAGGTCGTCGCGCGTGACGGCCACGCTCTTCTCGACGATGGCGGTCGGGCTCACCACCCACACCTGCAAGCGGTCGGGCAGCGAGTGGAACTGCACCACGCGCTCGTCGGGCCTCAGTGTCTTTTGCAGCGTCGCGAGGTCGACCGTCGTCACCGCTTCGCCCGACACCGCAGCACGGCCACGCACCGCGTCGAGCAGCGCGCGCGAGCGGCTGTGCTCGCTGACCTCGAAGGCTTGCCGCGCATCGCCCACATCGCTGTACAGACCGATGGCGCGCTCGAACACCGACTGCAGATCGGAGAACAAGCCCATCTTGAATTCTTCGCTGCGAAAGCGCGACCGCACCGCATCGACACCACCGAGCGCTTTGCCCACGGCGTCTGCTGCGGCCTGCTTCTGGCCCAACGCCAGCTCGCTGCGTGCCACGCCGTCCCAGGCCCAGAGCTGGTAGTAGCCGGTGTCGGTGCCGACGCTGCGGGTGGTCAGTTGCCGGTACAGGTCGCGGGCTTCGGCCGGCTTGTTCTCGGCCAGCAGCAAGCGGGCGCGCGTGCGGTCGAACTGCGCCGCGAGCGACGGCTCCTTGGCGGGCGCCAGCGTGCCGATGACCTCGCGCGCACGCACCGGGTCGCCGGACTCGATCAGCGCGTTGACCAGCGACGATCTGACCAACGGTGCATAGCGTTCGGAACTGTTGGCGAGCGCGGTGTCGTAGCTGCGCACCGCGCCCGAGTAGTTGCCGCGGCGGGTCTGCACGTCGCCCAGCACCTTGTGCGCCGGACCGACCACCAGCTTGGGGTCGCGCGCCGGGTACTTGAGCGCTTCGCGGGCGAAGTCTTCGGCCTTGTCGAGCTGGCCGGAGTAGCTGTAGACGATGGCCAGGTCGCGGTTGGCCATCGCCAGCAGGTTGGGATCCTTGGTGGTGTTGGCGAGGTGCAGCGCCTTGCTGGCGGCGCGGACGCTCTGCCGGAATTCGCCGGCCTCGGCGAGCGCCACGGCCTGGCTGCAGTACTGGTAGCCCGACAACTTGACGGCGTCGTTGGCATAGAGCACCGCGCCATCGTTGGTGAGCGCGAAGAGCGTGTCGGTGTCGGCGAGGCGGGCTTGCTCCTGCTTGCTGGCAGCCGCCTCGGCATCGGGGGCCTGCTGTGCGTAGGCCGGCTGCAATGGCGTCAGAAAAACCAGGGCGACCAACGCAGTCGATGCCACTGCGCCCGTGATCCACGGGCGCGCGCTCCATGGACGAGCGATGAACGCCCAACCGACCTTCGATAACCGTTCCATTCGACCCCCACGCGCGGCCCTCAGTTCCGCGCTGGCGGCACTCCGACGCCGCGAAAGTGCGCGCCTCTCAGACCTCGTCCGGAAAGTCTAGGGAGGGGTGATCGACCCGCCTATTCGCAAGACGGTCTAGCGCTTACGGGCTATGGATGACGCAGATTGCCCGCGGCCATGTCGGTGTTCAACGCAATACATCACGCTTCTGGCGATCGATCCGCAAAGCAAACGTCAATCAATGGTTTCTGCCCGCAATCAAAGGTCGTGGTCTCCCAGCCGTCGAACAATCTCTTCAACCCTCGACCACCTCTTCGTTCCTTGGTGTTCGCGGCCCGATGCCTTGATGGAGATGCCATGGACTGCCTTTTCGCCCCACTTTCGGAAGCCGCGACCCGCCCGACGCCGTACCGCTGCGCCGACAGCGCGTCCCGGGAAGAAGCCAGCGCGTTGATTCATGCCGCTGCCGTGGCGCTGCAGGAAGCGATGGCCGCAGTGCGTGAGCAAACGGGATCGACCGGGTTCTCCACGGCGGGCACCGAGATCACTCGCTCCGAGATGGACGCCATCCAGTTGTGCATGACATCGGTCGGCGGGCTGCTGGAGATCACCGATGCGCTGGTGCGGCCCACGACGGTCGCGCCGACGCCGCTGGAGCGCGCGTTGAGCTGGAAGCAACTGGCCGAAGACGCCAAGTGCGCCGGTCGCGCCGCCTATCGCGCGGTCTTGATCCTGACCGACCCGGCGGCCAGCGCCACCGATGCACGGCGTCTGCTCGACGTGCGCTTGGCGCACTAGATCGAACGGAGACATCGTGGATCCAAAGCATTCGATCTTGCCGTCGCTCGTCGACTGTTCGGACGTTGTCGCCGGTGCCGAGAACATCGGCAGCGTCGAAGCGCTCGACGCCGCGCAGGCAAGGCAGGTCTCCAATCTGACGTTGCTGCAACACTGGCGCGCCATTCAGGACGACGGCATCAGCGCGACCGAGTTCATCGCGTTCTTGAAGCCGCTCGCCGATCTGGACGGCATCACGGTGTCGCACTTCTATGCCCGGCCGGGCGAGGCCGAAGAAGGCCGCCCGCTGGCGCTCGTGCCACCTGATGGCAAGCCGGGCCAATCCACCACCAAGAACCTGACTTTCGTACTGAACACGGAAGGCGGTATCTCCGTGGAAAGCAACTTCGTCGAGCTGTAAACGAAACGGCCTGCCGCCTCAGGTGGAGAGCGCGGGCGACGACGGCGTCGCCATGCGCTGAATGCCGTCGAAATCGAGTGCCGAGAGTGCCTCGCGCACAGCCACCAGAAAATTGGCGCACTGCGGTTGCGAAGTCGATATTTGCGTGAGCCAATCTTCGATCGCGCTCCACTGGCCGTCGCCTGCCAATTGGCGCAGCCGGGCCAGTGCATCGTCGGTCGGAAGGGTTCCGAGGCTCGTGGAGACCACGGAGGGCACGGAGGGCACGGGCAAGGGGGCGTCGCCGCCTTCGCTGACCGGTGCGGCCGGCAGCGGCGCATCGACCTCCGACGCCAGCAGCTCGAATTTGAAGTGACAACCCCGTCCGGCGGCGCAGTGCAACGACAACTCGCCCCCCATGCGTCGCACGATGCGCTGCGCGATGAAGAGCCCGAGTCCGAGACTGCCC
>CAXTCC010000185.1:4381-8136 GCA_964242015.1 uncultured Variovorax sp.
GCCCGGCCCGGCCGCAGCACCATCGACGGGCTGGGCCTGCTCGAAGCTGTCGGCCGCACGCGCCAAGTCTTCGGCTTCGACACCCGTGCCGGTGTCGGTCACTTCGAAGCTCAGTCGCCAGTCGGCCCCGTCCCGATGCGAGCCGATGCGCAGACTGATGCAACCATCGCGCGCGAAGGTTCCGGCGTTGGCCAGCAGATGGAGCAGCGCCTGCTGCAAGCGCGCGCCATCGAGCAGGACCCAGCGCGGGCCGGCCGGATCGGGCAAGAAAACAAACGTGTTGCGCTGCTGCGCCGCAAAGCTCGCGGCATGCTGCGTGACCGCGCCGAGCAGCGCGCTCAGGTCGACATCGGAAGGACTCAACGTGAGCTGGTCGCGCTCGCCGCGCGCGTGCTCGAGCAACTCGTCGATCAGTGTCAGCTGGTAGGTCGCCTCGCGCTCGATGGTGTCCAGATGGCTCACGCGGCCGGCCTGGGCCGATGGGCCGTCGTGTCGCATGAGGCGGGCATAGCCGACGATGCTCGCCAGCGGCGCACGCAGGTCGTGGCCGATGAAAGACATGATGCGCGTCTGCTTTCTGTAGTTGCTTTCCGCTTCGGCCAGCGCGGTGTTCAGCGCCCGGGTCTGGCGCGCGACCGCACGGCGCAGCCGGTGATGCTGACGGCTCAGCACATCGATCATCTGGTCTTGAATCTGCTGGCGCTGCTGCGACGTTTGATGGGCCCATACCGCGAGGGCGACGAGCGCCGCGATCGCCGTGGTGAACCCGGTCGCGTAGTTGCGCAGGCCGGCCAGCATGGGCGGCAACGCGCCCTGCAACCCCATCGTGCGCAAGCCGACGCTCAACAGCGCGAAGAGAATTGCGCACAGCAACAGCTTGTGATGGCCCTTTTCGCCTCTCACGTACAGATACCCGGCGACCATCAGGCTGCCGGCGATCAGCAACGACACGCCGAGGTTGATTTGCGTGAAGACGTAGTAGTCACCGACCAGCATGCCGACGCACACAGCGCCTTGCAGGCTTGCCAACGCGATGAAATAGCCACGGCCGCCTGCGGGCTGAATGCGCAGACGCCTGGTCAGGCTGTGCAGATAGAACATCAGCACCAGTACGCACGCGCCGCCCAGGACGCCGGGCGCGCGCGAAGCCCACACGGGGCTCTCCGGCCAAAGATAGAAACGCGTCAGGCCGCGGAACGATCCCTCGTACAGCCCGAGGATGGCGAAGCCCGCACCCTGCCAGGCCATCGCCGCATTGCGGGACAGCAGCCAGAGCACCAGTGAATACGCGGCCATCATCAACAGGCCGCCGATGAGCGCGCCGTCTTTCAGGGCGTCGCGCGTTTCACGGTCGAGCCAGGCATCGGACGGGTAGAGCCAGGGCTGGATCTGCAGACTCGACGCGCTGGCGATCCGCACCAGCACTTCGGCGCGCTGGCCTGGATCGAGGTTGATCCACAGCAAGGGTTCGCGCCGTGCCGGCTCCTGCTCGCTGACCTTGACCGCCGTTCCGGCACGACTGTGTTGCCAGCCGGCAAGCTCGGCGCCAGGAACGTTCAGATAGAAATCGACGTGCTGCAGCCGCGGTGAGCGCAGCAGCAGTCGCAACCGCTGCTCATCGCGGGAGTCGTTGGCCACGTGCAGGCGCAGCCAGTAAGCCGAGCGCGTGAAGCCGGGCTGCAGTTGGCGCGCCGTCGCCGGTACGAAGCCGATGGCGACGGGTGAGGAAGAGGGTGAAGAAGTGGGTAAGCGCGAAGGTGATAACGCACGCTCCGGCGCCGCGGGCTGCGTCGGAGCGTGCGTGGGCTGTTGGGCCACGGCGTGCGCCTTGGTCAGCACGTCTTCCAGGGACAGTGCAGCCGTCGTGTCTTCGAAAATCTCGACGCGATTCGAAAGAGAGAGGGGCCACTGCGCCTCCGCGGTATGCACCGTGCCGGCGGCAGTCTCGGCAAACGCGGCCAGCGACGTCAATGTGACCAGGCAACAGACAACCCCACGACCAGCGTCCAGGCACCGGGCGGCCGCACCGCGCAACGCCAGCCTCAAGGCGTCCTTTGCCGCGATGCCAACTGGGCTCGATATTCACTTGGCGAAGTGCCCAAGCCAGCCTTGAATGCCGTGGCGAAGTTGGCGGCACTGGAGAAGCCCGCCTCGGCCGCGATGTCCGCAATACCGAGCGGCGTTTGCGTCAGCAGCCGCCGCGCCAGGCCGAGTCGCTGTTCGCGCACGAACTCGAACACGGACATGCCGGTCTGCAGGCGAAACGCCTTGGTCAGGCGCTTTTCGTGGGTGCCGACGCGGCGCGCGATTTCGGCCAGCGTCGGCATGCTGGCCAGATTGGCTTCGACCTGCCGCACCGCAGCCTGAACCAGCACGTGATCGGGCTGCTGCGGGTCGTCATCGGGCGCCGAAGCGTGGGCGCCGTTTTCGGCCCCCGCGACGAACGAAGCGGCGGCAGAGGAAACCGGCGCGGCGCCCAGCGGCATTCCGTGCGACGACATCGGCAAGGGGCGCGCCGAAAGCGACGGCGGCACGCGCCGCAAATGAGCGTGAATGCGCGCCAGCACTTCGGCCGGCTCGAAAGGCTTCAGCACATAGTCGACGGCCCCTTCGCGCAGCCCGGTCAGCCGTTCTTCGAGGCTGCTCGAGCTGGTCAGGAAAATCACCGGAATGTGCGCAGTGAGCGGGTCGGCCTTCAGCAGGCGGCAGGCGGTGAAGCCGTCGGTGCGGCCCATGCGTACATCCATCAGGATCAGGTCGGGCACCTGTGCCACGGCCCGCCCGTAGCCCTGCATCCCGTCGAAGGCAACGCTGATTTCAAACCGCGCGCCGCGCAGCACTTCCAGCAGCAGTTTGAGCTGCTCAGGGCTGTCGTCGACCACCAAGAGGCGGGCGACATAAGGCTCGGTGGCGGCAGCGGTCACGCGCTTCGGCCTTTCAGGAATTGCGGACTCGGGAACATCGTCTCGCTTTGGCGAATTTCAGGGCAATCAATTATTTTGAACTGTCATCCAAACGTGCACTGTACGGCACCGCTCAAATAATAAGTTGCACCAGCGCCAGCCTCGAATTGATTACGCGTTGGCGCCGCTTCAAGCGAATTTCCTGAATGAAGGAGAAATCATGAATGTCACGCTCAGCACCCAACAGGATTCCACGGCGCTTCTTCCGACCGTCTGGACCGGCATAGACATGTTCCCTTCGCATGATGCGCCGAAGTGCACGGCCGCCGATGCCGAATGCAGCGACGTCTGTGCGATGCTCAATGAAGCCTGGGCCGCTGTAGCGCCAATGGACGGCTCGCTATCGGACGAACCGCAGACCTTTTCTTTCTGCAATACGTCGGACAGCGGCGAAGCATGGTGCGACACCGAGACACGATTTCCGGCATCGCACACCGACGTGGCGTCTGAATCGCACCATATTCAAGAGCTCTATCTGGGCCTGATGACGGTCTGTGGACTTATCGAGATCAGTCAGGCCACGCTGCGTCGATCCACGTTGTCGGGCGATGCCAAAGATGAAGCCTGGCTGACTCTGGCCCGGGAATGCAAGGCAGCAGGTCGTACCGCTTATTCAGCCGTGGTTCGGCTGGCCGACCCGCAAGTGAATCAATTCAAGGATGGCCGGCCCGGCCCGTCGTCATCGACAACCGCGTTTTACAACTGAGCTTTTTCGGCCCGGAAAGAAGCAGGCCGCGGAACGCGTTGAAATTCAGGATCGACGATCAACAGGGCAGCGCGATAGGCCGCACG
>CAXTCC010000186.1:0-8040 GCA_964242015.1 uncultured Variovorax sp.
CAATGCCAGCGTGATGGCATCGCTGAAGGAAAGCGGCGAACCGTTCGATGCCGGCAAGGTCAACGACCTGCTGTTCGCGATCGAATCGAAGATCGTCCGCACGCAAATTCTCGAAGGCGAGCCGCGCATCGACGGCCGCGACACGCGCACTGTGCGTCCGATCGAGATCCGCAACTCCGTGCTGCCGCGCACGCACGGCTCAGCGCTGTTCACCCGTGGTGAAACGCAGGCGCTGGTCATCACCACGCTCGGCACCGAACGCGATGCACAGCGCATCGACGCGCTGGCTGGCGAGTACGAAGACCGCTTCTTGTTCCACTACAACATGCCTCCCTTCGCCACTGGCGAAACCGGCCGCATGGGCTCGACCAAGCGTCGCGAAATCGGCCACGGCCGCCTGGCCAAGCGTGCGCTCGCCGCGATGCTGCCGACCAAGGAAGAATTTCCGTACACGATTCGCGTGGTCTCGGAAATCACCGAATCCAACGGCTCGTCGTCGATGGCGTCGGTCTGCGGCGGCTGCCTGTCGATGATGGACGCCGGCGTGCCGATGAAGGCGCACGTCGCCGGCATCGCCATGGGCCTCATCAAGGAAGGCAATCGCTTCGCCGTGCTGACCGACATCCTGGGCGATGAAGATCACCTGGGCGACATGGACTTCAAGGTGGCCGGCACGACCAACGGCATCACCGCGCTCCAGATGGACATCAAGATCCAGGGCATCACCAAGGAAATCATGCAGGTCGCATTGGCGCAAGCCAAGGAAGCGCGCATGCACATCCTGGGCAAGATGCAAGACGCCATGGGCGAAGCCAAGACCGAGATCTCGAGCTTTGCGCCGCGCCTGATGACGCTCAAGATCAATCCGGAAAAAATTCGCGACGTGATCGGCAAGGGCGGCGCTGTCATCCGCGGTCTGCAGGAAGAAACCGGCACGCAGATCAGCATCGATGAAGACGGCACCATCACGATCGCTTCGACCGATCCGGCCAAGGCCGAAGAAGCGAAGAAGCGCATCGAACAGATCACCGCTGAAGTCGAAATCGGCAAGGTCTACGAAGGCCCGGTCACCAAGATCCTGGACTTTGGCGCGCTCATCAATCTGCTGCCGGGCAAGGATGGCTTGCTGCACATCAGCCAGATCGCGCACGAGCGTGTCGAGCGCGTGCAGGACTATTTGACCGAAGGCCAGATCGTCAAGGTCAAGGTGCTCGAGACCGACGAGAAGGGTCGCGTCAAGCTGTCGATGAAGGCGCTGACCGAGCGTCCGGCCGGCATGGAATTCCAGGAGCGTGCGCCGCGCGAAGACCGTGGCGGCGAGCGCCGTGAGCGTTCGGATCGTGGCGATCGCGGGGGTGACCGTGGTGAGCGCCAACCGCGTTTCAACAACGAGCAGCGCAACGAGCCGCGCAATGAAGTGCGGAATGACACGCGCAGTGACCAGCCGGCGCCTGTCGCCGAGCAAGCACCTCGCGAATCGCAAGAGTGAGAGGGGCGCGGTGACGCGGCTTTAAAGCTTCTGTCGCTGCCCTCCTTTTCACCGCAGCCCGCGCCTGTCCCGTGGCAGGCGCTGCAGCCTGGAAAGACCATGAAAGCCATTGAAATCAGTTCGTACGGCGCCCCTGAGGTGCTGCGCGTGGTGGAACGTCCGGAGCCGGTGGCCGGCGCCGGCGAACTGTTGATTCGCGTGGTCGCGAGCGGAGTCAACCGACCCGATGTGTTGCAACGCATGGGCCATTACCCGGTACCGCCGGGTGCGTCCGATCTGCCAGGCCTCGAGCTGGCCGGGCACATCGTCTCCGGCGATCCGAAGGCGATGACCGAAGCGGGTTTCGCCGTCGGCGAGGCGGTCTGCGCGTTGGTCGCGGGTGGTGGCTACGCAGAGTATTGCGTGGCGCCGGTCGCCCAATGTTTGCCGGTGCCCAAGGGCTGGAGCGAGGCAGACGCCGCGTCTTTGCCTGAAACTTTCTTCACCGTGTGGAGCAATGTGTTCGACCGCGGACGCCTGCAAAAGGGCGAAACGCTTTTGATCCAGGGCGGCTCGAGCGGGATTGGCGTGACTGCGATCCAGATTGCCAAGGCTTTCGGTGCGACCGTGATCGTCACGGCCGGCAGCGACGCAAAGTGTGCGGCCTGCCTCGAGCTGGGTGCGGACCACGCCATCAACTACAAGACATCCGACTTCGTGGCGGAAGTGAAGGCGATCACAGATGGCAAAGGTGTCGATGTCGTTCTCGACATGGTCGCTGGCAGCTACGTGGCGCGCGAAATCGAATGTCTGGCCGAAGACGGCCGACTCGTGATGATCGCGGTGCAGGGCGGGGTGCAGAGCGAGTTCAATGCCGGGCTCGTGCTGCGTCGGCGGCTTACCATCACGGGGTCGACGCTGCGTCCGCGGCCAATTGCCTTCAAGGGGGCCATCGCCAAATCCCTGCGCGAGAAAGTCTGGCCACTGATCGAATCGGGCGCGATCAAGCCTGTCGTTCACAGCACGTTTGCCGCTGTGGGAGAACCCAGCGGGGCTGCGCAGGCGCATACGTTGATGGAATCGAATGAGCACATCGGCAAGATCGTGTTGACGTGGTGAACGCAATGACGAAACACGTGAAGCTGATTGCCGGCAACTGGAAGATGAACGGTGGCCTCGATGCCAACGAGGCATTGGTGCGTGCGCTTCTGCAAGGCCTTGGTAACGTCGGATGCGATGTGGCCCTTTGCGCTCCAGCGCCCTATTTCGCGCAAGTGCAGTCGCTGATCGCCGGCTCGAAGCTGGCTTTGGGCGCGCAGGACATCTCTGTGCATCCTCAGGGTGCTTTCACCGGCGAACAATCGGCCTCGATGTTGAAGGAGTTTGGCGTTCGCTATGCGATCGTCGGTCACTCCGAGCGTCGTCAGTATCACGGCGAAACCGATGACGTCGTAGCAGCGAAGGCGGCAGCGGCTTTGGCGAACAGCATCACGCCGATCGTCTGTGTCGGCGAGACTTTGGCACAGCGCGAAGCGGGCCTCACCGAAGAAGTGGTCAAGCGACAACTGGCTGCAGTGATCCACGTCAACGGTCATTGCATCAGCGAGATCGTCGTCGCCTACGAGCCCGTATGGGCTATCGGCACCGGCAAGACTGCGACGCCCGAGCAAGCGCAGGCAGTTCATGCGGTGTTGCGTGCGCAGTTGCACCACGCGGCCAGCGAACATGCCGCCGGCATCCGCATTCTTTACGGCGGCAGCATGAATGCGGCGAACGCGGCTGAACTGCTTGCTCAAGCCGATATCGATGGCGGCCTTATTGGCGGCGCATCGCTCAAGGCCCCTGACTTTTTGCAAATCATTGCCGCAGCCGCTTGAGCGCGCTGCAATCCCTGGAGTAAGAACGAATGAACATAGTCCTCAATCTTTTGGTCGGCGTGCAGATGCTGTCGGCGCTCGCCATGATCGGCCTGATCCTGATTCAGCATGGCAAGGGTGCAGACATGGGCGCGGCGTTTGGCAGCGGCAGTGCCGGCAGCCTGTTCGGTGCCAGCGGCAGCGCGAATTTTCTTTCGCGCACCACCGCTGTGCTTGCCGCGGTGTTCTTCGTTTGCACTTTGCTGCTCGCTTATTTCAGCCACGCGCGGCCCACGGGCGGCGACAGCTTGCTGGAGCGCGCGGCGGTCGGTGCGCCGGCAGCTGGCGCAGCGTCGCAGGTCCCTTCGAGCGCTGCCTCTGCACCAGCATCGGCACCCGCCGCACCGGCTTCGGGCGCTGCGCAGATTCCGTCGAAGTAATCATGTTGATTTCGGTGCGACGTGCCAGCAGAAAACGTTGCATTTGAGGGTAAACTCTTAAGCTGTCTGGAAAGCCAAAACCTTCACGGGTTCCTCATGCCATCCAGACAGAAAAATACCGCGGTCGTGGTGAAATTGGTAGACACGCTATCTTGAGGGGGTAGTGGCGAAAGCTGTGCGAGTTCGAGTCTCGCCGACCGCACCAAATCTCATCGGCATGCGGCAACGTCCATGTTGCAGCGTGTCGATGGCAAGCGGTGATAAAAACCCTCGATGAACCTCGATTCCTACCTCCCCGTCCTGCTGTTCATCCTGGTCGGTGTCGGCGTCGGCGTCGCTCCCCAAGTCATCGGTTACATCCTCGGTCCCAATCGCCCGGACGCTGCCAAGAACGCCCCTTACGAGTGCGGCTTCGAGGCCTTCGAGGATGCGCGCATGAAGTTCGACGTGCGCTATTACCTCGTCGCCATTCTCTTCATCCTGTTCGACCTGGAAATCGCCTTCCTGTTTCCATGGGCCATCGCGCTCAAGGAGATCGGCGCCGTCGGCTTCTGGGCGATGATGATTTTTCTCGCCATCCTCGTCGTCGGCTTTGCCTATGAGTGGAAAAAGGGCGCCCTCGATTGGGAATGACAAGGAATTCGCGCAATGGCCATTGAAGGCGTCATGAAAGAAGGCTTCGTTACCACCACCTACGACTCGGTGGTGAATTGGGCGAAGACCGGATCACTCTGGCCGATGACATTCGGCCTGGCCTGCTGTGCTGTCGAGATGATGCATGCGGGTGCAGCGCGCTACGACATCGACCGCTTCGGCATGTTGTTTCGCCCAAGTCCGCGCCAGTCCGATCTGATGATCGTTGCTGGCACGCTGTGCAACAAGATGGCACCGGCCCTTCGCAAGGTCTATGACCAGATGCCCGAGCCACGGTGGGTGCTCTCGATGGGTTCGTGCGCCAATGGCGGCGGCTACTACCACTACAGCTATTCGGTCGTGCGCGGCTGTGACCGCATCGTGCCTGTTGATGTCTATGTACCGGGCTGTCCGCCTACGGCGGAAGCGCTGCTTTATGGCGTGATCCAGTTGCAGCAAAAGATCCGCCGCACCAACACCATTGCCCGCGCCTGAGGAATTGCAACCGATGACCGACTTTGCGATTTCGCCGGACGCGCTTCTGGCGAACATCACCGACACGCTGGGCGCCAAAGCCAAGAGCATCAAGCTCGCGCTGGGCGAGGTCACCGTGGTGGTCGACGCCACCGACTACATCGAGGCAGCAGTCATGTTGCGCGACGCACCCGGTTGCCGCTTCGAGCAGCTCATTGATTTGTGCGGGCTCGACTACTCCGACTACCGCGACGGCGAATGGCAAGGCGAGCGCTTCTGCGTGGTAACGCATCTGCTGTCGGTGAGCCTCAACCAGCGAGTGCGCCTGAAGGTGTTCGCGCCGAATGAAGACTTGCCGGTCGTCGATTCGCTGCAACCGGTTTGGAGCGCTGCAACCTGGTTCGAGCGCGAAGCATTCGACCTGTATGGCATCGTGTTCGAAGGGCATGACGACCTGCGTCGCATCCTGACCGACTACGGTTTCATTGGGCATCCATTCCGAAAAGACTTCCCGGTGTCGGGACATGTCGAAATGCGCTACGACGCCGAGCAGAAGCGGGTGGTCTATCAACCTGTTTCGATCGAGCCGCGCGAAATCACACCGCGTGTGATTCGCGAAGACAACTACGGCGGACTGCACTGATGAGCCCCCACGTTCATCACTGCGTGTATTCACTGCCCCCCGAGGGGGCGTTGCCTGCCCTTGGGGCGGCCCGGCGGGAGGCCTGATGGCCGAAATCAAGAACTACACCCTGAACTTCGGCCCCCAGCACCCGGCAGCGCATGGCGTGTTGCGCCTGGTGCTGGAACTCGACGGCGAAGTCATTCAGCGCGCCGATCCGCACATCGGTCTGTTGCATCGCGCGACCGAAAAGCTCGCGGAGTCGCGCACGTTCATTCAGTCGTTGCCCTACATGGACCGTCTCGACTACGTGTCGATGATGAGCAACGAGCACGCGTACTGCCTTGCCATCGAAAAGCTGATGGGCCTCGACGTGCCGATCCGGGCGCAGTACATCCGTGTGATGTTCTCCGAGATCACCCGCCTGCTCAACCACCTCTTGTGGCTTGGCGCGCACGGGTTGGATTGCGGCGCGATGAACATGCTCATCTACTGCTTCCGCGAGCGTGAAGACCTGTTCGACATGTACGAAGCCGTGTCCGGCGCGCGCATGCACGCGGCTTACTTCCGTCCCGGCGGCGTGTACCGCGACCTGCCGGATGCGATGCCGCAGTACAAGGTCAGCAAGATCAAGAACGCCAAGGCGATCGACCGGCTGAACGAAAACCGCCAAGGGTCACTGCTCGATTTCATCGACGACTTCTGCAAGCGCTTTCCGAAGATGGTCGACGAGTACGAGACTTTGCTCACCGACAACCGCATCTGGAAGCAGCGCACGGTCGGCATCGGTGTCGTGACGCCTGAGCGCGCGTTGAACCTCGGCTTCACAGGTCCGATGCTGCGTGGCTCGGGTATCGAATGGGATCTGCGCAAGAAGCAGCCGTACGACGTCTACGACCAGATGGATTTCGACATCGCCATCGGCAAGACCGGCGATTGCTACGACCGCTATCTCGTGCGCGTCGAAGAGATGCGCCAGGCCAACCGCATCATTCAACAGTGCTCCGCCTGGTTGCGCACCAACGATGGCCCGGTGATCACGTCCAACCACAAGGTGGCGGCGCCGGCGCGTGAGTCGATGAAGGCGAACATGGAGGAGCTGATCCATCATTTCAAGCTCTTCACCGAAGGCTTCCATGTGCCCGAAGGCGAAGCGTATGCCGCCGTCGAACATCCGAAGGGCGAGTTCGGCATCTACTTGGTGAGCGATGGCGCCAACAAGCCCTATCGGCTCAAGATCAGGCCGCCTGGATTTCCGCATTTGGCAGCGCTCGACGAGATGGCCCGTGGCCACATGATTGCCGACGCCGTCGCCGTGATCGGCACGATGGACATCGTC
The DNA here is from genome assembly GCA_964242015.1 of uncultured Variovorax sp. Taxonomy (GTDB): domain Bacteria; phylum Pseudomonadota; class Gammaproteobacteria; order Burkholderiales; family Burkholderiaceae_C; genus Variovorax. The sequence continues at coordinate 6,833 of CAXTCC010000186.1, forward strand.
TTCGGCGAAATTGACAGGTGATTCCACCCATGAATTCAGACACCTCGAAGCACCCGTCGGCACCTCTCTCGCAAGAGATGCTCGACAAGTTCGCGCGCGAAGTCGCCAAGTACCCGCCTGCCGGCAAAGACTCCGCAGTGATGGCGTGCCTCGCCTTTATTCAGCAGGAAGAAGGCTACGTCAGCCTGCAGCGCGAGCGCGATGTCGCCGAATACCTCGGCATGGCACCTATTGCGGTGCATGAGGTCACGACCTTCTACAACATGTACAACCAGCATCCGGTGGGCAAGTTCAAGCTCAACGTGTGCACCAACCTGCCGTGCCTGCTGCGCGATGGTGCCAAGGCACTTGCGCACCTGGAAAAGAAGCTTGGCATCGTCATGGGCGGCACGACGGCAGATGGGTTCTTCACGCTGCAACAGAGCGAGTGTCTGGGCGCTTGCGCCGATTCGCCCGTCATGCTGGTCAACGACCGCACGATGTGCAGCTTCATGAGCAACGAAAAGCTCGATCAACTCATAGATGGTTTGCGCGGTGCAACCACCGGAGAGGCCTCCTGATGTCACCGGAACAAGTGCTCTCCCAGTTTCAGGCAACGGGCGTCCAGACCTGTTTCCATGATCGACACATCGGCGCGCAGATCTACGCCGGCCTCGACGGCACCAATTGGCGCTTGGCCGACTACGAAGCACGCGGCGGTTATGCAGCGTTGCGCAAGATCCTGACTGAAGGCATGACCTCCGACCAGGTCATCGCGGAGGTCAAGGCATCCGGGCTCCGCGGCCGCGGTGGTGCAGGGTTTCCGACGGGGCTCAAGTGGAGCTTCATGCCGCGCCAGTTTCCGGGGCAGAAGTACTTGGTCTGCAACTCGGACGAGGGCGAACCTGGAACCTGCAAGGACCGCGACATCCTGCAGTTCAATCCGCACATCGTGATCGAAGGCATGGCGATCGCTGCCTTCGCCATGGGCATCAGCGTCGGCTACAACTACATCCACGGCGAGATCTTCGCGAGCTACGACCGCTTCGAAGAGGCGCTGGAAGAAGCGCGTGCCGCCGGCTATCTCGGCGACGGCATCATGGGCAGCACGTACAACTTCCAGTTGCACGCGGCGCATGGCTTCGGCGCTTATATCTGCGGTGAAGAGACCGCCTTGCTCGAATCGCTCGAAGGCAAGAAGGGCCAGCCGCGCTTCAAGCCGCCGTTCC
>CAXTCC010000187.1:0-8036 GCA_964242015.1 uncultured Variovorax sp.
CCCATGAGAAACATCAACGAAAACACCATCACCACCGCGGTGCTCGAAAGCATCGCGGGCTGCGACAGTCCGCGATTGAAGGAGGTGATGTCGGCGCTGGTGCGCCATCTGCACGACTTCGCGCGCGAGGTGAAACTGACCGAGGCGGAGTGGATGGAGGGCATCCAGTTCCTCACCGCCACAGGGCAGAAGTGCGACGACAAGCGGCAGGAGTTCATCCTGCTGTCGGACACGCTGGGCCTGTCGATGCTCACGGTGGCGCTCAACCATTCGAAGAGCCCGCAAGCGACCGAGGCCACGGTGTTCGGGCCTTTCCATCTGGACGGTGCGCCGCGACTGGAACAGGGCGACGACATGTCGGGCGGCGCGGTCGGCGAGCCGCTTTTCGTGCGAGCCACCGTGCGCGGCACGGGCGGCGAGGCGGTGCCGCACGCCGAGGTCGATGTGTGGGAGGCCGATGCCGATGGCTTCTACGATGTGCAGCGGCCCGAGCTCACCGGTCCGCAAGGCCGCGCGGTGTTCAAGACCGATGGTGAAGGCCGACTCGACTTCAAGGCGGTGCTGCCGGTGGCGTATCCGATACCGACCGACGGACCGGTGGGACGCATGTTGTCTGCGGTCAAGCGGCATCCGTGGCGCCCGGCGCATGTGCACTTCATCGTCAAGGCGCCGGGCTACGAAACGCTCATCACGCACGTCTTCGTCGATGGCGATGCGTATCTGGACAGCGATGCGGTGTTCGGAGTGCGCAGTTCCTTGATCGGCGACTATGTGCGACACGAAGCGGGCACGGCGCCCGACGGCAGCGTGCAGGCCAAGCCGTTCCACACGCTCGATTTCGGCTTCATGCTGGAGCCGAGCCAAAACTGATCTGGCGCGGAGGGCAGGCTAGCGCAGCTTGCCGCTGAGGTAAGGCTCCGGATCGACCGCGACGCCCTGCTTCCGGATCTCGAAGTGCAGCTTGACGCGGTCGGTGCCGCTCTTGCCCATCTCGGCGATCTTCTGGCCCTGCCGCACCACGTCGTTCTCCTTGACCAGGGCCTTGTCGATGTTGGCGTAGGCGGTGATGTAGGTCTCGTCGTGCTTGACGATGATCATCGTGCCATAGGCCTTCAACGCATTGCTGACGATGACGACGCGCCCGTCGCGCGACGCGAGGACGGGGTCGCCCAGCTCGCCAGCGATGTCCAGGCCTTTGCTCTTGTTGCCATCGAAGCGCGCGATGGTGGCGCCGGCTGCCGGCGATGCGAACAGCGCCGGTGGCTTGGGCGGCGGCGTGACGGGTGGCGCGACCGGCGGCGCCTGGGTCACCGGCGGCAGCGAGGGCGAGGGCGGCGTGTTCAAGGGCACGTTCGTGCCGCAGGCCGCCAGGCCGGTCGCGATGAAAAGGGCAGCGGCTGCGCGAAGGATCGAGGTCGAAAGGTGCATGGCGCTCATTGGAACGCAATCGAAGCCGGACGTTCCACCCGTAGCCATTTTTTACCTTAAGGGTTTGGCCTAGGCCGCGCGGCCATCTTTTGTAGTTGCGGCTGCCGCGCCAGCACCGCCTCGCACGGGCCGTAATCGCGCACGCGGCCGGCCTCCATCAGCACGATGCTGTCGAAATGGTCGAGCACGCTGAGCCGATGGATCGACGCGATCAGGCATGCATCGGGATAGCAGGCAGCGATGCGATCGAGCACACGCGCCTCGGTCGCGGCATCGAGTGCGCTGGTCGGCTCGTCGAGCAGCAGCAGCGTGCTGCCTTCGGCCGCCAGCACGCCGCGCGCCAGGCACAAGCGCTGGCGCTGGCCGCCCGACAGGTTGAAGCCGCGCTCGGTCAGCATCGTGTCGAGGTCGCCCTTCATCGCATCGAGCACCTCGTCGAACGCGCTGGCGTGCAGTGCGGCTTGCAGTTTCGAATCGTCGTGCGGCTCACCGAAGGTCATGTTCTCTCGCACGCTGGCTTCGAAGACCTCGGTCTCTTGAGGAATCAGCGTGGCCAGTGTGCGCAACGACGGCCAATCGCGTGCCGCACCATCGAAACACAGGCTGCCGTGTTGCGGCACGTAGAGGCCGGCCAGCACGCGCAGCAACGTGCTCTTGCCGCCGCCGCTCGGACCGACCAGTGCGACCTGCTCGCCGCGGCGCAATGTGAGCGCGACATCCTGCAAGCCGCCGCCGCGCGAGGTGTCGGCGTAGCCCCAACGCAGGCCGTCGATGGTCATGTTGCGCCAGCCGGCCGTGGCGTCGATCCGGTGCGCGGCATCGGGTGCCGCATCGGGCGCTTTCCAGATCGGCTCGGCGCTCAGGTAGTCGGTGTGCATGCGCGCGAAGCCCTGGAAGTTGGCGGCCATCGAGCCGACCACGGCGGCGGCCTGCTGCGCATATTGGTAGATCATGAACACGGTGCCCAGCTGCACCGCCGTGCCGGGCGTGCGCTCGCGCCAGACGTAGATCAGCACCAGCGCCCAGGTAAGTCCGAGCCCGAGCAGATCGACAGTGGCCCACTTGCCTTCGTTCAGCAACGCGGTGCGCTTGAGCGGCGTCGACACCGCCTCCATGCGCCGCCGCAGCAGCACGCGCGACGCCTGCTGCAGCCGCAGCCCGACCACCGTCGAAGCATTGCCGATGAAGTCAAGCAGCGCCGCGACGTAGCGCCGGTCGGCATCGTTTTCGGTGCGGGCGAGCTTCATCAGCGCGCGGTCGAATCGCAGGATGATCAGGCCGACCAGCACGTAGCCGATGAACGCGATCGCGCCGCTCACGCGCGACAGCAGCGCGAGCGCGACCAGCGGCCCGACGAAGCTCACCGCGTTGGCGAGATAGACGAACTGGTTCTGCGCGAAGTCCGACAGCGCCCGGCTGGCCTGGTGCACGCGGTGCTGCAGTTCGCCCGAGTGATGGGTGTCGCGCCATGTCATCGGCGCGCCTGCGATGCGCGCGTAGAGCGTGTCGGCCAGTGTCTCGCGAATGCGCACGGCGACGTTGCGCTCCAGCACGCGGCCCGGCCCATGCACGCCCCACGAGACGACGTAGACGAAGATCAGCAAGGCGATCCAGCGCGCCGCGATGCCCAACTCGCCGTGCTGCAATGCGTTGATGGCCTTGCCCGCCAGAAACGGCATGCTCAGCCGGATGAGTTGCGACGCCGTCAGCAGCGACAGCGAGCCGATCAACTGGCCGCGAGCACCGAGCGCGAAGCGCCACAGCGCCGTGTACAGGACGCGAAGGGGCTGGTCCGGCGCCAGACGCATCCTCGTGTTTTCTGCTGCTCTACAGGCCGATCACTTGACCGGAATCGGTGTGCCGCGATCGATGGCGACGGCGGTGATGCTGTTTTTCGGCGAGCCGTCGATCAGCAGGTCGGAGTAGGTAAGGTAGATCAGCGCGCTGCGCTTGGTGTCGACCATGCGCACCACCCGCAGCCGCTTGAACAGGATCGACAGCCGCTCGCTGAACACCTCTTCGCGCAGCGGCATCGGTCCGCCGGTGAAGCTCACCGGCCCGACCTGACGGCAGGCGATCGAAGCCTCGGCCTTGTCCGTGGCAAAGCCGAGCGCGCCCGAGACGCCGCCGGTCTTGGCGCGCGACACGTAGCAAGTGACGCCGGCGACCTTGGGGTCGTCGTAGGCCTCGACCACGATCTTGTGATCGGGGCCGATGAGCTTGAAGGCGGTGTCGACATCGCCGACGACTTCGGCCTGTGCGCTCAACGTTGCAGCGAGCAACAACGTGCCGCCGAGAACGTGCGAAAAACAACGGGCGATGCGAGAGAGGAAGTTCATGGATTTCAGGCAATGTCCACCGTGTGCACGCGGTCGAAGGCGCCGCGCTTGCGGTCGGCGAAAAAGCACTCGAGCGCTTCGCGCACGGTGCGAAAGGCGATCTCGTCCCAGGGGATTTCTTCCTCGGTGAAGAGCCTGGCCTCGATCGTTTCGTGGCCGGGGTCGAACACGTCGTCGAGCAATCTGGCGCGATAGAACAAGTGCACCTGGCCGACACGCACCACGCTCATCACCGCGAACAAATCCTGCATCTCGAAATGCGCACCAGCCTCTTCATCGGTCTCACGCGCCGCGCCTTGCGACGCGCTTTCGTTCAGTTCCATGAAGCCGGCCGGCAGGGTCCACTTGCCCCATCTCGGCTCGATGTTTCGCTTGCACAGCAGCACGCGATCGCCGAGGACCGGAATCGTGCCGACGACGTTGAGCGGGTTCTCGTAGTGGACGGTGTTGCAGTTCGGGCAGACCGCGCGTTCCTTGGTGTCGCCGTCGTCGGGAAGACGATAGACCACCGCGGTGCCGCAGTTCTTGCAATGCTTGATCGGAACGCGGAAAGTCATCGGCAGGCGTGTTGGTCAGGGTTCAGACGATCTTGACGGTGAGCGAGGGCAGGCCGGCGACTGCACCGACCAGCGTGTCGCCGGCGACCACCGCCGCCACGCCTTCGGGCGTGCCGGTGAAGATCAGATCGCCCGGTTGCAACTCCCATGCCGCCGACAGATGTTCAATGGTTTCGCCCAGGTTCCAGATCAGCTTGCTCACGTTGCTGCGCTGGCGGTCGGTGCCGTTCACCTGCAGCGAGATCTCGGCTTTTTCGACATCGCCGGCCTTGGCTGCAGGAACGATCGGGCCGATGGGGGCGCTTTGCTCGAAGGCCTTGCCGATCTCCCAGGGGCGGCCCTGCTTCTTCATCTCGCCCTGCAGGTCGCGACGGGTCATGTCGAGGCCGACCGCGTAGCCGTAGATGTGCTTGTGCGCATCGACTGCCTTGATGTTCTTGCCACCGGTGCCGATGCAGGCGACAAGCTCGATTTCGTGGTGCAGATTCTTGCTGAGCGTCGGATAGGCCATGGTCCCGGTCTGGTCGGCATCGACCACCACCACCGCATCGGCCGGCTTCATGAAGAAGAACGGCGGCTCGCGCCCGGTGAAGCCCATTTCCTTCGCGTGGTCCTCGTAGTTGCGGCCGACGCAGTAGATGCGGTGCACCGCGAAGCGGGCGGTCTGTCCGACCACGGGAACCGAGACGGTCGCGGGAGGAGGGAAAACGAATTCTGATGCCATGGCGTTGTGTCCTTTGTCTGCCGGGTTCGAGGCGAACCGGCAGTGTGCCAGAGGGCGCCACCCCTTGCGTTCGCCCCCTGCGCGAACCGGCGTCGCGAAGCTATGCTCGGCGCATGATGAAGCTGTACAACTACTTCCGTTCGTCCGCCTCCTACCGGGTGCGCATCGCGCTCAACCTCAAGGGGCTCGACTACGAATACCTCCCCGTGCATATCGCCAAGGGTGAACACCTGGCGGGTGCCTATCCGCAGATTTCGGCCGACATGCTGGTGCCGCTTCTCGAAGACGAACCCGGCCCGGACGAAGAACACGGCGAGCGTTTTTCGCAATCGATGGCGATCATCGAATACCTCGACGAGGTGCATCCCGAGCCGCCGCTGATGCCGCGCGACCCGGCCGGCCGGGCCCATGTGCGGGCCCTGTCGGAAACCATTGCCTGCGAGATTCACCCGATCAACAACCTGCGGGTGCTCAAGTACCTGGTGCGCGACCTCAAGCTGGACGACGCGGCCAAGAACGCCTGGTACCGGCACTGGACGCGCCTGGGGCTGGAGGCTTTCGAGCGCCAGCTGGCGCAGCGGCCGGGCGCCCTGTATTGCTGGGGCCACACGCCCACCTTGGCCGACTGCTGCCTGGTGCCGCAGATCTTCAACGCGCAGCGCTTCGACTGCGACCTGAGCGGGCTGCCGCGCACGATGGCCGCATACGAGGCCTGCATGCAACTCGACGCCTTTCAGCGTGCGCATCCTTCGCGCTGCCCGGACGCCGAGAACTGATGGCCGCGATGGCGCCGCTGATCCCCGATTGGCCTGCACCGGCGAACGTGCGTGCGCTCTGCACGACGCGCGCCGGCGGCGTCTCGACCGGCCCTTGCGCCAGCCTGAACCTGGGCGAGCACGTCGGCGATGCGCCGGAGGCGGTGGCCGAGAACCGGTCGCGGTTGCGCGCGGCGATCGGCGTTCGGCCGGTGTTCCTGCGGCAGGTGCATGGCACCGACGTGGCCGTGCTCGATTTGGACGCCCCGCAGGCTTTGGGCGCCATCGCGGCGGACGCCTGCACCACGTCCGAGTCGGGCATCGCCTGCACGATCATGGTCGCCGACTGCATGCCGGTGCTTTTCACGGATGAGGCCGGGCAGCGTGTGGCTGCGGCGCATGCCGGTTGGCGCGGTTTGGCAGCAGGGGTGCTGGAGCGCACTGTCGACGCCTTCGAGGCCGGCGATGCGCACGCGCGCGGCGCCTTGAAGATCCTGGCGTGGCTCGGCCCGTGCATCGGGCCCAAGGTCTTCGAAGTCGGCTCGGAGGTCAAGGCGGCGTTCGAAGCACATGCCGCGGAGGCCGCAGCGTGCTTTTGCCCCGGCGCAGCACCTGGCAAATGGCTTGCCGATCTCCCGGCGCTGGCGCGGCAGCGTTTGCGTGCGATGGGTGTGGAAACGGTCTACGGCAACGACGGCAGCGATGCGTGGTGCACCGTTAGCAACTCGTCACAGTTTTTCTCGTACCGGCGGGAGGCCGGCAGCGGTCGCTTCGCCGCCTTGATCTGGAAAGCTTGACGGAGGCGCGTTGTCCGTCCCGTTTGCGGAGGGATTGGCTGCGCGATGCGCCGCGCGAGCCTGCTCCTGCGCCGCGATTTCGCGTTCCCTGACGCGCCGGCGCCGTGCCGGCGTCAGCATCAAATACATCAGCAGGCCTACCGGCAGCAGGCCGTAGAGCACGAAGGTCATGACGGCGCCCATGACCGTGCCGGTGGTGTTGGTGGCTTCAGCCACGGCCATCATCAGCGCGACGTAGAGCCAGGCAATTGCAACCAGATGCATGAGTGGGAGTGCTCGTTGTTGGAAGCCGGATGAGGCGCTAGGCGAAAACACTGCGTTGTGAGCGCTGATCGAATGCAGCATACTCAAAAGCCATCAGGTTCAGGCGAGGCAGCTGGAGACATCACATGAAAACACAAGCCACCGGGGTCGATGCTTTCGCGCCCTTTCAAAAGGCACTGACGGAAGGCTGGGACAAGGCGCTGACGTCGCTGCAGTCGATCGGCGCCAACGGAGCCGCACCCTCTTTCGATCTCCCCAAGCTGTCCTTCGCACCTGAAAAGCTGCAGAGCTTGCAAGAGCAGTATCTGGCCGAAGCCGGAGAACTGTGGAAGGCCGGCATGAGCCCCGCCGCGGCCAGCAGCGACCGCCGTTTCGCAGGCGAAGCCTGGGGCAGCAACCCGGTGTCGTCTTTCACGGCCGCGGTGTACCTGCTCAACGGCCGCACCTTGCTCAACATGGTCGAAGCCGTCGAGGCCGACGTCAAGACCAAGTCGCGCCTGCGTTTCGCGGTCGAGCAATGGATGGCGGCCGCGTCGCCGAGCAACTCGCTCGCCTTCAATGCCGAGGCACAAAAGCGCGCCATCGACTCGCAGGGCGAGAGCATCGCCAAAGGCATCAAGAACCTGCTCGACGACGTCAAGCGCGGGCACCTGAGCATGACCGACGAGACGGCTTTCGAAGTGGGCCGCAACGTCGCGACGACCGAGGGCGCGGTGGTGTTCGAGAACGAGCTCTTTCAGCTGCTCGAATACAAGTCGCTCACGGCCAAGGTCTACGAGCGCCCGTTCCTGCTGGTGCCGCCGTGCATCAACAAGTTCTACATCCTCGACCTGCAGCCCGAGAACTCGCTGGTCCGCAACGCCGTGTCCGAAGGACACACGGTCTTCCTGATCTCGTGGCGCAACCCGATGGCCGAGCAGGCGGCCCTGACGTGGGACGACTACATCGAGCACGGCATCGTCGAGGCGATCGACGTCGTCCGCGACATCTCGAAGCAGAAGACCATCAACACGCTCGGCTTCTGCGTCGGCGGCACGATGCTGACGACGGCCCTCGCGGTGCTCGCGGCGCGCGAGTCGGGCGTCGACGCGCAGCCGGCCGAGTCGCTGACGTTGCTGACGACGCTGCTCGACTTCTCCGACACCGGCATCCTCGACGTCTTCATCGACGAG
>CAXTCC010000188.1:0-7973 GCA_964242015.1 uncultured Variovorax sp.
TCGGCAGGCGCAGGCTCGTTGGGCTTCGACGCGACAGGCAGCGCATCGTCCTCGACCGCAAGCACCGACGCTGCAGCGGTCGCCGCCAATGCAGGCGCGGGAAGTGCCGAGTTCATGGAGCGCATGGTCGACCAGGTCAGCTGGTGGATGGCGCACCGCAGCCAGGGCGCCGAGCTGAAGCTCGATCTGCCTGGCGGGCAGCCGGTGTCGGTCAGCGTGCAGGTTCAGGGCAACGAGGCGCAGGTCGCCTTTCGCAGCGACCATCCCGAGGCGCGCCAGTGGTTGAACGCCGCCATGCCCCAGCTGAAGGAAATGCTGGGCAACGAGGGGCTGATGCTGTCGGGCTCGTCGGTCGGCCAGTCGGGCAGCGGCGCCGAGCAGGAAGCTGCGCGTGATGCACAGCGGGCCTGGCGCTCGGAGAACGGCGGCAGCGCGGACACCGCCACTTCGGCCATCGACACGTCGATGACGACAGCTGCGCGACCGCGCACGGTGAGCGAGCGCGCACTCGATCTCTACGTCTAGCCTGCCCGTCTTTCTACGGGCAGCGGGCCGGGGCAAGCGCCCTTAAAGCGCGGCTTTCCCCCCTTTTTTCCGGGCTTGGCGCGAGGGGGTCGCGCCGAATAATCGGTTCCAGGCAGACCCTGCTGCGCGAGGCGCGATGGGTCGTTCTGCCGACGAACCGAAGGAAATCCCGTGTCCGCCCCTGCCGCCACCGCTGCCGCCATTCCGGCCCCCGATGCGCCCAAGCGCAAGGGAAAGTCGATGCTGCTCATCATCGTGGCGGCGCTCGTGCTGGCCGGCGGTGGCGCAGGCGGCTGGTTCTACATGAACAAGAAGAACCACGCGGCCGCCGAAGAAGAGCCGGCCGCGCACGCACCGGACCACGCCGCCGCGCCGACCTACCTCGCGCTGGAAAACATGGTGGTCAACCTGGCCGACCCGGGCGGCGAACGCTTCGCGCAGATCGGCGTGACGCTGGACCTCGAAAACGAAAAGGTCGGCGACAAGATCAAGACGTACCTGCCTGCAATTCGCAGCAGCGTGCTGATGCTGGTGTCGCAGCGCACCTCCGAAGAACTGTTGAAGCGCGACGGCAAGGAAAAGCTCGCCGCCGACATCGTGACCGAGGTGTCGCGCACGCTGGGCTATGAGGTCGAAGCGCCGGTGAAAAAGTCGAAGGTGGCGGCCGAGTCCGACGACGACGAAGCGCCGGTCAAGCCGAAGAAGCGCCGCCGGGCGGCCGAGCCGAGCCCGATCAACGGCGTGCTGTTCTCCAGCTTCATCGTCCAGTAAACGGCGGCCTGCGTTCGCCTCGACCCCACGCCCGATGGACAACATTTTCGACAACGTGCCTGACGCCGCGACGGATGCCGCGCCTGGAGCAGCGCCCGACGAAGCCGTCGAGCGCATGGCCGACGCCATCGTCCGTGAGTACGACATGGCCGCGCAGGAGCGCATGGTGCGGCGTCCGATGCCGACGCTCGACATCGTCAACGAGCGCATGCAGCGCTACCTGCGCGCCGGCCTCTTTCAGTTCGCACGCCGCAGCCCCGAGATCACGATCGAGCGGACCGTGGTGCAGCGCTTCTCGGAGTTCCTCGAAGTGCTGCCGGCACCGGTCCACTTCAGCGTGGTGGCCTTGCGCCCATTGCGCGGCAGCGGCCTCGTGGTGTGTGAATCGACATTGATCTCTGCCCTGGTCGATGCGCTGTACGGCGGCGCCGGCACGCTGCAGTCGCCGTTCGAAGGCCGCGACTTCTCGCCGACCGAACAGCGCGTGATCCAGCGCCTGCTCACGCTGGTGTGCACCGAATACGCCAAGGCCTGGAAGGGCGTCTATCCGCTCGAACTGGAATTCCAGCGGTCCGAGACGCATCCGCGCTTCGTCAATGTCGCGGCACCCGCCGACCTGGTGCTGGTGACCACGCTGCAGGTGACCTTCGGCGAACTGAAGGGCGCGATCCGGATCTGCAAGCCGTGGGCCGTGCTCGACCCGGTGCGCGACATGCTCTACGGCGCCCAGCAGGCCGACGCCATCGCCGAAGACCGGCGCTGGGTCACGCAACTGACGCGCGAGATCCAGGCAGCCGAGGTCACGCTCACCGCCGAACTGGCGCAACCCGAACTCACCGTGGGCCAGTTGCTCGCGATGAAGCCCGGCGATTTCATCCCGCTGGAACGTGCCTCGCGCATCGTTGCGGCGGTCGACGGCACCCCTGTTTTCGCCTGCCATTACGGCACCCACAACGCGCGCTACGCCTTGCGCATCGACGAATGTGTGCGAAGCGACAGCGCGCACTGGCTCGGAGGCTCCCATGTCCATTGAAGAACAGACCATCTCCCCCCCCGCGACCGGTGCCGACTGGGCCGAAGCACTCGAGGCCCGCCCCGAGGGCATGAGCAGCGCCGCGAGCGGTGCACCGCTCAACGACATTCAGCGCGTGCTCGACATCCCGGTGCAGCTGTCGGTCGAACTCGGCCGCAAGAAGGTGCCGATCAAGCAGGTGCTGCAACTGGCGCAAGGCTCCATCGTCGAGCTCGACGCGCTGGCAGGCGATCCGATGGACGTGCTGGTGAACGGCTACCTGGTCGCGCAGGGCGAAGTGGTGGTCGTCAACAACAAGTTCGGCATTCGGCTGACCGATGTGGTGACACCGTCGGAGCGGCTGCGTCGCGTGCACCGCGGTTGATCCGATGGCACAAAGCCTTTTCACCGTCGTGCTGTTCCTGGCACTGCTCGCGTGCACGCCCTACCTGCTGCGCCGCCTGCAGGCGCGGCGGCTCGGCGCTTCCGGCATGGTCGACGGCGAGGCGTCGAAGCTGTTGTCGACGGTCGTGGTCGGGCCGCAGCAGCGCGTGGTCACGCTCGAAGTCGGGCCGCAGGGTGCGCGCACCTGGCTCGTGCTGGGCGTGACGGGGCAGTCGATCAGCTGCCTGCATGTGCTGCCGGTGAACGGGGCTCACGCCGCGAACGCGATCGAAGGCGCCATCGATGTCTGACGCACGGAGCGACCGCCGCCACGCATGGCTCGGCGCGCTGGTCGCGCTCGGCCTGAGCGCGGCCGCACCATCGGTCTTCGCACAAGCGACAGGCCAAGGCGGCCAGTTGCCGCTCGTCATCGGCACGGGCGCCGGTGGCACGAGCTATTCGGTGCCGGTGCAGACGCTGCTGTTCTTCACCGCGCTGTCGTTCCTGCCCGCCATCCTGTTGATGATGACCGGCTTCACGCGCATCGTGATCGTGCTGTCGCTGCTGCGCCAGGCGCTCGGCACGCAGTCGGCACCGCCGAACCAGGTGGTGGTCGGCCTCTCGCTCTTTTTGACCTTCTTCGTGATGGGTCCGACCATCGATCGGGTCTACACCGAGGCCTACGTGCCGTACACCAATAACACGTTGCAGTTCGAGGCGGCACTCGGCAAGGCGGAAGCACCGATGCGTGAATTCATGCTCAAGCAGACGCGCCAGTCGGACTTCGCGCTCTTCGCACGGCTCGCCAAATTGCCCGCCGACGTGACCGCCGAGACCGCGCCGATCCGCGTGTTGATCCCGGCCTTTGCCACGAGTGAACTGAAGTCGGCCTTCCAGATCGGCTTCATGATCTTCATCCCGTTCCTCGTCATCGACATCGTGGTGTCGAGCATCCTGATGTCGCTCGGCATGATGATGTTGTCGCCGGTGCTCGTCGCCTTGCCGTTCAAGCTCATGCTGTTCGTGCTGGCCGATGGCTGGAATTTGCTGATCGGCTCGCTGGCCGCCAGCTTCGTGCAATAGCGAATGCCATCGCTGTCCTGAAATGAACGCACAAACCGCATTGACCATCGGCCAGGAAGCACTGGTCCTGCTGCTCACCGTGTCGCTGCCCGTGTTGCTCGCGGTGCTGGCGGTCGGCCTGCTGGTCAGCATCTTCCAGGCGATCACGCAGATCCATGAAGCGACGCTCGCCTTCGTGCCCAAGCTGATCGCCGCCGTCGCCGTGTTCGCCATCGCCGGACCGTGGATGTTGAACACACTGGTCGACTACATCCGCCGCACGATCGAATCGATTCCGCAGATGGTCTTGTAGCGTGGCCGTGATGCCTCGCCATCGCACAGCCTCATGCTGACCTTCACCGAAGCCCAGCTGATGGGCTGGATCACGCCGGTGCTCTGGCCGTTTCTGCGGGTGCTCGGACTTTTCACCACCGCGCCGTTGTTTTCCACCCGCGCCATTCCCATTCGCGCTCGCATCGGCCTCGCCTTCCTGATCGCGCTGTGCGCGCAGCCCACGCTGCAGGGCCAGCCGATGGTGGCGCTCGACAGCATCGCGATGCTGGGCACGCTGATCCAGCAGGTCGGCATCGGCATGGCGATCGGCTTCACCGTGCGGCTGGTGTTCACCGCCGTCGAATTGGCGGGTGAGCTGGTCGGCCTGCAGATGGGTCTGAACTTCGCGTCTTTCTTCAACCCGATGAGCAACGCGCAAACCAGCGCGGTGTCGAGCTTTCTCGGCAACATCGCAACGCTGCTCTTCATTGCGATCAACGGGCATCTCACCATCGTGATGGCGGTGATGAAGAGCTTTGATGCGTTCCCGATCGGCGGCAGCTTCATGCAGGCGATGGGCCGCATGCGCATTCACGAGCTGGGCACCGAGCTCTTCGCGAGCGCGCTGTGGATCGCATTGCCGATGATCGGCCTGCTGCTCTTCACCAACCTCGTGCTCGGTGTCATCTCGCGCGTCGCGCCGCAGATGAACATCTACGCCATCGGCTTCCCGGTGACGCTGGTCGCGGGGCTGGTCGGCATCACGCTGACGCTGCCGATGATGGAGCAGCCGCTATTGATGCTGATGGAGCAGATGATGGCGCGGATGTAGGGCTGAAAGGGATTGCCGCGACGGTGTGCATTCGCCTATCTTCGGGCTCCAGAAGAAATTGCTCGGCACAGAGGAGTTCGTCGATGCGCTCCATGCACACTGTCGTTTTCATCGCTGCAGGTTGGCTCTGCACGCATCCCATGGCGCGAGCCGCCACGGAAGCTGCACCGTTCGATGGCCCCTGGAAGGTCACGTTGACCTGTCCGCCGCACGACGACGACGAAGACGCCAAAGGCTACGTCCACTACTTCCCCGCAGAAGTGAAGGCCAACGAGTTTCGCGGCACGCACGCGATTGAAGGCGAGCCTGGTTGGCATCTGTTGACCGGCACCATTGCGCCGGATGGCAACGCGAACCTGACGCTCCAAGGCATCGTGAACAACCCGAACTACGCGGTCAACCACGCGTTCCGCGGCAAGCCGTATTCCTATCGTGTGAAAGCCAGGTTCGAACCGTCCAGCGGCAGTGGGCGGCGTATTGGCAAGCGCAGGTGCGACTTCGATTTCAAGCGGTCATAGACCTAAATCAAATTGTTCCGAATCGCATAGACCGTCAGCGCCGCATTCGTCGGCAACCCGAGCTTCTCCATCACCCGAGTGCGATAGACACTGACCGTCTTCGGACTCAGCATCAGCTCCTCGGCGATGTCCGACAGCCGTTGGCCCGAAGCGATCTTGATGAGCGTCTGCAACTCGCGTTCCGACAGCGCAGCGTGTGCGGCCTCGAGCGCAGGACGGGCCACCGAGTCGGCCAACATCTGCGCCACTTCGGCTGTCACGTACTTGCGGCCTTGCGCGACGGTGCGCGTCGCCGAGATCAATTCGTCGGGGTCGCCGGCCTTGCTCACGTAGCCCTTGGCACCGGCACGCAGGCAGCGGATCGCGTACTGGTCGGCCGGGAACATCGACACCACCAGCACTTTGATCGGCGAGTCGGTTTCGGTCAGGCCGGTCAGCACTTCGAGGCCGCCGCGGCCGGGCATGCTGAGGTCGAGCAGCAGCACGTCGCACGGCGTCGATCGCAACAATTCGCGCAGTTCGGCATAGCCGCCGGCCTCGCCCGTCACCTTGATGTCGACCGCTTCCGACAGCGTGTCCCGGATACCTCTGCGAACGACGGCATGGTCGTCGCACAACACCACGTGGATCATGTTTCTGCCCGTTCCAGCGGCACCGACAAGATGATCGATGTGCCGACGCCGCCCTGGTTGCTGATGTCGAGCCAGCCGTCGACCGTGCGCGCGCGTTCGCCCAGGCCCTTGAGGCCAAAAGTCTTGGGCTTGTCGAGTTCTGCACGCGTCAGGCCGCGGCCGTTGTCGGTGACTTCGAGCGTGAGCACGTTCTCGCCGTCCGACAGATCGATGTGCACTTCGCTGCACTCGGCGTGCTTGGCGATGTTGGTCAGCGCCTCTTGCGCGGTGCGGTAAGCGACGAGCTTCACGGCATCGGACGCATCGATGGTTTCGTGCGTCGCGGTGAAGGACGTCTTCACGCCGGTGCGCCGCTCGAAGGCGGTGGCGAGCCAGTCGACCGCCGCCACGATGCCCTGGTCGAGGATCGGCGGCCGCAGGTCCTGCACGATGCGCTGGCTGGCGTCGATGGCGTGCTGCAACGTTTCGATCGCGCCGTTCACATGTTCCACGATCGCCGGGTCCTTCGACCGGCGACCGATCCAGGCGAGGTCGAATTTGACCGCGGCCAGCGAGCCGCCGATGTCGTCGTGCACCTCGCGCGCGATCGACTGGCGTTCTTCTTCCAGGCAGGCCTGCAGGTATTCGTTGAGTTCGGACGAGCGTCGCATCGAGCCGGCGAGCTCGGCATGCGAGTCTTCCTTGACGGTGCGCATCTGGTTGGCACCGAGGGCCCGAACGATGGCGCGCGGCAGGTCGGGCAGCGCGCTCTTGCGGACGAAGTCGCTGACGCCGCGGCGAATCGCGTCGATGGCGTCGGCCTCGCTGGCCGAATCGGACAGCACGATGAAGGGTGGCTGCACGCCCGGTGCGCCGAGCACGATGTCCCAGGCGTCCATGGCGGTGAAGCCATTCACGTGGTACGCCGCGACGATGACGTCGCACACTTGTCGGTCGAGCCGATCGCTCAACTCGGCCAGCGTTTCGATGCGCTCGATCGCGTAGTCGGAACCGTTCAGCTCGAGTGCCGCTCGGGCCTTCGCATGATCAGCCAGAGAGGGCTCGATATGGAGAATTCGCAGTCGATGCGGAGGTTGGGCGGCTGACATTTGTGACGAATGATAGTCAGCCTGCGTCGCACGTGTCGACGCAGGCTGACTATCGTTCGCCGATGGCCCCGATCGAGGGCCATCTGTTGTTTTAGAGCGCCTGATCAGCTCGGGATCAACCCGGGATCAGCACCTTGTTGACCACGTGGATCACGCCGTTCGACTGGTACACGTTGGCGATCGTCACCATCGCGGTGCCGCCCTTGGCATCGGTGATCATGACGCTGCCGCCGCTCATCGTCGCGGTCAGCGTGCCGCCGCTGGCAGTCTTCAGCATCGCCTTGCCGCCGCCCGCGTTGATGGCGCTCATCAGTGCAGCCGCATCCATCTTGCCGGGCACCACGTGGTACGTCAGCACCTTGGTCAGCGTCGGCTTGTTCTCGGGCTTCAGCAGCGTGTCGACCGTGCCGGGCGGCAGCGCGGCGAAGGCCGCATTGGTCGGCGCGAAGACGGTGAACGGACCGGGGCTCTTCAGCGTGTCGACCAGGCCCGCTGCCTTGACGGCGGCAACCAGCGTGGTGTGATCCTTGGAGTTGACGGCGTTGTCGACGATGTCCTTGTTGGCATACATCGGTGCGCCGCCGACCATCGGGTTGGCGGCCATGCCGCTGCCCGACGACATGCTGCCGCCGCTGCCGCTGTTCATTCCCATGCCGCCCGCGCAAGCGCTGAGCAAGACCGAAACGCCGACTGCAATCATGAGTTTTTTCATTGGAGGCTCCAGAAAATTGAGATGAGTTGAAAAAGCTCTGTGGAAACCGCCAACAGCTCGGGGGCGCCAGGCGCTTGGGAGTGATACGGAAACTGGGTCGGTTTGGATGTGTAGGACAAAACCGGATTGGCACGGGCACAAAAAAAGCGCCCGAAGGCGCTTTG
>CAXTCC010000189.1:0-3127 GCA_964242015.1 uncultured Variovorax sp.
CTCACGGTGAAGCGCGTCACCGAAGACCATATGGGCAATGCCGTGCGCGGCATCGCATCGAACTACGTGTGCGACTTGAAGGTCGGCGACAAGGTGACGGTGGTCGGCCCCTTCGGCTCGACCTTCCTGATGCCGAACCATCCCAAGTCGCACATCGTGATGATCTGCACCGGCACCGGCAGCGCACCGATGCGCGCCATGACCGAATGGCGCCGGCGGCTGCGCAAGTCGGGCAAGTTCGAGGGCGGCAAGCTGCTGCTGTTCTTCGGCGCGCGCACGCAACAGGAGCTGCCGTACTTCGGCCCGCTGCAGTCGCTGCCGAAAGATTTCATCGACATCAACTTCGCGTTCTCGCGCACGCCGAACCAGCCCAAGCGCTATGTGCAGGACGTGATGCGCGAACGCGCTGCCGACCTCGTCGCGTTGTTGAAGGACGAGCAGAGCCATTTCTACGTCTGCGGCCTGAAGAGCATGGAAGAGGGCGTGGTGCTGGCGTTGCGCGACGTCGCGCAAGAGGCCGGGCTCGATTGGGAAACCGTGGGGGCCGCCCTCAAGCGCGAAGGGCGCCTACACCTCGAGACCTACTGAGCGAACACAATCCGCCGCATGAAGTTCGCAGAGTTCCATGCAGGTCAGCGCATCGAAGCCGGGCCGCACCGCGTGACCGAGGCGGAGCTGCTCTCGTTCGCCACCGCCTGGGACCCGCAGTGGTTCCACACCGACGCCGAGGCCGCCGCCGAAGGTCCGTTTCGTGGCCTCATTGCCAGCGGCTGGCACACCTGCGGCATCGCGATGCAGCTGGTGGTCGGTGCCGCGCTGGCCGGCTCCGAGTCGTTTGCATCGCCCGGCCTGGCGTACGTGCGCTGGCCGAATCCGGTGCGCCCGGACGACGAGCTCAAGCTCGTTGCAGATGTGATCGACGTGCGCCGCTCGGAGAGCAAGCCGAGGCTGGGCATCCTGCGCTGGCGCTGGCAGCTGTTCAACCAACGTGGACTCGAGGTGCTCGACCTCGAAGCCACCAGCTTGTTTCGCTTGAACCCTGTGGCCTGATTCCGCCGTTCGAGTTTGCGCGATCGTCCGTCGCAGAGGTGACCGGTTGCGCGGCTCACCGGGCAATCCCGCTGGATTCGATTCCCTGCAGCCGATACGCTCAGGGTCTATGACAGCTCCGTTCGTTCCCCAGATCCGCCTCTATCAAGACTGGCTGCGCGACACGCGCGGCCTCACCTTCGATTCGTACGACGCCCTGTGGCGCTGGTCGGTGACCGAGCTCGACGCCTTCTGGCAAAGCATCTGGGACTTCAGCCGCATGCAGTCGCCGACGCCGCACACGGCGGTGCTGGCCGAGCGCCGCATGCCGGGGGCGGTCTGGTTTCCCGGTGCCAGCGTCAACTACGCGTACGAGGTGCTGCGTCACGCCGAGGCGGCGCATGCCGCCGGCATGCCGGCGATCGTCAGCGACAACGAACTCGGCGAAGTGCGCGAGATGTCGTGGCCCGAGCTCGAACGCCAGGTCGCTTCGGTTGCGCTGACGTTGCGCGGCATGGGGGTGCAGCGCGGCGACCGCGTTGCAGCCTATCTGCCGAACGTGCCCGAAACCATGGTCGCGTTCCTGGCCTGCGCCAGCCTCGGTGCGGTGTGGAGCGTGTGTGCGCCCGACATGGGCACCGCCGCGGTGGTCGACCGCTTTCGGCAGATCGAGCCCAAGGTGCTGATCGCCGCCGACGGCGTGCACTACGGCGGCAAGCCGATCGATCGCAGCAAGGTGGTGCGCGAGCTGCGCGACGCGCTGCCGAGCGTGCAGAACCTGCTGGTGCTGCGCACGCCGTTCGCGGCAGAAGCCGTCGCGGCCGAAAGCGACTGGGCCACGGCCACGTCGCGCGACGATGCGGAGGTGCACGCCTTCGCGCCCGAATGGCTGCCGTTCGACCACCCGATGTGGATCCTCTATTCGAGCGGGACCACCGGCTTGCCCAAGCCGATCGTGCATGGGCACGGCGGTGTCGTCCTCACCATGTACGCATGCGGCCTGCACAACGATGTCGGCGCCAGCTACAGCGCCAACAACTTCGGCGAGCGCTAC
The DNA here is from genome assembly GCA_964242015.1 of uncultured Variovorax sp. Lineage (GTDB taxonomy): Bacteria > Pseudomonadota > Gammaproteobacteria > Burkholderiales > Burkholderiaceae_C > Variovorax. Next base: position 2,084 of record CAXTCC010000189.1, read on the forward strand.
CACTGGTACAGCTCGACCGGTTGGGTCATGTGGAACTCGCAGCTGTCCGGGCTGGCGTTCGGTGCGACGATCTGCCTCTACGACGGCCATCCGGCCGGCAGCAAGGACAAGCCCGACTGGGCCGTGCTGTGGCGCTTCGTGGCCAAGCACAAGGTCACCTTCTTCGGTGCCGGCGCGGCGTACTTCACCAATTGCATGAAGTCGGGCATGGTCGCGGCCGAGTGCGGTGACCTGTCGCGTGTGCGCGTTCTGGGCAGCACCGGTTCGCCGCTGCCCGAAGACGTGCAACGCTGGGGCTCGGCGCAAGTGAAAGAAGCCGGCGCATCCGAGGTGTGGTGGTGCAACATCTCCGGTGGCACCGACTTCTGCGGCGCCTTCGTCGGCGGCAATCGCGAGCTGCCCGAAGTGCCCGGCCAGATGCAGTGCCGCCAGCTCGGTGCCGCGGTCGAGGCGTGGAACGAGCAGGGCCGGCCGGTCATCGGCGAAGTCGGCGAGCTGGTGTGCGTGCAGCCCATTCCATCGATGCCGCTGTACCTCTGGGGCGACGTCGACCACGCGCGCTATCTGTCGAGCTATTTCGACACCTATCCCGGCGTGTGGCGTCACGGCGATTGGCTCAAGGTCGGCGCCGACGGCGGCTGCATCATCTACGGCCGCAGCGACGCCACCATCAACCGGCAAGGCTTGCGCATGGGCACGAGCGAGATCTACAGCGCCGTCGAGGGCCTGCCCGAAGTGCTCGACTCGATGGTGGTCGATCTCGAATATTTGGGCCGCGACAGCTACATGCCGTTGTTCGTCGTGCTGCGGCCCGGCGTCGCGCTCGACGAGGCCATGCGCGCCCGGCTCAACAACGCGATCAAGACGCAGCTGTCACCGCGCTTCCTGCCCAACGACATCTTCGAAGTGCCGGAGATTCCGCGCACGCTGTCGGGCAAGAAGCAGGAACTGCCGATCAAGAAGCTGCTGCTCGGCCAGCCGCTGGAGAAGGTCGTCAACAAGGAGGCGATGGCGAATCCGGGCAGTCTCGACTGGTACCTGGCG